>NZ_LYVQ01000011.1 GCF_001984095.1 Pelomonas sp. KK5
CCCCGGTCGGCGGCGCGGGCGGCAGCACGATGACCGCCTCGTTGCTGATCGTGCCGGTCAGGCCCTGCGGCTGCACGATGGCGTAGTTGCCGGCATCGGCGCCGCCGAGGCCGATGTTCGTCGTCACCGGCTTGTTGGTGCCCGGGTTCGGGTCGGCGAACTGGCCGGTGCCGGCATTGGTCAGGCTCAGCTGGTCGCCCGGCACCACGTCGCCGGGGCTGAGGATGGACCCGGTCAGGCCCGCGCTGGTCGTGCCGTCGAAGATCTTGGGCAGCACCACCGTGCCGATGACGGTGACCGTCTTCGGCAGCACGTCCACCGTGCCGGTGGCGGTGGTGGGTACGGTGACCTGGTAGTTGCCGGCGTCGGGGCCGGTGAGGCCGCCGGTGATCGTCACCGCCTTGTCGTTGCCGGCGTTCTTGTCGGCCGTGGTGCCGGTGGCGCCGTAGCCCACGCTGTCGCCGGGCAACACGCCGCCGATCGTCACGCCGCTGGTGTTGATCGGCACGTTGGTCGTGCCGTCGTAGGTCTTGGTGAAGTCGGTGGCGCCGCCGTTGCCGCTGCCGGGCAGGTTGTCGACGGTGATGGTCCTGGGCGTGATGTTGGCCGTGGTCGTCGCCTGGCTGGTGATCGCGTAGTTGCCGACGTCGGCGCCGCTGTAAGTGCTGCTCAGGTTCACCGTCTTGCCGGTGCCGGCGTTCTTGTCGGCGAAGCTGCCGGTGGCGCCGAGGCTCAGCTGGTCGCCGGCGATCAGGCCGGCCAGCGTCGCGGCGCCGGTGTTGACCGTGGCGGCGATGGTGGCATCGTAGACCTTGTTGTCGGCGGTGATGCCGCTGACGACCAGCGCCTTCGGCGACACCGTCACCAGGCCCGAGCCGGGGAAGCCGGTGAAGGCGTAGTTGCCCGCATCGGCGCCGGTGAGCAGGCTGGTGATGGACACCGGCAGGTTCACACCGACGTTCTTGTCCGCCGTCGTGCCGCTGGCCGAGAGGCCCAGCTGGTCGCCCGGCAGCAGGCCGCCGAGGTGGACGCCGCTGGTGTCGATGGGCACGAGCGTGGTGCCGTCGTAGGTCTTCGTCAGGCCGTTGGTGTCGGGCAGGCCGGACAGGCTCAGCACCAGCGGCGTGATGCTGGCCGTGGTGGTGGTCTGGCCGGTCAGCGTGTAGTTGGCCGCATCGGCGCCGGTGAGGGCCGCGTTGAGGCTCACCGTCTTGGCCGCGCCGACGTTCTTGTCGCTGAAGCGGCCGTCGGTGCTGTAGCCCACGACGTCGCCGCTGACGACGCCGCTGAAGGTGGCATTGCCCAGCCGCAGCGTGGCGGCCATGGTGGCGTCGTAGACCTTGTCCAGCGCGGTGATGCCGGCCAGCACCAGCGCCTTGGGCGTGACCGTCACCAGGCCCGAGCTGATCGGGAACACGTAGACGTAGTCGCCCGCGTTGGCGCCGGTGAGGCCGCCGGTCACGCTGACCGGGATGTTGTTGCCGACGTTCTTGTCCGGCGTGGTGCCGCTGGCGCTCACGCCCACCTGGTCGCCGGGCAGGATGCCGCCCAGCGTGATGCCGCTGGTGTCGATCGGCACGTTGGTCGTGCCGTCGTAGACCTTGGTGAGCCCGCTGGTGTCGGGCAGCGTGCCGCCGGCGGTGATCGTCAGCGGGGTGATGGTGGCGGTGGTCGTCGCCTGGTCGGTGACCGTGTAGTTGCCGGCGTCGGCGCCGTTGTGGGTGCTGACGATGCTGACCGTCTTGCCCACGCCGGCATGCGCGTCGGCGAAGCTGCCGGTGGCGCTGACGCTGAACTGGTCGCCCGCCACCAGGCCCGCGTAGCTGATGCCGGCCAGGCTCAGCGTGGCGCTGGTCGTCTGGTCGTAGGCGCGGCTGGCGGCGGTGATGCCGCTGACGACCAGTGCCTTGGGCGACACCGTCACCAGGCCCGAGCTCGGGAAGCCGGTGAAGGCGTAGTTGCCCGCGTCGGCGCCGGTCAGCAGGCTGGCGATCGTCACCGGCAGGTTCACACCGACGTTCTTGTCCGCGGTGGTGCCGCTGGCCGACAGGCCCAACTGGTCGCCCGGCAGCAGGCCGCCGAGCGTGACGCCGCTGGTGTCGATCGGCACATTGACGGTGCCGTCGTAGGTCTTGGTGAGGCCGTTGGTGTCGGGCAGGCCCGAGAGGCTCAGCATCAGCGGCGTGATGCTGGCGGTGGTGCTGGTCTGGCCGGTCAGCGTGTAGTTGCCCGCGTCGGCGCCGGTGAGGGCCGCGTTGAGGTTGACCGTCTTGGCGGTGCCGACGTTCTTGTCGCTGAACAGGCCGTTGGTGCTGTAGCCCACCGTGTCGCCGCTGACGACGCCGGTGAACGTGGCGCTGCCGAAGCCCAGCGTCGCCGCGAGGGTGCTGTCGTAGACCTTGTCCGCCGCGGTGATGCCGCCGAGCACCAGGGCCCTCGGCGTCACCGTCACCAGGCCCGAGCTGATCGGGAACACGTAGACATAGTCGCCTGCATTGGCACCGGTGAGGCCGCCGCTGACGCTGACCGGCAGGTTGGTGCCGACGTTCTTGTCCGCCGTGGTGCCGCTCGCGCTCACGCCCACCTGGTCGCCCGGCAGCACGCCGCCCAGCGTGATGCCGCTGGTGTCGATCGGTACGTTGGTCGTGCCGTCGTAGACCTTGGTCAGCGCGCTGGTGTCGGGCAGCGTGCCTCCGGGGGTGATGGTCAGCGGCGTGATCGTGGCAGTCGTCGTCGGCTGGTCGGTGATCGCGTAGTTGCCGGCGTCGGTGCCGCCGTAGGTGTTCGTGAGGTTGACCGTCTTGCCCACGCCCGCATGCGCATCGCCGAAGCTGCCGCTGGAGGCGATGGTCACCTGGTCGCCGGAGACCAGGCCGGCGTAGACCGTGCCAGTGGTGTTGACGGTGGCGTTGGTGGTCTGGTCATAGGGCCGGTCGGCGGCGGTGATGCCGCTGATCGTCAGCGCCTTGGGCGACACAGTGACCGAGCCCACCGTCGGGAAGCCGGTGACGCTGTAGTTGCCGCCGTCGGTGCCGCCCAGCAGCGCGGCAATCGTCAGCGGCAGGTTGATGCCGACGTTCTTGTCGGCGGTATTGCCCTGCGCCGAGAGGCCGACCTGGTCGCCGCCCAGCACCCCGACCAGGCTGACGCCGGTGGTGTCGATGGGCACCAGGGTCGTGCCGTCGTAGACCTTGCTCAGGCCGGAGACGGGGGGCGAGCCGGAGATCGTCAGCGCCAGTGGGTTGATCGTGGCGGTCGTCGTTGCCTGCGGCGTGATCGTGTAGTTGCCGGCGTCCGTGCCGCCGAAGCTCTCGCTCAGGTTGACCGTCTTGCCGATGCCGGCGTTCTTGTCGGTGAAGGCGCCGCTGAGGCTCGAGAGCGTCACGTTGTCGCCGGCCACCAGGCCGCCGAAGCTCACGCCGGCGCCGCTGACGGTGGCGCTGTTCGTGCCGTCGTAGGTCTTGTTGGCGGCGGTGATGCCGCTGACGGTCAGCGCCTTGGGCGTGATGCTGCCGTCGCTGCCCGCGAGCGAGGTGCCGCCGGTGACGTAGTAGTTGCCGCCGTCGGCCCCGCCCAGCGTGAGCCCGCTGACGGTGTAGCTCAGGTTGGTGCCGACGTTCTTCTGCGAGAAGGCGCCCGTGCCGCTGACGGTGACCACGTCGCCGCCGTACTGGCCGTTGAGGCTCAGCGTGACGCCGCTCATCGAGGTGTTGCCATCGTAGACCTTGCTGACCCCGCCGGCCGACACGGTCACCGCCGCCTGCTGCACCGCCTCGTTGCCGATGAAGGTGACCGGACCGGCCAGGTTGCCGCCGCCGATGACCGGCGCCGCGTCCGCGATCGTGTAGTTGCCGACGACGACGCGGCCGGAGGTGCTGGTCGTCGCGCCGGACGGGCCGAGCGTGAAGCTCAGCGTGCCGCCGACGCCGTCGGTGTAGCCGTAGCTGTTGCCGGTGTGGCTGGTCTGCGTGAGGCTGCTGATGACGTTGCTGCCGTCCATGTACTGGACCGAGGCGACCGTGTAGGTCGGCACGACGCCGTAGGGCGTGTCCACGTTGACCGTCTTCACCAGCGCGTTGTTGGCGGCCAGGATCGTGTAGGTGCCGTTGGCGAAGGTGACGTTGTAGTTGCTGCTGGTCACGCCGCTGGGCACCAGGGCGCCGCTGTAGACGCCGGCGGCCACGTCGGTGCCCGCGTTGGGCCGGGTGACGGCGAGGCCGCTGGTGTTCAGGCTGGCCGCAGTGTCGCCGCCGACGAAGCCGGTGTAGTGGACGCCGTTGAAGCCCGCGTTGTCGGACTGCGTGACGAAGCGCGCGTCGTCGTTGGCGGTGACCACCAGGCCCTTCGTGAAGATCGTGGCCAGCGCGGTGGGCTGGCTGGTGATGGTGTAGTTGTTGACGTCGGCGCCGCTGTAGCTGCTGCTGAGGTTGACCGTCTTGCCCACGCCGGCATTGGCGTCGGTGAAGGCGCCGGTGGCCGACACCACGACCACATCCCCGCCGAACAGGCCGCTGTAGACCGCGCCGGTGGTGCTGACGGTGGCGTTGACCGTGCCGTCGTAGACCTTGTCCGCGGCGGTGATGCCGCTGATCGTGAGGCCCGCCTTGTTGATCGTGCTGGTCGTGTTGCTGGCGTAGCTGACCGTGTAGTTGGCGCCGCCGTTGCCGTCGTTGACGGTCACGCCCGAGACGGTCAGCGTCTTGTTGCCGATGCCGAAGTTCTTGTCCGCGTAGGCGAAGCTGCCGCCGCTGAGGGTGTCGCCGGAGAACAGCGTGCCGCTGCCGACGGCCGCCGTCGCGCCGGTGGCGGCGGTGGTGCTGTCGTAGGTCTTGGTGAGGTTGGCCGCGGTCAGCACCAGGGTGGCCGGCGTGATGCTGGCGGTGGTGGCGGCCTGGTCGGTGATCGCGTAGTTGCCGGCGTCCGCGCCGCCGTAGCTGCTGCTCAGCGCGATGGCCTTGGCCGTGCCCACGTTCTTGTCGGCGAACTGGCCGGTGGCGCTGATCGTCACCACGTCGCCGCTGACCAGGCCGCTGCGCACGGCGCCGCTAGTGATCAAGCTGGCCACGTCGGTGCCGTTGTAGGTGCGGTCGGCCACGGTGAGGCCGCTGATCGTCAGCGCCTTGGGCGTGATGTCGGCGGTGGTGCTGGCCTGGTCGACGATCGTGTAGTTGCCGGTGTCGGCGCCGCTGTAGCTGCTGCTCAGCGTGACGGTCTTGCCGGTGGCCGCGTTCTTGTCGCTGAAGACGCCGGTGGCACTGACGCTGACGAGGTCGCCGCTGACCAGGCCGCCGTAGACGGCGCCGCTGGTGCTGACGGTGGCCGCGTTCGTGCCGTCGTAGACCTTGCCCGCGGCGGTGATGCCGCTGATCGTCAGCGTGGCGGGCGTGATGTCGGCCGTGGTGCTGGCCTGGGTCGTGATCGTGTAGTTGCCCACGTCCGCGCCGGCGTAGCTGGCGCTCAGGCTCACGGTCTTGCCGGTGCCGACGTTCTTGGTGTCGAACGTGCCGCTGGCGCTGCCGAGGGTCACGTCGTCGCCGCCGATCAGGCCGGTGAAAGCGCCGCCGGTGGTGACCACGCTGGCCGTCGTGTTGCCGTCGTAGACCTTGTTGCTGGCGGTGAGGCCGCCGTAGCTCAGCGCCGCGCGGTTGATCGTGCTGGTGGTGTTGTCCACCAGGGTCAGCGTGTAGTCGTTGCCGCTGTTGCCGTCGCTGATCGTGACGCCCGAGACGGTGACCGTCTTGTTGCCGATGCCGGCGTTCTTGTCCGCGTAGGCGAAGCTGCCGCCCACCAGCGTGTCGCCGGTGAACAGCGTGCCGCTGACCACCGCGGCCGCGGCGCCGGCGGCGCTGGTGCCGCCGTCGTAGGTCTTGGTGAGGTCGGCTGCGCTGACCGTGATCGCCGCCGGCGTGATGCTGGCGGTGGTGCCGGCCTGGTCGGTGATCGTGTAGTTGCCGAGGTCAGCGCCGGCATAGCTGTTGGCCAGCGAGACCGTCTTGCCGCTGCCCACGTGCTTGTCGGCGAAGGTGCCGGTGGACGAGGCGATGGCCAGCACGTCGCCGCCGATCAGGCCGGCGTACTGGATGCCGCCGGTGCTGACGGTGGCGTTGGTCGTGCCGTTGTAGTCGCGGTCGGCGGCGGTGATGCCGCTGATCGTCAATGCCTTGGGCGTGATGTCGGCGCTGGTGGCGGCCTGGTTGGAGACGGTGTAGTTGCCGAGGTCGGCGCCGCCGTTGAGGCTGGTCAGCGTCACCGTCTTGCCGGTGCCGACGTTCTTGTTGCCGAACACGCCGGTGGCGCTGACGGTGACCGCATCGCCGCTGACCAGGCCGGTGAACACCGCGCCGCTCACGTCGACGGTCGCCGCCACGGTCTGGTCGTAGACCTTGCTGCTCGCGGTGATGCCGCTGATCGTCAGCGCCTTGGGCGTGATGCTGCCGTCGCTGGCGGTGAGGCTGCTGCCGCCGCTGAGGTAGTAGTTGGCGGCGTCGGCCTGGGTCAGCGCGAGGCCGGAGATCGTGTAGGTGAGGCCGGTGCCGACGTTCTTCTGCGCGAAGTCGCCGCTCCCGGTGACGCCCAGCGCATCGCCGGCCATCGTGCCGCCGGGCGTGAGCGTCACGCCGGTCAGCGTGGTCGTACCGTCATAGACCTTGGTGACCGTGCCGGTGCCGACGGCGACGCCCTTGGCCGTCACGTCCGCATTGCCGACGAAGTGGAAGCCGGTGAAGTTGCTGCCGGTGCGCTGCGGCGCCGCGTCGGCGATCGCGTAGCTGCCCACGTTGAGGTAGCCGCCGGTGCTGGTGACGGCGCCCTGCGGCGTCAGCGTCACGGTGGCGGTGCCGCCCACGCCGTCGCTGAACACGTAGTTGTTGCCCGAGCCGCCGGTCTGCGTGAGCGTGTGGATCACGTTGCCGGCGGTGATGTACTGCGCGGTCACGCTGTAGGCGAGGCCGCTGCCGTAGACGACGCTCTGGCTGCCCGCCTTGATCAGCAGGGTGTCCGCGGCCACCACGGTGTAGCTGCCGGGCACGAAGCTGATCGCGTAGTTGCTGGAGCTCAGGCCCGAGGCGACCAGCGCGTTGCTGTAGGTGCCGGCCGCTTCGTCCGTGCCCTGGCCCGCGCGGGTGATCACCAGCGAGCCGCCCAGCGAGCCGGCCGTGTCGGCGCCGACGAAGCCGCTGTAGCTGGCGCCGTTGTAGCCGGCGGCATCGCTTTGCGTGACCAGCTTGGCGTCGTGGTTGGCGGTGACGGTCAGCGCCTTGGTGCCGATGTCGGCGGTGGTGGTGGCGGTGGTGCTGGAGAGCTGGTAGTTGCTCGCCACGCCGCCGTTGCTGCCGTTGCCCAGCGCGTAGTCGAGCACGCTGACGGTCTTGCCCGCGCCGACGTTGGCGTCCGCGAAGCTGGCCGTGCCGTGGCTCAGCGTCAGCGTCTCGCCGCCCACGCCGGTGCTCACCGAGCCGTCGTTGCTGAGCGTGGCGGCGGTGGTGCCGTCGTAGACCTTGTTGTTGGCCACGACGCCGCCGACGGTGAGGATCTTCGGCGTGATGTCGGCCGTGACCGCGCCGGCCGAGGCGGCGGTGTAGTTGGCCGCGTCGGCGCCGGCCAGGCTGTAGCTGACGGTGACCGTCTTGCCGGTGCCGACGTTCTTGTCGGCGAAGGCGCCGGTGCTGCCGCCGGAGAGGCTCACGTCGTCCCCGGAGATCGCGCCGCCGATGCTGGCGCTGCCGCCGAGGGTGGCGACCGTCGTGCCGTCATAGGCCCGGCTGACGGCGGTCACGCCGCTGATGCTCAGCGCCTTGGGCGTCACGGTCAGCGTGCCGCTGCTGTTGCCGCTGCTGGTGTAGCCCAGGCCCACCAGCGCGGTCACGTCGGGGCTCACGGTGTAGCTGTTGACGACCAGCTTGCCGCTGGTCGAGGTGACCGGGCTCTGCACCGTCACGCTGGCGGTGTCGCCGTTGACGGTGCCGCTGCTGCCGAGCAGGTTGGGCGTGGCCGTGCCGTAGACGATGCTGGCCGTGCTGGCCGCCACCGCGGTGTTGATCGACTGGCGGTAGATGCCGTACAGCCCGGTGCCCAGCGCGGTCGTGTAGTTGGTGCTGCTCTCGTCGCTGTTGTAGCGGAAGCGGCCCGAGCCCAGGCCGATCAGCGTGGCCAGCGAGGTGTCGCCGCTGGCGCTGCCGCTGTAGAGCGTGGCGCGGCCGCCGGCGCCGGTCGTGATCGAGGGGCTGCCGCTGACGACGATGTTGCCGCCGGTGGCCGTGCCGGCCGCGCGGCTCAGCGCGGCGTTCAGCGTGATGGCCGCGCTCGTCGTGTCGGTGGTGGCGACGTTCTGCGCCACGGTCAGGTCGCCGTTGGTCGTGACGATGTTGAGCGTGCCGCTGCCGCTGACGCCGTTGGTGCTGCCGACGCTGCCGAGCGTCAGCGCGTCGACGTCCACGTAGCTGACGTTCCCGACGCCGCTGGCCGCCAGCGTGCCGATCGCGTTGCCGGCCTGGGTCAGCGTGAAATTGCCGCCGCGCAGCAGCAGCAGGTTGCTGGCGGTCAGCGTGCCGGCGCTCTGCGTGGCGCTGGTCGAGGCGCTCAGCGTGATCAGGTTGTTGCTGCCGCTGCCGGTGCTGCTCAGCGAGGCGCCGATGGCGACGGCGCCGCCGCTGATCGTGACCGGGCCCGCGGCCGATTGGGCCACCGGCAGCGACACCGCCGCCGTGTTGGTGGACTTGCCCACGGTCAGCGCCGTGTGCGTGGTGCCGGTGGCGTAGATGCTGTCGAGCGTGAAGCCCTGGGTGAAGGAAGTGCCGGGCGAGTCCATCGTCAGGCTGCCGGTGCCGTTCAGCGTGACGGCGCCGGTGGCGGTGGTGCCGCTGCCGTGCGTGATGGTGCTGCCGCGCACGATCAGGTTGCCGGTGTAGCTGCTCGCACCGTCGGCGCCGATGCGGATCGCGCCCGCCGCGGCGGCGCCGTCGGCGATGAAGTCGATGCCCTGCACGCCAGAGGTGGCGCCGCCGGAGCTCTGGTTGCCGCTGAGCGTGACGTCGCCGCTGGCGGAGGTGATCTTCAGCGTGGCGGTGGCGGGGGCAGTGTTCTCCAGGCGCAGCGCGTCGGAGGTGGTGCCGGTGCTGCTGTCCGTGCCGCTGACCGTCAGCGCACCGCTCTGCGTCGTGATGGCCACGTTGCTGCCGTTCCCGGCGGTGATCTGCACCCCGCGCGAGAAGCTGGTGAGCGCATTGGTGCGCACGTCGCTGCCGGTGATCGCGACCGTGCCGGCGCCGGTGGCGGCGATGCTGGTGGCGCCGTCGATGGTGATGCCCGCCGCCGAGTTGCCAAGCGAGGTGGCGTTCACCGTGCCGGTGATGGCGATACTGCCGCTGCCCGAGGACAGCGTGGCGCCGTGCAGGTCCACGCCGCTCACGTAGCTGGCGGCACTGCTGACGTTGGCGCGGCCCTTGATGACGATGTCGCCGCCGCCGGTGGTGATGGTGGTGCCCGTCAGCGTGGCGCCGCTCGGGTTGCCGCTGACGAAGGCGGCCGCCTCGCTCGAGGGCACCGAGACGCCGTTGTAGCTGGCCACACCGCCATTGCTGTCGGTGCCCTGCGCACCGCCGAGGTAGAACAGGCCGCCCTTGGTGTCGACCGTGCCGTTGCCGAGCTTCGCCACGCCGCGGAAGCCGGTGGTCGAGTAGCCGGCCCACAGCACCACGTTGGCCTTGTTCGTCCCGGTGCCGCCGACGGCCACGCCGTCGGCCACCTGCAGGTTCTGGCCGGAACGCAGGGTGATGGTGGCATCAGCCGCGGCGGAGCTGGTCTGCACGGCGCTGTTGATGGTCAGTCCGTTGGTGCCGGTGCTGCCGAGCAGCACGTCGCCGCTGGCTGCAACGCCGGTCACCGTCGTGGTCGCGCCATTGATGCTGGCCGCGGTGACGCCGGTGTTCAGGCCGGCGAGGCTGTCCACGGTCAGTGAGTTGGAATCCGTGTAGCTCAGGCTGCCGACGCCGCTGGCGGCCAGCGTCGTCACGTTGTTGCTCGTGCCGTCCAGCGTCACCGCGCCGCCCAGCAGCGCCAGGTTGGTGGCCGTGATCGCGCCGCTGGCGCCGTCGGTGACGGTGCCGCCGGCCTTGAGCATCAGCGTGCTGCCGGTGGCGGTGACGGCGGCATCCAGCGAGAGGTTGCCGCCCGCCGTGAGGCCGCTGCTGCCGCCGTGGCTCAGCGCGCTGTCCACGCTGAAGTTGCCGCTGGCATTGATCTGCCAGAGCGCGGTGTCGAGCGTGGTCTTGAGGCTGGTGTAGCTGCTGCTGCCCAGCGCGCCGGCCAGGTTGGTCTGCAGCGTGCTGTTGGTGGTGTCGCTGGTGGTGCTCAGGAACAGGCCCTGGCGCAGGTCGAAGCCGACGACATTGGCCCCGCTCGTGGTCGGCGCGTCGGTGTAGCTGAGGCCGCTGACCGAGCCGGCGCCGTTGAGCGTCAGCGTCCCGGCCAGCTTGGTGCTGGCGGTGACGCTGCCGGCGCCGACCAGCGCGCTGTAGGTGCCGGTGCTGCCGTTGGTCGTGATGGTGCCGCCGAGCGTGAACAGGGCGCTGCCGTTCGCGTAGAGCTGGACCGTGCCCGAGTTGGCCGTGGCCCCGGCCGAGGTGTAGGCCGTGCCGCTGATCGACATCGTGCCGCCCGGGAACATGAAGTCGAAGTACGGGTAGTAGCCAGCCGTGGATTCCCAGATCGTGCCGCTGTAGCCCGAGGGCAGCGTGCCGTTTTGCAGCTGCGAAGTGGTCTTGGCGCCGCCGCCGGTGACGCTGCTGGGTGCGCTGCTGCCGTAGGCGGTGCTGCCTTCCTTGGTGGAGTCGTAGTAGACGTTGGTGAGGGTCGAGCCGGCGCCCTGGCCGATGGAGGCGGCCACGTTGTTGGCGCTATTGGCCGTGGGGGTGGTGCCCGAGGAATAGGCGTTGGTGATCGCGACGGTGGCCCCGGCGACGTAGCCGACCAGGCCGCCGATGGCGTAGGGCGTGTTCAGGCCGTTGCTGGTGACGTTGCCGGTTTCATAGACATCCGTCAGCGTGGTGCTGTTGCGCGCCGCGCCGATCAGGCCGCCGAAGTACTGGGCCGCGCTGACGTTGCCGGCGGAGAAGGAGACGCTGACCCGCGTGTTCGTGCTGTCGCCGATCAGGCCGCCGATGCTGCTGGAACTCGCGGAGGTGCCCGTCACGTTGCCGGTCGCGTAGGCCTTGGTGATGATGATGGTCTCGGTCGGGTTGTAGTTGCCCGAGGTGTTCCCGATCAGCCCGCCTGCGTTGTTGCCGGATGTGGTGACGTTGCCGCTGGCATGGACGTTGGTGAACGTGGTGTAGCCAAGCGCGGCCTGGCCCACCAGGCCGCCGGCGTATCCGCCCGAGCCGTTCGTGACGGTGCCGGTGGCGTAGGAGTTGCTGATCGTGTTGTAGTTGGTCGTGCTGCCGTTCTGGATGTAGCCGATCAGGCCGCCGGTGTAGATGTTGCTGGTGACGGTGCCGGTGGCGTAGGAGTTGTCCACCGTCGCGCCCAGGAAGTTGACGCTGCCGTTGTGGTTGATGCCGCCGATCAAGCCGCCGGCCGGGCCGCCGCCGGAGGTGCTGGACGTGACGTTGCCGGTGGCATAGCTGTTGGTGACCGAGGACGTGAGCGTGGATGTGGTGGTGACCTGCCCGATCAGGCCGCCGATGTCCTGGGCCAGCGGCAGGCTCACCGAGGCGCTGGACCACGCCTTGTCGAGCGAGCTCGTGGCCAGCTGGCCGATCAGGCCGCCGCCGTAGCTGTTGCTGTTGTTGCTGCTCTGGACGGTGCCCGTGGAATAGACGTTCTTGATCGTCGCGCCGCTGGTCTGGCCGGCCAGCAGGCCCATGTAGGTGATGCCGTTGTTGCTGGAATTGATGGCGCCCGTGGTGATGCCGAAGTCGCGCACCGTGCCGTAGACGGTGCCGAAGAAGCCATAGATGCTGCCGGACGAGACGTTGATCGTCAGCCCGTCCACCGTATGGCCCAGGCCCGAGAACGTGCCGGTGTGCGCGCCGCTGCTCAGGCCGAAGCTGGACACGACCGAGGCCGTCGTCGTGCCGGCGCTCGTGATGTTCCTGGCCAGCGCGTAGTAGCCGGTGGTCTTACCGTTGAGGCTGCCCAGGCCGAGGTTGGCCGTGGCGCTCATGTCGTACAGCAGCGTGTAGGCGTTGCCGTTGATCGTCAGCGCCTGGCCCGCGTTGGCCGTGCCGGTGAAATTGAGGCTGCCGCCGAAGCCGCTGTTGCCGAGGTTGAAGCTGTAGTCGCCGCCGGTGCTGGTCTGGTTGCCGCCGGTGTCGCCGGTGATCATCACCACCTTGCCGGTGCCGCTGGCGGTGACCGCCGCGTTGATGCTGATGTTGCGATAGGCGTCCAGCGTCAGCGTGTTGGCGCTGCTCCACGTGATGGCGCTGTTGATCGTGATGTCGCCGCTGCCCGAGGCGTTGGCCGTGCCGGGGCCGCTGGTGCCGCTGGCGGTGGTCTGCAGCGTGACGTTGGTGGTGGCGAGGTTGGTGCTGATCGTAGACGCGCTGGAGCTGCCCACGGTGAGGTCGTAGGGGTCGAGCAGCCACTGGCCGGTGGCGGTGGCGCCGGTGGTGTCCACCGCGACGGCGCCGAGGGTCAGGTGTTGCGCCGAGGTCTCGACGGCGCCGCCCGCGCCGCTGCTGCCGCGCGCGCTGAGCGTGCCGGCGGCGCTGGTTTGCGTGCTCTGCATCGAGCCGACCTGGATGCGGCCGCCGGTGGTGCCGTCGGCGCTGATCGCCGAGCTGTCGGCCAGCGTGATCGCATCGGCCGTGATCGTGACGACGCCGCCCTTGTCGACGATGCTGCTGGCGCTCAGCGTGCCGCTGTTGACCACGCTGCCCAGCAGCGCGTCCACCGCCCGGCTGGCCAGGATGATCTGCCCGCCCTCGGCGATCACCGCGCGGCGGTTCTCCACCAGGGTCTTGATCTGCGCCGGCGTGACGGCGATGCCCTGCAGCTTGCTGTCGGGGCCGAAGTCCAGCGTCACCGCCTCGCCGGCGGCCAGCGCGATGGTGCCGGCCTGGGCCACGAGCACGCCCTCGTTGCGCACCTCGGGGGCGAGCAGGGCGATGTAGTCGGCAGCCTTGATCTGCCCCAGGTTGACGACCGACGCGGTGCTGCCGTTGCGGCTGAAGACCGCCTTGCCGGCCATGAAGTCGTCGTTGCTGATCGCCATCGTCGAGGCGACGAGGCCGCCCACGTCCACCTGCGCGCCGGGCGCGAACAGCACGCCGCTGGGGTTGACGATGTAGACGCTGCCGTTGGCCGTGAGCTGGCCGAAGATCTGGCTCGGCGCGACGCCGACCACGCGATTCAGCGTGACGCTCTGCGCGTTCGGCTGGTTGAAGGTGACCTTGGCCGATGAGCCGATGTCGAAGCTCTGCCAGTTGATCGCGGCGCGGTTGGTGCCCTGGTTGACGGTCAGCTGAGCTGCTGCGTTATTTGCACTGACCGTGGCCTGGCCGGCGACCACCTGGCCGCCGGTGGGCAGCTGGTTGGCCGCAGGGGGCGCGGCCAGCGCCGCGATCGGGATCGAGAAGAACAGGCCGGCCAGCCAGGGCGAGGCGCTGCTGCCGCCGCCACCGCAGCCGGCGCGCGAGGCCTTGCCCCGGGCGCTGACGGTTTCGGAGACGACGCACCAGCCGTTGACGGCGGTACTCCAGACGAGCTTGAAGATCCTGTTCATGCGACAAACACTCCACTGTCGACACTGCACGGGCGCCCGGCCTGCGGGCGTCTTGAATGAGCTTCTAGAAGCTGACGGTGCCCGTCAGCCAGAACCGCGTGCGGTCCAGGCTGCCGTCCTGATCGCGCCCCTGGGCATTGGCGCCGGGGTTGTCGCCGATGCGGCGGGCCACGATGGCCGAGAGCCGTGTCCGGTAGGGCGCGTCGACGGCCAGGCCCAGGCCCCAGCCGCTCAGCGAGTAGGTGCCCAGCTGGCCGGGTACGCTGTACGGGTTGCGGATGTGGCCGCGGTCGTAGAAGGCGCTCAGCTCGAAGCCCCAGGGCGCCGCTGCGGGCAGCCGCCACTTGAGGTCCACGTTGAGCAGTTGGCCGCTGGAGCCGCCGGCCTCGTTGACCGGATAGGCGCGCACGCCGTAGGGGCCGCCGAGGTAGAGCTTCTCGGCCGAGTCCAGGTTCTTGTCGGCCTGCTGGCCGCTGAAGCCCGCCTGGAGGCTCCAGTCACCGCCGAGCCGCTGCATGCGCGTGAAGCGGTAGCGCAGCGCCTGGAAGGTGCCGGCCACCCTGGGGCCGGCCGCGTCGGCGGCGACGTAGGCCGCGGGCGAATCGCTCAGCTTCACATGGCCCAGCACGAAGGTGAGGTTGCCGGTGCTGATGCCGCCGCCGCCGATCTGGTCGAAGGCGTTGCCGTCCAGCTTGAACAGCAGGTTGTCGATCGAGTAGTCGCTGATCGTGCCGGTGCTGGCGGTGTTGTACGGGCGCTTGTGCTCGACGGCGGCGTCGAGGTAGAGGTTGTGGCTGGCGCTGCGGATCGCGGGGTAGAGCAGGTCGGCCCCGAGCGTCTTCGAGCTGCCGCGCGGCTCCAGCGCGGAGAAGTCGGCGCCCACGCGGTAGTGCAGGTAGGCCGCATTGGCGCCCAGGCGCAGGCCGTCGGCGCCCAGCGGCACCGAGCCGCCGACGCGCAGGTAGCGCATGTACTCGGTGACCTGCACGATCGCGTCGAGCTGCTCGCCGAAGTGCGCGGGGCTGTTCAAGCCGATGCGGCCGGTGGCCCGCGCGGCGCCGGTGGAGCGGGCGCCGAGGTTGTCCAGCGAGGCCTCGCCGAAGACGGCGCCCTTGCTGCTGACGTCCAGCACCACGTCGGTCTCCGCCTCCTTCGCGCCGGCCGCCTGGCTGCCCGCGACGCCGATGCCCGGCAGGTCGTTGGCCAGCAGCAGGCCGCGTTCGACCGCGGGGATGTTGAACTTGGCGCCCGGCGCCTGGCGCGACTGCACGCTGCCGACGATGACGCCGGGGCGCACCGGCAGCGCGGCGGTATCGGTGCCCTGCGAGAAGCGCGTCTGGCCCAGCACCGCCTCGATCACCTTGAGCCGCACGGTGCCTTCGTCCACCTGCTGCGGCGGCACGATCACGCGGGCCACCCAGCCGGCGGCACGGTAGTAGCGCGCCACGTCGGCGGCGGCCAGCTCCAGCTCGCCCAGCGTGACGCGGCGCTGCAGGTAGGGCGCGACGATCGGCGCCAGCTGCTCGCTGGTGTAGCGCTCGTTGCCTTCGAAGACGAAGCGCTTGACGAGCAGCGTCGGGCCTTCGGGAACGCGCGCGCCTTCACCTTGCGTGGCGGGCCTCGGGGCCGTCGGCTGGGGGAGACTGCGCTGGCGTTCCAGCTCGCGCTGCTGGCGGATCTGGGCGTCGACGTCGGGGGCGACGGGCGGCTGCTGGGCAAGACCCGGCACTGCCAGGCCCAGTCCGGCCAGCAGTGCCCATGGGGCGCGGGCCGTCAAGGCCTGGGCCCCACGGAGGTCGGCAACACCGGAGAGAAGGCTTCTTCCTGCATGAGCTCCTCCATACACGAGCGTAGACCTGACTGCGTGTTTCCAGCACCCTTGGCCACCGTCTTCGCGGTGCACAGGTGTTCTCGGATGTGTTGAAACAAACATAACATAACGGCCAAACCGAGTGCACCAATATTTCTGGTTCGAGGCCCTAACGGCGAGCCTCGACGGCAGTATCGGCAGCGTGTCTGCCTGGGTACACCCGCACTTCGGGGTTTGTTACGCTCGCCCGGATGGACGCGCGACTTTCTGCACAGCTGTTACTGAAGCAAGGCTGCCGGCTGCATCTGCCCGGCTTCAAGGCCCTCGAACCTGCCGATGAATTCGAGGCGCTGGCGCGCTGGTGCGCGCGCGAGGGCGCGCAGGCCGACGTGTATGGCGAGGGCGGCCTGGCCGCAGTCTTCGAGCAGCGCATCGCGGCGCTGCTGGGCAAGCCGGCCGCGGTCTTCATGCCCAGCGGCGTGATGGCGCAGCTGATCGCAATGCGCATCTACACAGAACGTGCCGGGCTCGACCGCTTCGGCCTTTCGCCCAACGCGCACCTGGCGCTGCATGAGCAGGAGGCGCCACAGGCGTTGTTCGGGCTGCATGCGGTGCCGGTGGGTTCGCGGCTGCAGCCGATGACGGCCGAAGACCTGGCCGCGCAGCGCCAGCGCCTGGCGGCCGTGGTCGTCGAGCTGCCGATGCGCGAGGCCGGCGGGCAACTGCCCGACTGGGATGCGCTGCAGGCGCTGAAGGAACAGGCTGCGGCCATGGCCACGCCGCTGCACATGGACGGCGCGCGGCTGTGGCAGTGCCGCGCCTTCTACCAGCGCTCCTTCGCGGAGATCGCAGCGGGCTTCGCCTCGGTCTACGTGTCCATGTACAAGGACATCGGCGGCATGGCCGGCGCGGTGCTGGCCGGCGAGGAGGCCTTCATCGCCGAGGCGCGGCTGTGGCAGCGGCGCATGGGCGGCAACCTCTACCAGCAGACGCCGCTGCTGGCCTCGGCGATGCTGCGCTTCGACGCGCGTCTCGCCCTGCTCGACGACTGCTGGCGCCGCGCGAAGGAACTGGCGAGCCTGTTCGGCCGCCTGCCCGGCGTGCGCGTCAATCCCGCCGAGCCGCGCTGCAATATGTTCCACCTGCAGATCGACGCGCCCGCCGAGGCGCTGAACGAGGCGCGCGATGCGGTCGCGCGCGAGGAGGGCGCCTGGCTGTTCGGCAAGGCGCGGCCGATGGACGTACGCGGCTTCAGCGTGGTGGAGCTGACGGTGGGCGACCAGCTGCTGGCGATCGACGACGCCACGGTCGAGCGCCTGTTCCGACTGTTGCTGGAGAGGGCCAGCCCATGAGCTATTCCTTCGACGCGCAGATGGCGCAGATCCACGCGCTGCTGGCCTGGATCAGCGTCGTGGTGTTCCTGGTGCGCGGCGGCGCCTACCAGCTGAGCCTGCCCTGGGCGATGGACGACCGGCTGCGCTTCATCGTGCTGGGCGTGGACCTCCTGATGACGGTCACCGGCCTGAGCCTGTGGGTGCTGGAACACCTGAATCCGCTGTACGACGGCTGGCTGGGGGCCAAGCTGGTGGCGCTGATCGTCTACACGGTGGCGGCCCATCTGGCGATGTGGGAAGGCGCTGCCGCGCGGCAGGAGCTGCGCGTGCCGGCCTATCTGGTGGCGCTGTTGGCGCTGGCCTATATGGTGGCCGCGTCAATCACACGAAGTGCGTGGCTGGGCCTGGCCTGACCGGCGCCAGCCCCCTTCGTATCGGCCCCGAGCCGTTCAGCGGCGCCGCCGGCGCGCCACCAGGCCCAGCACGCCCAGCCCGGCCATCAGCATCGCGTAGCTGTGCGGCTCGGGCACCGGCGCCGCGAAGTTGATGGTGCCGCCGCCGGAATTGATCATGAAGCCGCCGGCGAACAGCGCCACCTGCGAGGGCGTGTTGCTGAAGGACACGAGCGCCTCGCTGGAGAAGGGCGAGGGCGCCGCGAAGAAGGCGGCCGCCAGCGTGTTGAAGTTCACCGTCGCATTGGCGCCGGGGAAGAAGGAGGTGCCGGTGGGGAAGGAGAACACGCTGCCGTTCACCAGGCTGCCCGAGGCCAGCGGCGTGGGGCTGGCGGCGGTGGTCGTCGGCGTGGTGCCGCTGAAGCCGAAGGAGGCAGCGCCGTTGTAGCCGTAGAGCGTGTAGGTCAGCGTGCTGAAGTTGCCGAGCGAGACCTGGGTCAGCGGGTTGTTGCCGTCGCTGGTGCCGGTACCGGTGAAGGCGATGTAGAGGCCATAGCTGCTGTTCAGGCCGGGCACCGTCAGGTTCTGGTTGTTCAGCTGGGCGCCCGTGATGCTGAGGAAGCCGGTCTCGGTGAAGCTGCCGCCGACGCCGTTGGTGACGGTGGCGTAGTCGGAGATCAGCAGGTTGTCGGCGGTGAAGGCCGCTCCGGAGAGGCCGGCGGCGACCGGATCCAGCGTGAAGGTGGTCAGGGCCGCGCTGGCGCCGGCGGACAGCGCGAGCAGCGACAGGGCGACGGCCGCCTGCCGCAGGGACGACGGGGAATGCTGGTTCATGGCCTTGTCTCCGTGGCTCATTTATGCCGGTATTGTCAGTGGAAACCGGACGTTAGGGAACATCGATCCCGCCTGAGTTCCTTTTGCGGGCCGTCCGGTTGCCGGCCGGTTTCGACAGCTTCGGCCCGCGCAGCTGCTGCAGGATCAGCGCCTGCGCCTCCTCCGCCAGGAAGGTGCGGAAGGCCGAGGCCACCTGCGGCAGCCGGCGGCTGGCCAGGTGCATCACGTACCAGTCGCGCTCCAGCGGGTTGTTCTCCATCGGCAGCAGGGCCAGCATGCCAGTCTGCATCTCCAGGCCGCAGGTGTGCAGCGAGAGGAAGGCGGCGCCGAAGCCGGCCGCGCACATCTGCTTGATCGCCTCGTTGCTGGACAGCTCCGAGCCGATGCGCAGCGGCAGGCCGGCGTCCTTGTGCAGGCGCTCCAGCGTCGCGCGGGTGCCGGAGCCGCGCTCGCGCACCAGCAGGTTGGCGCCGGCGAGGTCGGCCAGCGTGACCTTGCGCTGCTTCATCAGCCGGTGGCCGGGCGCGGCCATGAAGGCCATCGGGTGGCGCGCAAAGGGCGCGGCGACGGTCTTCAGCTCGGCCGGCGGCCGGCCCATGATGGCCAGGTCCACCTCCTGCCCGGCCAGCATCTGCACGATCTCGTCGCGGTTGCCGACCTTGAGCTGCACCTTCACGTCCGGCTGTACCTGCGAGAAGGCCACCAGCAGCGGCGGCAGCAGGTATTCGGCGGTGGTCACCGCGCCCAGGCGCAACGTGCCGGAGAACACGCCGCGCTGGGCCGCCATCTCGTCCCCGCACTCGCGCCAGAGATCGAGGATGCGGGCCGCGTAGTCGGCCATCACCTCGCCGGCATGCGAGAGCTTGATGCCGCGCCCCTCGCGCTCCAGCAGCGGCGCCCCGGCGCTTTCCTCCAACAGCTT
Organism: Pelomonas sp. KK5; assembly: GCF_001984095.1. GTDB lineage: Bacteria > Pseudomonadota > Gammaproteobacteria > Burkholderiales > Burkholderiaceae_C > KK5. The sequence continues at coordinate 19,016 of NZ_LYVQ01000011.1, forward strand.
GAGCTGGATGGAGACGGCCGGCTGCGTGAGGTTCAGCTCGCTGGCCGCGCGCGACACGCTGCCCAGCCGCGCCACCGCATGGAAAGCCGCAAGTTGACGGAATGTGGCGTTTCTGAACATAAGCGGACACCTATGGAACAGAGAAAAGAATTAACTATTCCTGATGCTAGCCGCTGCGTAGATTCAGGTCCATCGATCACGCAACCGGAGACGACAGATGGGCCAGATGAACGAGATCGGGGCGGCCTCGCCCACTACCTCGACCACGCAGATCACCGACGCGAAGAAGCGCTATTCGGCGGGCGTGCTCAAGTACGCGCAGATGGGCTACTGGAACGCGGACTACGTGCCCAAGGAGACCGACATCCTGGCGCTGTTCCGCATCACGCCGCAGGACGGTGTGGACCCGATCGAGGCCGCCGCCGCGGTGGCCGGCGAGTCGAGCACCGCCACCTGGACCGTGGTCTGGACCGACCGCCTGACCGCCTGCGACATGTACCGCGCCAAGGCCTACCGCATCGACCCGGTGCCCGGCATCCTCGGCCAGTATTTCTGCTACGTCGCCTATGACCTGAGCCTGTTCGAGGAGGGCTCGATCACCAACGTGGCGGCCTCGATCATCGGCAACGTCTTCAGCTTCAAGCCGCTGAAGGCCGCGCGGCTGGAGGACATGAAGTTCCCGGTGGCCTACGTGAAGACCTTCGCCGGCCCGCCGACCGGCATCATCGTGGAGCGCGAACGGCTGGACAAGTTCGGCCGGCCGCTGCTGGGCGCCACGACCAAGCCCAAGCTGGGCCTCTCGGGCCGCAACTACGGCCGCGTCGTCTACGAGGGCCTGAAGGGCGGCCTGGACTTCATGAAGGACGACGAGAACATCAACTCCCAGCCCTTCATGCACTGGCGTGACCGCTTCCTCTTCGTGATGGACGCGGTGAACAAGGCGAGCGCCGCGACCGGGGAAGTGAAGGGCAGCTACCTCAACGTCACCGCCGGCACGATGGAGGAGATGTACCGCCGCGCCGCTTTCGCCAAGGAGCTGGGCTCGGTGATCATCATGGTCGACCTGGTGGTGGGCTACACGGCGATCCAGAGCCTGTCGCACTGGGCGCGGCAGAACGACATGGTCTTGCACCTGCACCGCGCCGGCCATGGCACCTACACGCGGCAGAAGAACCACGGCGTGAGCTTCCGCGTGATCGCCAAGTGGATGCGCATGGTGGGCGTGGACCACATCCACGCGGGCACGGCGGTCGGCAAGCTCGAGGGCGACCCGATGACGGTGCAGGGCTACTACAACGTCTGCCGCGACACGCACACCAAGGTGGACCTGCCGCGCGGCATCTACTTCGACCAGGACTGGGGCGCGCTGAAGAAGATGATGCCGGTGGCCTCGGGCGGCATCCACGCGGGCCAGATGCACCAGCTGATCGACCTGTTCGGCGACGACGTGGTGCTGCAGTTCGGCGGCGGCACGATCGGCCACCCGCAGGGCATCCAGGCCGGGGCGACGGCCAACCGCGTGGCGCTGGAGGCGATGGTGCTGGCGCGCAACGAAGGGCGCGACATCAAGGAGGAAGGGCCGCAGATCCTGCGTGATGCGGCGCAGTGGTGCAGTCCGCTGCGGGCGGCGCTCGATACCTGGGGCGAGATCTCCTTCAACTACACGCCCACGGATACGTCGGACTACGTGCCGACGGCCAACGTGGCCTGAACCACCCCCTCCGTTCGCCCTGAGCCTGTCGAAGGGCCCGCGTCATCCCCGTTCACCCTGAGCCTGTCGAAGGGCTCGCGCGCAAGGCTTCGACAGGCTCAGCCCGAACGGATGCTTTCCGACTCAAGGAATCAATGAAATGAAAGTCACCCAAGGCACCTTCTCCTTCCTGCCGCCGCTCACCGACGCGCAGATCAGCAAGCAGATCGACTACTGCCTCAACAAGGGCTGGTCCATCGGCCTCGAATACACCGACGACCCGCACCCCCGCAACACCTTCTGGGAGATGTTCGGCAACCCGATGTTCGACATCAGTGACGCCGCCGGCGTGATGATGGAGCTGCAGGCCTGCCGCGATACCTTCCACGACCACTACATCCGGCTGACCGCCTTCGACTCGACGCACGGCACCGAGTCCGTCGTGCTCTCCTTCATCGTCAACCGGCCCGAGAAGGAACCGGGCTTCCGCCTGATCCGCACCGAGGAACCGGGTCGCACGCTGCGCTATTCGATCGAGAGCTATGCGACGACGCGTGGCGCTGAAGGTGAGCGTTATGGCTACTCCGGCTGACATGCTCGAAGCCAGCGGCGCTCGCGCCGTGCTGGCCCAACTCGATGCGGAACTCGTCGGCCTCGCGCCGGTGAAGAATCGCATCCGCGACATCGCCGCCCTGCTGCTGATCGACAAGCTCCGCGCCGAGCAGGGCCTGCAGTCCACGCCGCCGTCGCTGCACATGTGCTTCACCGGCAACCCCGGCACCGGCAAGACCACGGTGGCCCTGCGCATGGCCGAGGTGCTCAAGCAGCTGGGCTACGTGCGCAAGGGCCATCTCGTGGCCGTCACGCGGGACGACCTCGTCGGCCAGTTCATCGGCCACACCGCGCCCAAGACCCGCGAGGTGATCAAGAAGGCCATGGGCGGCGTGCTCTTCATCGACGAGGCCTACTACCTCTACAAGCCAGAGAACGAGCGCGACTACGGCGCCGAGTCCATCGAGATCCTGCTGCAGGTGATGGAGAACCACCGCGACGACCTGGTCGTGATCCTGGCCGGCTATCGCGACCGCATGGACACCTTCTTCACCAGCAACCCCGGCATGGCCTCGCGCATCGCCCACCACATCGACTTCCCCGACTACACCGAGCACGAGCTGATGCAGATCGCCGAGCTGATGCTGACGAAGCTGAACTACCGCTTCGACGACGAAGGCGCCCGGCCCGCCTTCGCCCGCTACCTGCACCTGCGCCGCCAGCAGCCGCACTTCGCCAATGCGCGCTCCATCCGCAACGCGCTGGACCGCATCCGGCTGCGGCATGCGACGCGGCTGTTCACGTCGGAGGAGGCGCTGACGAAGGAGCAGCTGACCACGCTGCAGGCCGAGGACGTGCTGGCCAGCCGCGTGTTCGGCCAGGCCAAGGAGATTGCAGCATGAGCATCGAAGCCCTGATCTTCGACGTGGACGGCACGCTGGCCGACACCGAGGAAGCGCACCGCGCCGCCTTCAACGAGGCCTTCCGCCAGCAGCGCCTGCCCTGGCAATGGAGCCGCGAGGACTACCGCGAGCTGCTCGCCATCACCGGCGGCAAGGAGCGCATCGCGCATTACATCGATGGGCTGGGCCTGCGCGGCAGCGAGCGCGTCTGGCTGACGGAGCTGATCCCCGAGCTGCATGCGCAGAAGACGCGGCTGTACACCGCCTTCGTCGCGGCCGGCGGCGTGCCGCTGCGGGCGGGCGTCGAGGCGCTGCTCGACGAGGCCGAAGCGGCCAGCTGCCGGCTCGCCATCGCCAGCACGACGACGGCCGCCAACATCGATGCGCTGCTGCAGGCCACGCTGGGCCCGCGCGGCCTGGACCGCTTCGCCGTGATCGCCTGCGGCGACCAGGTGCGGCGCAAGAAGCCCGCGCCGGACATCTACCGGCTGGCGCTGGCCGGGCTGGGTCTGGAGCCCGAGCGGGCGATCGCGGTGGAGGACTCGGCCAACGGCCTGCGCGCCGCCCAGGGCGCCGGCCTGTGGGCGGTGGTGACGCCGAATTTCTGGACCGAGGGCCAGGATCTCTCGGCGGCCGAACTGCGGCGCGACAGCCTCGAGGGCCTGCGCTTCGACGAACTCTGCGCGCTCGCCTCGCCGCCGCCAGCGCCGGGCCTGCTGCGCGGGCTGGTGGAGGCGCGGCCATGAGGACCGCCGCCATCGCCTTCGACCTCGACGGCACGCTGGTCGACAGCGCCCCCGGCGTCTGCTTCGCGCTGAATGCCGCGCTGGCGGCGGCGGGGCTGCAGCAATTCGATGTCGCCACCGTGCTCGGCTGGATCGGGGATGGCCCCGACACCACCATCCGCCGCGCGCTCGACGCCTGCCAGCGCCATGACGTCGACCCGCTGCGCCTGCGCCGCATCTTCGACGCGACGACGCTGGACGACCCGCGCGCCCAGGGGCAGGCCTATGCCGGCATTCCCGCGCTGCTGGCGCGGCTGGCCGGGCGCTATCCGCTGGTGGCGGTGACGAACAAGCCCACGCCGCTGGCCCGCGCGGTGCTCGGCGCGGCCGGCCTGCTGGACTGGCTGTCTGCCGTGCACGGCGCCGACCTGCCGGCGCAGCGCAAGCCCGCGCCGCTGCTGCTGCAGCAGGCCGCGGCCCGCCTGGGGCTGCCGGTGAAGTCGCTGCTGATGGTGGGCGACGGGCCGGCCGACATCGGCGCCGCCAACGCCGCCGGCTGCCGCGCCGCCTGGGTGTCATGGGGCTACGGCCTCGTTCCTGGCGCCCCGACGAGGCTGGACACACCTGCCGAACTGCTCACGCTCTTGAATCTCGAACATCAAGGAGACTCACCATGCCCACCGGAGGCCGCTCGACCCTCACGCAGTTCCTCATCGAGGAGCGCCGCCGCCACCCCGAAGCCACTGGCGACCTGAATGCGCTGATCACCGATGTCTCGCTGGCCTGCAAGGCGATCGCGCGCAAGGTCGCGTTCGGGGCCCTCGCCGACGTGCTCGGCAGCGCCCGCGCCACCAACGTCCAGGGCGAGGACCAGAAGGCGCTGGACGTGCTCAGCAACGACATGTTCCTGCGCGCCAGCGAATGGGGCGGCCACACGGCCGGCATGGTCAGCGAGGAGATGGAGCTGCCCTACCGGCTGCCGGTCCAGCATCCGCGCGGCAAGTACCTGCTGCTGTTCGACCCGCTGGATGGCTCCTCCAATATCGACGTCAACGTGGCGGTGGGCAGCATCTTTTCCGTCCTGCGCGCACCGAAGCCCGGTGAAGACCCCGCCGTGCAGGACTTCTTGCAGAAGGGCAGCCAGCAGGTCTGCGCCGGCTATGCGATCTACGGTCCGTCGACGATGCTGGTGCTGACGATCGGCCGCGGCACCCATGCCTTCACGCTGGACCCGATGCTGGGCGAATGGGTGCTGAGCCACCCGGAGCTGCGCATCCCGGAGAAGACCTGCGAGTTCGCGATCAACGCGTCCAACTCGCGCTTCTGGGAGCCGGCGGTGAAGCGCTATGTGGACGAGTGCCTGGCCGGCCAGCCCGGCCCGCGCGGGGCGGACTTCAATATGCGCTGGATCGCCTCGCTGGTGGCCGAGACGCATCGCATCCTGATGCGCGGCGGCGTCTTCATGTACCCGAAGGACACGAAGGATCCGGCCCGCGCCGGGCGCCTGCGCCTGCTCTACGAGGCCAGCCCGATCTCGATGCTGGTGGAGCAGGCCGGTGGTGGCGCCAGCACCGGCCGCGCGCGGCTGCTGGACGTGCAGCCCGAGACGCTGCACCAGCGCATCGGCTTCGTGTTCGGCTCGAAGAGCGAGGTCGAGCGGATCGAGCGCTATCACCGCGAGGCGCCGGAGGAGGAGTTCGACTCGCCGCTGTTCGGGCGCCGCGGCCTCTTTGCGGCGGCGTGAGGAGATTGTTGCCATGTCCATCAAGCACCCCATCGTCGCCATCACCGGCTCGTCCGGCGCCGGCACCACCTCCGTCACCCGCACCTTCGAGAACATCTTCCGCCGCGAGGAGGTGGACGCCGCCATCATCGAGGGCGACAGCTTCCACCGCTACGACCGCGCCGCGATGAAGACCGCGATGGCCGAGGCCGAGAAGAACGGCAAGCCGCACTTCAGCCACTTCGGCGACGACGCCAACCTGTTCGGCGAGCTGGAGAACCTGTTCCGCAACTACGGGGAGACCGGCACCGGCCGCGCCCGCAAGTACCTGCACAACGCCGAGGAGGCCGAGCCCTTCAAGCAGCCGCCCGGCACCTTCACGCCCTGGCAAGACCTGCCCCCCAGCGAGATGCTGTTCTACGAGGGCCTGCACGGCGGCGTGAAGACGGCCGGCGTGGACATCGCGCGCCATGCCGACCTGCTGATCGGCGTCGTCCCGGTCATCAACCTCGAATGGATACAGAAGATCCACCGCGACAAGGCCACCCGCGGCTACACGACCGAGGCGGTCACCGACGTGATCCTGCGCCGGATGCACGAGTACGTGGAGTACATCTGCCCGCAGTTCACGCGCACGCACATCAACTTCCAGCGCGTGCCGGTGGTGGACACCTCCGATCCCTTCATCGCCCGCACGATCCCCACCGCCGACGAGAGCCTGGTGGTGATCCGCTTCGCCAACCCCAAGGGCATCGACATGCCCTACCTGCTGAGCATGCTGCACGACTCCTTCATGTCGCGCGCCAACACGCTGGTGGTGCCGGGCGGGAAGATGGAGCTGGCGATGCAGCTGATCTTCACGCCGATGATCCTGCGGCTGGTCGAGCGGCGCAGGAAGGCGCTGGCATCATGAGCGGCGCCACGATCCGCAAGCAGTGCGCCGATGCGATCCGCGCGCTGGCGATGGATGCGGTGCAAGCCGCCAACTCGGGCCACCCCGGCATGCCGATGGGCATGGCCGAGATCGCGGAGGCGCTGTGGCGCCATCAGCTGAAGCACGACCCGGCCGATCCGCAGTGGATCGACCGCGACCGCTTCGTGCTCTCCAACGGCCACGGCTCGATGCTGCTCTATGCGATGCTGCACCTGAGCGGCTACGCGCTGCCGATGGACGAGCTGCGGCGCTTCCGCCAGCTGCACAGCCGCACGCCCGGCCATCCGGAGCTGGGCCTGACGCCGGGTGTCGAGACCACCACCGGCCCGCTCGGCCAGGGCCTCGCCAACGCGGTCGGCATGGCGCTGGCGGAGAAGCTGCTGGCGGCCGAATTCAACCGTCCCGGCTTCGACGTGATCGACCATCGCACCTGGGTCTTCCTCGGCGATGGCTGCCTGATGGAGGGCATCAGCCACGAGGCCTGCTCGCTGGCCGGCGTGTGGGGCCTGAACAAGCTGGTGGCCTTCTACGACGACAACGGCATCTCGATCGACGGCGACGTGAAGGGCTGGTTCGGCGACGACACGCCGGCGCGCTTCGAGGCCTATGGCTGGCGGGTGATCCGTTCGGTCGACGGGCACGACAGCGCGGCCCTGGATCGCGCCATCGTCGAAGCCAAGGCCTCGGCCGACAGGCCGGTGCTGATCTGCTGCCGCACGACCATCGGCCGCGGCTCGCCCAACCGCGCCGGCAGCGCCAAGGCCCACGGCGAGGCGCTCGGTAACGCCGAGATTGCACTGACCCGCGCCGCGCTCGGCTGGACCGCGGCGCCCTTCGAGATCCCTTCGGACATCGCCGCCGCCTGGGATGCCCGCGAGGCGGGCGCCGCGCGGCATGCGGCATGGCGCGGCGTCCGGGCGGCCTATGCCGCCGCCCATCCGGCGCTGGCTGCCGAGCTGGCCCGGCGCTGTTCCTCGCCGATGCCGCTGCTGCCTCAGACCGAGGCGGCGCTCGCCGAGGCGGCCGTGGCCGCCGCGCAGGCCGGCGCCATCGCCACTCGCAAGGCCTCGCAGAACCTGCTGCAGCGCCTGGGCCCGGCGACGCCCGAGCTGCTGGGCGGCTCGGCCGACCTGACCGGCTCCAACCTCACCGACTGGCCCGGCCATGTGCCGCTGAAGGGCCGCGGCACCGGCAACCACGTCCACTACGGCGTGCGCGAGTTCGGCATGGCGGCGGTCATGAACGGCGTGGCGCTGCACGGCGGCTGGCGCGTCTTCGGCGGCACCTTCCTGGCCTTCTCCGACTACGCGCGCAACGCCATCCGCATGGCCGCGCTGATGCGGCTGCCGGTGATCCATGTGTTCACGCACGACTCGATCGGCCTCGGCGAGGACGGGCCGACCCACCAGCCGGTGGAGCATGTGAGCAGCCTGCGCCTGATCCCGGGCCTCGATGTGTGGCGGCCCGCCGATGCGCTGGAGACGGCTATCGCCTGGCGCGCGGCCCTGCACCGCAGCGACGGGCCGAGCGCGCTGGTGCTGTCGCGCCAGGCGCTGCCGGCCAGTGGCGGGCAGGGCGCGGAGCGAGGCGGCTATCTGGTGCGAAGCGATGACCCCGCGAGGGAGCGCGTCTGCCTGCTCGCCAGCGGCTCCGAAGTCGCGCTGGCGCTGCAGGCGGCCGAACTGCTCGCCGTGCGGGGCGTGGTGGCGCGCGTCGTCTCGATGCCCTGCATCGAGGCCTTTGAGCGCCAGGACGAACGCTATCGCCGCGAGCTCATCCCGCGCCGGCTGCCGCGCCTGGCCCTCGAGGCGGGCAGCAGCGGCCTGTGGTGGAAGTACGTGGGCGAGGACGGCGCGGTGATCGGCCTGGACCGCTTCGGCGAATCCGCGCCGGCGGCCGAGCTGTTCGCGCTGTTCGGCTTCACGCCGCAGGCGGTCTGCGAGCGCGCGCTGCAACTGATCGATCAACAACAGGAGACCTCACGATGACGATGATCTCGCTGCGCCGCATGCTGGACCATGCGGCCGAGCACCGCTACGGCGTGCCCGCCTTCAACATCAACAACCTCGAGCAGATCCAGGCCATCATGCAGGCCGCCGAGAAGACCGATGCGCCGGTGATCCTGCAGGCCTCGGCCGGCGCCCGCAAGTACGCCGGCGAGCCCTTCCTGCGCAAGATGGTCGAGGCCGCGGCGGAGATGTACCCGCGCATCCCCATCGTGCTGCACCAGGACCACGGCGCCAGCCCGGCGGTGTGCATGCAGGCGATCCGTTCGGGCTTCACCAGCGTGATGATGGACGGCTCGCTGCTGGAGGATGCGAAGACGCCGGCCTCCTACGGACATAACGTCGAGGTCACGCGCAAGGTGGTGGAGATGGCGCATGCGGTGGGCGTGTCGGTGGAGGGCGAACTGGGTTGCCTCGGCTCGCTGGAGTCGGGCACCGCGGGCGAGGAGGACGGCGTCGGCGCCGAAGGCGTGCTGAGCCACGAGCAGCTGCTCACCGATCCTGACGAGGCGGCCGACTTCGTCGCGCAGACCGGCGTCGATGCGCTGGCCATCGCCATCGGCACCAGCCACGGCGCCTACAAGTTCAGCCGCCAGCCCACCGGCGACATCCTCGCCATCGACCGCATCCGCGCGATCCATGAGCGCCTGCCCGACACCCACCTGGTGATGCACGGCTCGTCCTCGGTGCCGCAGCAGTGGCTGGACGTGATCCGCGAGCATGGCGGCGCGATCCGCGAGACCTACGGCGTGCCGGTGGCCGAGATCCAGCAGGGCATCCGCCATGGCGTGCGCAAGATCAATATCGACACCGACATCCGCCTGGCGATGACCGGCGCGATGCGCCGCGCCATGGTGCGCGAGCCGGAGGAGTTCGATCCGCGCAGGTTCATGAAGGAAGCGATGGCGGCGGCGCGCGAGCTGTGCGTGGAGCGCTTCGAGGCCTTCGGCTGCGCGGGCATGGGCGCGCGGCTGCTGCAGTAGTGACGATGACGAAGGCGATGGCATGCATCGTGCACGCTCTTCGGGCTTTCGGCCCCGGGGTACGCGATGCTCGATCGTTTGCGGCAAGTCCTGCGCGGGTTGTGGAGGCGCCAGCGCTTTTTGCTGCAAGCCTTGCGACGCGGCGGCCCTGGCGGGCGCTGGATCGTCGGCCGGCATGAGCACGACGGCGTCGCGAAGGCCTTTCGCCTGTTCCTGCCACCCGGCGAGCGGGCCGGCCTGCCACTGCTGGTGATGCTGCACGGCTGCAAGCAGCAGCCCGAGGATTTCGCGCGCGGCCTGCGTATGGACGAGCATGCGGCGCGTGAGGGCGTGGCGGTGCTTTATCCGGCGCAATCGCCGGAAGCGAACGAACTGAGCTGCTGGAACTGGTTCCGCCCCCAGCACCAGCAGCGCGGGCGCGGCGAGCCGGCCTGGATCGCCAGCCTCACCGAGCGCATCCTGCACGAGCACGAACTGGACCCGGCGCGGGTCTTCATCGCCGGCATGTCGGCCGGCGGCGCGATGGCCGCGACGATGGCGGCCGAGTATCCGGCCTTGTACGCCGGCGTCGGCATCCATTCGGGTCTGGCGCCGCGCGCCGCGCTCGGCGTGGCCCAGGCGATCCAGGTGATGAAGTGCGGGCCGGGCATGGCGATGGTGATGCCGCTGCCGCGCACGCGCCACGCGCTGCTGCAGGTGCCCGCCATCGTGTTCCATGGCGACCAGGACCGCACGGTCCATCCGCACAATGGCCGCGCCGCCATCGACGCCTGCATCGCCGGCCACCTCGGCGTGGGCCGGCCGGCCGAGTTGCACGGCGAGTGCCCGCTGGGCCGGCGCTTCACGCGCAGCGTGTGGCGAGACTCGCGGGGGCATCAGGTGGCCGAGCACTGGCTGGTGCATGGCGCGGCCCATGCCTGGTCCGGCGGCGATCCGGCCGGTTCCTGGACCGATCCGCTGGGGCCCGATGCGAGCCTGGAGATGCTGCGCTTCTTCCTGTCCCTGCGCGGCCGGCAGCCGCGCGTGGCGGACGACATCGGCGACCTGGTGCAGGAGGGCGCGTGAGATAGCGCACGTGCGGCCCTGCCAGTCCCCGCATCCGGGCGGGCCGCCCGGCGAGCGAGTCTCCCTATGCTTCGCCCATCGGATTGCTAACGCCGAAATTCGACGGCAAGCCGATCGATCCGACCGCTCGAGGGAACCGCCATGAATGCCACCGCCGCCCAGACCCGCCTTGCCCACCAGGACGCCCGCGACCGCCGCCAGGCGCGCGACCGGCGCCGCATGGCACGGACCGTTGCGGGCGGGCGCGCCGCGCTGCCGGTCGGCCTGCCGGCGGCGGACGGCATGCCTCGCGGCGCACGCCGGCGCCCCGCGGCCCTGATGTTCGGCATCGTGATGGTGCTCGCGACCTGGCTGCTGGCCGGGATCATGCGGCTGTCCGGCGCCGAAGGCGGGGACCTGCTGACGCTGCTGGCGACGGGCATGACGCTGTCGCTGGCGGTGCTGGCCTGGCTGGAGCGGCGCCCCTCGGGCCCATCGGCCACCTAACCGTCAGCCTGGACGGTATATGGCGCCGCGAATTCCGCTGTCCGTCGGATGACGGAGGCGGAAAAGGCGCCGTGTAGGGACACTGCGGCCATCGATCCCGAGCCAGCCGGAGCCTGTGCCATGAACGACAGCGCCAAGTCCCTGTTCATTGCGGTCATCGTCGTTGCCATCGCGGCATCGGCGGGCGTGGCGCTGGCCAACCTGTTCACCGCGGGCGGCCAGGAGAAGGATCCGACGACGGCCGTCGAGCGTGTCGTCGCGGGGGCTGGGGCGGAGGCGCAGGAGCCCGCTCGATAGCCGCGTTCCGGCCTGGCAGATGCAGAATCAGCCCTACAAGCCGGGAGGGCGGGAGATGGATCCGAAGAGATCAATCGCGGTGCTGTTTGCTGTGTTTGTTGCCGTCGATGGCGCTGCGGCGCCAGAGCCGACGCAGACCGTCTACAAGTGCGTGCAGAACGGGCGGGTGGAATACACGGCCACGCCATGCCTTGGCGCCAAGGAAGTCGATGTGACGCCGACCAAGGGTGCGGAGACCTATCCGGGGGCCAATCTCTGAAGCCCGTCATACCAGCGGGAACGGACGCGGACTCTGATCATCGAGGGCGTGCAGCCGCTCACCGGTCTGGACGAGCAGGGCTTCAACAAGTTCGAGCGCAGGTCGAAACTGCCACCCGGGGTGCGCGAGCAATGTGCTCGACTGGATATGGAGTTGCCGCGGCTCAAGGCCGTGGAACAGCAGGCCAAGGGTCAGGGCGACAAGGACGATGTTGCCAAGGCCCTGTTCCGGGCCAGGTCGCGATACCACGAGATGAAGTGCTGACCGGAGCTCGCGCCCCGGGAACGACTGTCGCCGCTCAGATGGCCTTGGCCGATACCTTGGCGGCAGCCAGTTGGACACCATCGGCACTGGCCGTGCGGCGGCCTTCGATGACGACGCGCGGCAGTTGCGCCACCGCCGGCGCGCGCTTGCCGATGATGACGACGCGCTCCAGCTTGACGATGTCCTGCGAGGCGGGCGTCGACGACGCCTGGGCCAGCTCCAGCGCCACCGAGCAGAAGATCGCGACGATGCCGACCAGGCCGATGGCGAAGTACTTGTCGTTGCTGCTCATGATGGGCTCCTTGCTGCGGTGGGTTTGTCGGGTCAGTGATTGCAGTTTCGGCGCCGGTGGCGGGTATCGCCAGCGGGTAGCGACGGGCCGCCGGATTGGGGCGACGCGCTGCAATGGCGGCGGACAGACTGCGCGGCCGGCAGGGGAGCATTCACGCTTGTCGCGGGCACCCGCCGGCTGTAGCGTTGGAGTCGACCAGGCGAGCACAGCCTGGCATCTAATCTGGAGGAGACGACCATGACGAAGCTCATCGCAGCGGCAGCGGCCGCGGCCGCGGTTCTGCTGCTCGCCGGCCCGGCAGCCCAAGCCCGTGGCGGCGGTGGTGGTGGCCACAGCAGCGGAGGCCATTCGAGCCACGCGAGCAACCCGGGCGGCAGCCACGCCACCAAGGGCTACACCAAGAAGGACGGCACCTACGTGGCGCCCAGTCACGCGACGAACCCGAACAAGACCAAGCGCGACAACTGGTCGTCCAAGGGCAACGTCAACCCGCACACGGGCAAGGAAGGCACCAAGGGTCCGGACAACGGCAAGTGAGCCCAGCGCGCCTGCCCACGTGGCGCGTGGTGGGCGTCCCCTCCCTATCATGTCGACATGCCCAGGCCTAAGCTGGTTCTCAATCCTCAGTCCTTGCTGATGTCGCAGCTTCGGGGCCCTGCGACTCCCTGGATCTTTCGGCTTTACGTCACCGAGCACGGCCGATGCGACCTTCAGAAGTGGTCTCGAGGTCTCTCAGCGCGGCAGCGAGCCAAACGCGACGTGACGCTGAGGTTCTTGAGGGAGCAGCCGAAGGAGCGCTGGAGTAGGCCGAACGCCAGTCCTGTGGGAAATCACATGTACGTGATACGTTTCCAGGATGAGAACCGGAAACAGCATCGACTCTTCGGCTTTTTTAACGATTCGCATCACGTATTCGTGATATGTTTGGCCGGACATGAAAAAGACAATCAATACCATCCGAGCGACTACGAGCAACGCGTTGCCTCGTGCCGGGCGGCAGTACTCCTGGACTTCGATGCAAGAACAGCTGGTTGCGATTGGGCCCCGTACTAGCTTCCCCCTTGCGGGGAACAAAATCAGTACCGAGCCTTCAATACCCGAGGAATGGCTGGATGAAGACTACCGTCAAGCGGCGATGGAATCGACCGTGGAGAACCTGATCGCCTGGCAGGTTCGAATCAATCGTGAAGAGCGCGATCTGACCCAGGCGGAACTCGCCAGGAGGATGGGAACGAAGCAATCAGCGATCTCGAAGCTGGAGGACCCTGAGGGGGGCGACGTTCTCGTGTCGACGCTGGTCAAGGCTGCGCACGCTTTCGATTGCGCCTTGGTGATTCGCTTCGTCGACTACGGCCGCTTTGCTGTGCGTACGCACGACGTTGCACCTTCTCGCTTGTTCGCCTGCGGCTTCGGAGACCTCATTCAAACCAACGAAGTTCTGCAAGGCCCTCGGCCATGACGCGAGCTTCGATCAAGGCGGATGGCCCCGCCCAACGGAAGACGACGAAGCGTGCTTCGAGGCAGCCCGTTACACCGGAAACGGCCAGTGAAGCGCCATCGAGTTCTGCTGATGCGTCGACGTCGGCGATGCCCGATCAGCCCGAGTGGCACGCGCCAGGAGACGGGGCGGCGATGCCCTTGCCCCCAAGAATTCCGGCGGTGCCGACCATCTACGCCGATGCGGTTATCGACGTTGTGTTCGGCTTCTACACGACCAAGCTAGTTCTCGGCGAAGAACTGGGCAATGGCCAGACTCGTGCCGCAGCTGTTGTGGCGATACCTACGGAGCAACTCGTGCGAGTGTGTGCGGGGATCGTGAACGAGATGAGTTCGCCATCGATGATCCGCGGCATCGAAAAGCGGCAGGAGAGCTACCTCGGGTCGCTCAAAGACCTGTTCCAAGCAGTCCACGCGCCTCCCAAGGGGAAGGCCTGAGCCGGCCTCGCTGTCGTCTCACCGCAACTCACGACATCGCAATCATGTTGGTGGGTTTTTTGGTGGGAGGAAATGAAAAACGGGCCTGGAAGGCCCGTGTTTGCTGGAGTCTTGGCGGAAGCGGTGAGATTCGAACTCACGGAAGGCTCACACCTTCGACGGTTTTCAAGACCGTTGGATTAAACCACTCTCCCACGCTTCCATCGCTCAGAGGAGGAGGCGCATTCTATCCGGGCTTGCGTGCCTGCTCGCACCGCACCTGGATCAGCTCGCGCCGGCCGCCGTCGATGCGCACCGCGCTGAGTTTCCCGCCCCAGACACAGCCCGTATCCAGCGCCAGAAGGTCCGGCCGGTCGACATAGCCCAGCGTCGACCAGTGCCCGAATGCCATCGGCACGCCGGCCGTGCGGCGCCCCGGCACGTCGAACCAGGGCATGAAGCCCTTGGGCGCGCCGTCGGCCCCGTCCTTGGTCTTGAAGTCCATGCGTCCGTCGGCATCGCAGAAGCGCAGCCGGGTCAGCACGTTGATCGTGAACTTGGCGCGCGCATAACCCGTTAGCTCGGCTGACCAGCGGTCGGGCTCGTTGCCGTACATCGTGTGCAGGAAGTCGGGCAGGGCGGGGCTCCTCAGCAGCGCCTCGACCTCGGCGGCCAGCGCCAGCGTCAGCGTCAGGTCCCACTGGGGCACGACGCCGGCGTGCACCATCAGCCAGCCGTGCTCGTGTACCGCCATGCGGCGCTGGCGCATCCAGTCCAGCAGGGCCTCTCGGTCGGGGGCGGCCAGGATGTCGGCCACGGTGTCGTCCGCCTTGGGCTTGCGCACGCCGTGCGCCAGGGCCAGCAGGTGCAGGTCGTGGTTACCCAGCAGACAGGTGGCGGCATCGCCTAACTGCTGAAGCAGGCGGACGGTGGCCAGCGAGGCGGGGCCGCGGTTGACCAGGTCGCCGAGCACGTACACACGGTCGCGGGACGGGGAGAAGTCGATCTTCTTCAGGAGGGCGTCGAGGGCGCCGCAGCAGCCCTGGACATCGCCGATCAGGTAGTTCATACGGGGATTGTGCTGTCTGAGAAGTCACGACGTTCTGATACGCTTGCGGGCTTCTTTCAACCGAAGGGCGCATGGCAAGGGCAAACCCCGAACCTGCTGCCCCCTCAATGGACACCGCGCTCGTACTCCTGCTGATTCTGGTCAACGGCTTGTTTGCTATGTCGGAGATGGCCCTCACGGCCAGCCGCAAGGCGCGTCTGCAGGTGATGGTCGAGAACGAGAGCGCCGGCGCGCAGGCCGCGATGGACCTGCACGACAACCCGACCAAGTTCCTGTCGGTGGTGCAGATCGGCATCACCTCGATCGGCGTGCTGAACGGCATCGTCGGCGATGCGGCCTTCTCGGGCCCGTTGTCGCACTGGCTGCTCGAGACCTTCCCGATGAGCCAGCGCGCCGCGGAAGTGACCGCCACCGGCCTGGTGGTCTGCATCATCACGGTGCTGACCATCCTGTTCGGCGAGCTGGTGCCCAAGCGCATCGGCCAGATCTACCCCGAGACGGCCGCCCGCCTGGTGGCGCCGACGATGGAGTTCCTGTCGATGGTGGCGCGCCCGCTGGTGCGCCTGCTGACGGTGACGACCGACTGGATGCTGGGCGTGATGGGCCTGCGCACCGATGCGCAGCGCGGCGTCACCGAGGAGGAGATCGCCGCCAGCCTCGAGGAGGGCCTGGACGCCGGTGTGATCGAGCAGCACGAGCACCAGATGGTGCGCAACGTGTTCCGATTGGACGAGCGCCAGATCGGCTCGATGATGATCCCGCGCGCCGAGATCGCCTGGCTGGATGTGGACGACCAGAACGAGCAGGTGCTGGCCCTGCTGCAGGCGCACGGCTACAGCCGGTACCCGGTTTGCCGCGGCGACGTGTCCGACGTGATCGGTGTCGTCTCCGCGCAGAAGCTGCTGCAGCGCGCGCTGGCCGGCAATCCGCTGGCGCTGGCCGAAGACCTGGAGCCGCCGGTGTTCGTGCCGGAAACACTGTCGGGCATGGAGCTGCTGGAGCAGTTCCGCGCTTCGGACGCGCCGCTGGTGTTCGTCGTGGACGAGTACGGCGAGGTGCAGGGCGTGATCTCGGTGCGCGACGTGCTGGAAGCGATCGCGGGCGAGTTCAACGCGCCCAGTGATGATGACGCCTGGGCGGTCCAGCGCGAGGATGGAAGCTGGCTGCTGGATGGCCTGATCCCCGTCACCGAGCTGAAGGACCGGCTGGGCCTGAAGGAACTGCCTGAAGAGGACCGTGGGCGCTACAACACCCTGGCCGGCATGATCATGCTGCTGCTGGGGCGCCTGCCGCGCACGGCCGATGTGGTGGAGTGGGATGCTTGGAGGTTCGAGGTCGTGGACCTCGACGGCAAGCGTGTGGACAAGGTGCTGGTCAGCCGACTGGCCGACGAACGGATATTAGGAGTCAATCAATGAGCAACCCCCCGATGTATGACAGCATGGTCGCCCTCGACCGCGTCGCGCACAAGAACCTGCGCCTGCGCACCGAGGAACCGGTGCTGGCCCGTGCCAAGGAACTGAACTCCATGTTCCTGACGGTGGTGGAGTTCGCCGACGCCTGCAAGGAGTACCCGCTGGTGTTCGTGCGCGTGGGCGAGAACAAGCCCGATGCCAAGCTGGTGGTGGCGCCGCTGGCGGTGCTGGGCCTGAAGCAGGGCAGCAACCTGTTCATCAAGGGCGACAAGTGGACCGGCAACTATGTCCCGGCCTACCTGCGCCGCTACCCCTTCGCGATGGCCCGCATCGATGGCGGCGACCAGGTGGCCGTCTGCTATGACGAGAAGTGGACCGGCTTCAACGAGACCGAAGGCCACTCGCTGTTCGCGGCCGACGGCCAGCCCAGCGAGTTCCTGCTCAACGCCAAGACCTTCCTGGAGAACTTCGAGACCGAGTCCGAGCGCACCCGCCTGATCTGCGAGCAGATCGTCGAGGCCGGCCTGCTGCAGGACATGCGATTCGAAGCCACGCTGCCCGACGGCGAGAAGCTGCTGGTCGAAGGCTTCCTGGCCGTGGACGAGAAGAAGCTCTCCGAACTGCCGGAGGCCAAGATCGTCGAACTGTTCCGCAACGGCATCCTGTCGCTGATCGAGATGCACCGCGTCTCGATGGGCAACATGAACCGCCTGGCCAACCTGCACGCGGCCGACAAGGCGGGCAGCGCCGCCGCCTGAGTCCACGGCCACGGACAGCACCCGCTTGACGGCGGGCCATCCCTTCGCGGGGGTGGCCCGCTTTTTAGTTAGTGCAAGGGCTTGTGCGGGTCAATCCCTGTGTTGATGATGTGGTCCGGGCGCCGCAGGTGCACGCTGTGTTCAGGACCGCCCCGGCGAGGCGGGTTTCGAGGAGCAAGTGCGTCAGGGTGGCGCAGTCATTGCATGAGGGAGAGCATGGGGATAGCGCACGCATAGCGTTCGCTAGCCACAGAAGCGTCATAAATGACGTCGGATCTTGGGGTTTGTGCTATCCCGGGATTTTGGTTTTTTCCGAAATACCGGATAGCAAATGTAAGTTCCTCGGGTAATTTGTTGGGGGCGGTTTTTCCACCCCCATTCGAGGGGGTGAAGCAGCTAGACTGCGCACCAATTCGGAATTTTTACCCGTTTGCTGGCTCGTATCCGCAAAAGGAAATCATGCAACCCGACAGTGCCGTACCTCTCCACCAAGCCGGTTTGCAAGCCCTGGTCGGGTCCCATGCCCTGCGTTCGGCGGCGCATTCGGTGGCCCTTCATGAATATCCCGCGGTCGTTCCCTTCCTGATCAACAGCGCCCTGAGCGAGCGCCACCGGGTGGATGCGAGCCGCCTGGTGCACCACCGCTATGTGCAGCGTGGCTATCGCCGCGAGCATCCGGTGGGCGAGCGGGAAATGAACGTCCTGACGCTCAGCGCCACGGCCGAGGACGGCCGCACGCTGGGCACGCTGGGCATCCGCTTCGATCTGGCCGAAGGCCTCAGCGCGGACGGCGCCTTCCCGCACGAGATGGAGATGCTGCGCGGGCCGCATGGCCGCGAGATCTGCGAGTTCACGCAGCTGGCGCTGGACCCGCAGGCCGCGTCCAAGCAGGTGCTGGCCGCGCTGTTCCACACCGCCTACCTGCACGCCTACAGGATGCAGGGCATCGAACTGCTGGTGATCGAGGTCAACCCGCGGCATGTGCCCTACTACCGGCGCATGCTGGATTTCAAGATCTGCTCCGAGGTGCGTACCAATCTGCACGTCCATGCACCGGCGGTGCTGATGAGCCTGGAGCTGGCGCATGCCGAGCAGCAGATCGCGCGGCTGGGCGGGCATCCGCACATGGCCCACCATGTCCGCAGCCTGTACCCGTGGTTCTTCTCGCCCGAGCGCGAGGCCGCGGTGTTGCAGCTGTTACACGAAGAACAACGTTTGGCCTCTTGATCGGGGCGCCGGGATGTCCGATATGCCGGTATCGAGGGAAAGAAGAATGAATCGGGTGAGGGATAGCGTCATGGTCGTCCAGCGGGCGACTGGTTGAGAAAAAGCAGGTCCTGGCCGGCGACCGTTCGCGCAAGCGGACGCCTCGCACGGGGAGGCGCGTGCCCGCAGTCGGACTCGCGCGGAACGGGCCGGACCGAGTAAGGAAAAGCAGTACATGTGGTTCATTGACAATCCCGGCGCCGCGGCTTTTGAGTCGGCGTCAGCACCTGTTCCGTACCTGGCCGGTCTCCCGGCCTTGCGCACCCGCGGCTTTCGGCCCGGGCACGCCGCCCCGCATTTCAACCCGGTCACCGGCGAGCTGATCGAGGGCTTCGCGATCCATGCTGCCCTGGACCGCCAGCAGCGCCATGCCGCGCGGGCCCTGCAGATGCGCCGCTACGCGCAGCGCGGCTACCAGGTCAAGGACGGCGGCGACGATCTGGAGCGCCACCTGCTCACGCTGCGCGCCGAATGCGACGAGCGCACCGTGGGCACGCTGGGCATCCGCTGCGATTCCGAGCACGGCCTGAACGCCGAGCTGGTCTTCCCCGACGAAGTGGCGGCCATGCGCGATGCCGGCCGCTCGCTGTGCGAGTTCACCAAGCTGGCGCTGGACCAGCAGGAAGCGCCTTCCAAGCATGTGCTGGCCGCGCTGTTCCACACTGCCTACATCCACGCCCATCACATCACCGGCGCCAAGTGGCTGGTGATCGAAGTCAACCCGCGCCACGTGCCCTACTACCGCCGCATGCTGGGCTTCAAGGTCAGCGCCGAGGCGCGGCCGAATCCGCGCGTGAAGGCACCGGCCGTGCTGATGACCCTGGACTTCGGCTTCGTGGAACAGCAGGTCGAGGCCTACGGCGGCCGGCCCGAGCTGAGCAGCGAGACCCGCACGCTCTACCCGTACTTCTATTCCCCGGAAGAGGAATTCGCGATCCTGGAGCGCATGCGCGGCAGCGACAGCGGGTTCACGCCCTTCGACGATCAGCCGGCCGGCTTCCAGCCGAGCTGACGCGACAACTGCTCGCCCGCCGCGCGCAAGGCCGGCGCGAGCGAGCCGCCCAGGCGCAGGTCGAAACTGCCGCTGGGCCCGATGGCGGTCAGCGAGAGCACCAGCCGCCCGCTGTCGTCGAAGACCGGTGCCGCCAGCGCGCTGACGCCGTGGACCACGCCGTCCTTCGACGTCGCCATGCCGTGGCGGCGCACCTCCTCCAGCAACTCCACCGCCGGCATCGCCTCGCCGTGCAGCGCGGCCTTCACCAGCGCCTTGGGCAGGTGAGCCGCGAACAGCCGCCCCGAGGCGGTGCCCGACGGGCTCATCACGGTCCCGTGGCGCATGCTGATGTGCACCGGGCTCGGCGCCTCGGCCACGCGAACGATCGTCGGCCCGCGGTTGCCCCAGACCGCGATGGCCACCGTGTGGCCCAGCTGCAGCGCCAGCTCCTCGATCACCGGCGTGGCCAGCCGCACCGGCTCGTACTGCTGCAGGCTGATCAGGCCCAGCTGCAGCGCCAGCGGCCCTAACCCATACCTTCCACTGACCCCTTCCTGCTCCACCAGGCCCAGCTTGATGAAGCTGACCAGGTAGGGATGGGCCTTGGCCGGCGGCATGCCGGCCGCCAGCGCCAGCTCCTTCAGCGGCATCGGCCGTCCCTCGTGGACCAGGGCCAGCAGCAGCTGGCCGCCCACTTCGATGCTCTGGATGCCCCGCGGGCCGCTGCTGGTGGAAAGGTCGCTCTCGCTCATGTTGCCGATTGGATCAGAAAATTTGGAATAGACAAACTGATTTGGTTTAGATTAAATTTCAGCCAACGCAAGGAGACGCCCAGCCATGACGACCAAAACATTCGCCTCGCACGCTGACCTCGAGGTCAAGAAGGTCAGCTTCGACCAGCTCTCGGACCATGCCTGGGCCTACACGGCCGAAGGCGACCCGAACACCGGCATCGTCATCGGCGACGACGCGGTGATGGTGATCGACACGCAGGCCACGCCGGTGATGGCGCAGGACGTGATCCGCCGCATCCGCGAGGTGACCGACAAGCCGATCAAGTACGTGCTGCTGAGCCACTACCACGCGGTACGCGTACTCGGCGCCTCGGCCTACGAGCCGGAGCACATCATCGCCAGCCAGGACACCTACGACCTGATCGTCGAGCGCGGCGAGCAGGACAAGGCCAGCGAGATCGGCCGCTTCCCGCGCCTGTTCCAGAACGTCGAGTCGGTGCCACCCGGCATGACCTGGCCGACGCTCACCTTCACCGGCAAGATGACCCTGTGGCTGGGCAAGCTGGAGGTGCAGATCCTGCAGCTGGGCCGCGGCCACACGAAGGGCGACACGGTGGTCTGGCTGCCGCAGGACAAGGTGCTGTTCAGCGGCGACTTGGTGGAGTTCGATGCCACGCCCTATGCCGGCGACGCCTACTTCCAGGACTGGCCGCAGACGCTGGACAACATCGCCGCCCTGAAGCCCGAGAAGCTGGTGCCCGGCCGCGGCCGCGCGCTGCAGACGCCGGCCGACGTGGCCGCCGGCCTGGCCGGCACGCGCGCCTTCGTCAGCGAGCTGTACGAGAGCGTCAAGGCCGGTGCCTCGGCGGGCCGGGAGCTGAAGGCGGTCTACAAGGAGACCTACGAGCGGCTGGCGCCCAAGTACGGCCAGTGGGTCATCTTCGCCCACTGCATGCCCTTCGACGTGACCCGCGCCTACGACGAGGCCACGCAGTATCCGGATCCCCGCATCTGGACCGCCGAGCGTGACGTGGCGATGTGGCAGGCCCTGGAAACATGAGCCCCTCGCCCGATCTCGCGGCGCTGAACGCGCGCGAGCCCGGTCGGCCCCCCGAGGGGGCGCCGGCGCTTTCGGCATCGAGCCGCAAGCGCCGCCAGTGGGCCGGCTTGGGGCGGCCCGGCGCTCGGCCCCGAACACAGGCAAAGACATGTTGAAGACCTACCAGGCGCCCGAGTACGCCTATGAACGCTGCGCGGCCGACCCGCGGCGCCCGGTCGTCGTCATCGGCGCCGGCCCGGTCGGGCTGACCGCGGCGCTGGACCTGGCCCGCCGCGGCGTGCCGGTGCTGGTGCTGGACGACAACAACCGCGTCAGCCTCGGCTCCCGCGCCGTCTGCTACGCCAAGCGCACGCTGGAACTGTTGGACCGGCTCGGCGTCGGCGAGTCGATGGCCGAGCGGGGCGTGCGCTGGCAGGTCGGCAAGGTCTTCCATGGCGAGGGCCTGGCCTACCAGTTCGACCTGCTGCCGCAGGCGCATCACAAGATGCCGGCGATGGTGAACCTGCAGCAGTACCACCTGGAGGAGGCGCTGGTGGATGCCTGCATGCGCGAGCCGCTGGTGGCGCTGCACTGGAAGCACAAGCTGGTGGCGCTAACGCCGAAACCCGACGGCGTCACGCTGAAGGTCCAGACCCCCGACGCCGAGTTCGAGATCGAGGCCGACTGGGTCATCGCCTGCGACGGCGCCAACAGCGACACCCGCGCGATGATGGGCCTGGACTTCGACGGCCAGGTCTTCCACGACCGCTTCCTGATCGCCGATGTCGTCATGCAGGCGGACTTCCCGGCAGAGCGCTGGTTCTGGTTCGACCCTCCGTTCCATCGCGGCCAGTCCGTGCTGCTGCACAAGCAGTGCGACAAGGTCTGGCGCATCGACTTCCAGCTCGGCCGCGATGCCGATCCGGTCGAGGAGAAGAAGCCCGAGCGCGTGATCCCGCGCATCCAGGCGATGCTGGGCCCGGATGCCGAGTTCGAGCTGGAATGGGTGTCCGTCTACCAGTTCGCCTGCCGGCGCATGGCGAAGTTCCGCCACGGCCGCGTGCTGTTCGCCGGCGACTCGGCCCACCAGGTCTCGCCCTTCGGCGCGCGCGGCGCCAACAGCGGCATGCAGGACGCCGAGAACCTGGCCTGGAAGCTGGCCGCCGTCATCGAGGGCAGGGCGCCCGAGGCGCTGCTGGACAGCTACGAGGCCGAGCGCACCGCCGCGGCGGACGACAACATCCTCAACTCCACCCGCTCCACCGACTTCATCAGCCCCAAGAGCCGCGCCTCGCTGCGCCTGCGCGACGCGGTGCTGCAGCTGGCGCGCAGCGAGCCCTTCGCGCGGCCGCTGGTCAACAGCGGGCGGCTGTCGATGCCCACGCCCTACCGCGACTCGCCATTGAACACGCCGGACGAGGACGCCTTCGAGGGCGGCCCCGCGCCCGGCAGCCCGTGCCCGGACGCGCCGCTGGCCGGCGGCTGGCTGCTGGAGCAGCTGGACGCCGGCTTCACCCTGCTGGCGGACCAGGCGGCCACCGGTGGCGAGCTGCCGGCGCTTGCGCTCGATGGCGTCGGACTGGAGCGTTATGACGCACGGCCCGGCACCTGCTACCTGATCCGGCCGGATCGCGTCGTGGCCGCGCGCTGGCGCAGCTACGACCCCGGCAAGGTCCGCGCCGCCCTGAGAAAGGCCCAGGCATGCCCCAGCAACTGATCCGCGCGCCCAACATCCCCGATCCCGACGGCTTCTACGCCGCCCTGATCGACCACCAGCGCGACATGAGCGAGGACCAGGCCGAGCTGTTCCTCGCCAAGCTGGTCCTGATCCTGGCCAACCAGGTCGGCGACCGCGCCGTGCTCGACGAAGCGCTGGCCCTCGCAAGATCCAACACCCTGAACCCGACATGAGCGAATCCCTGCATTACCAGAGCGGCTTCGGCAACGAGCACGCCAGCGAGGCCCGCCCCGGCAGCCTGCCGGTCGGCCGCAACAGCCCGCAGAAGGTGGCCCACGGCCTGTACGCCGAACTGCTCTCCGGCACGGCCTTCACCGCCCCCCGCGCCGAGAACCTGCGCAGCTGGATGTACCGCCGGCGGCCCTCCGTCGTGGTGGGGAGTTATGTGCCGCTGGCCCATGCCTGGCTGAAGACGGGCGCGGCCGAGGGTCAGGTCGTGCCCCCGGATCCGCTGCGCTGGGCGCCGGTCGCCATTCCCGACGAACCGCTGGACTTCGTCGACGGCCTGCGCACGATGGCCCTCAACGGCGACCCCGACGCCCAGACCGGCATCGGCATCCACCTCTACCTGGCCAACCGCGCGATGGGCCGGCGCGCCTTCGTCAATGCGGACGGCGAGCTGCTGATCGTCCCGCAGCAGGGCGCCTTGCGCATCCGCACCGAGCTGGGCCTGCTCGACGTGGCGCCCGGCGAGATCGCGCTGGTCCCGCGCGGCATGGCTTTCAAGGTCGACGTGGACGGCCCCTCGCGCGGCTACATCTGCGAGAACTACGGCGCCGCCTTCCGCCTGCCCGAGCTGGGCCCGATCGGCTCCAACGGCCTGGCCAACCCGCGCGACTTCCTCGCGCCGGTGGCGGCCGTCGAGGCGGAGGAGGAGGGCGCCTACGAGGTCGTCAAGAAGTTCGGCGGCCGGCTCTGGACGGCGCTGCAGCAGCACACGCCCTTCAACGTCGTGGCCTGGCACGGCACGCTGGCCCCGTACAAGTACGACACGGCCCACTTCATGACCATCGGGTCCATCAGCTTCGATCATCCGGACCCGAGCATCTTCACCGTGCTGACCAGCCCCAGCGACACGCCCGGCTGGGCCAATGCCGATTTCGTGATCTTCCCGCCGCGCTGGATGGTGGCCGAGGACACCTTCCGCCCGCCCTGGTACCACCGCAACGTGATGAGCGAGTTCATGGGCCTGGTGACCGGCCAGTACGACGCCAAGCCCGAAGGCTTCAAGCCCGGCGGCGCCAGCCTGCACAACGCGATGGTGCCGCACGGCCCCGACACCGAGGCCTTTGCCAAGGCCAGCGGCGCCGAGCTGAAGCCGCACAAGCTGGACCACACGCTGGCCTTCATGTTCGAGACCCGCTGGCGCCTGGCGCCGACGGACTTCGCACTGAACGGCGGCGCCCTCGAAAAGACCTATGCCGACTGCTGGTCGGCGCTGCAAGACAACTACAACGAGCACCCATGAATCTCGATTTCACCCACGACCCCGACGCCCGCAGCTGGGTCGAATCCGCCAACGCTGCCGACACCGACTACCCGCTGCAGAACCTGCCTTACGGCCTGTTCCGCCGCGCCGGCCGCAACGAGTCGCTGCGCGCCGGCGTCGCCATCGGCGACCGCATCCTCGACCTGAAGCTGGCGGCCGCCGCCGGCCGCTGGGACACGCCGGTCGCCGTGCAACTGCAGGTTCTGGCCGAGGGCGACATGAACCGCTTCATGGGCGCTCCGTCCGCAGCCCGCCGCGCCGTGCGCGCTGCGCTGTTCACGGCACTGCGCGAAGGCGCAGGCAGCCAGCAGAAGGCGCTCGAAGCCTGCCTGTTGCCACAGGATGCCGCCGAGATGGCGCTGCCCTGCCGCATCGGCGACTACACCGACTTCTACACCGGCATCCATCACGCGACCACGGTGGGCAAGCTGTTCCGCCCGGACAACCCGCTGCTGCCCAACTACAAGTGGGTGCCGATCGGCTACCACGGTCGCAGTTCGTCCATCCTGCCCAGCGGTGCCGATGTGCGCCGGCCCTGGGGCCAGCTGAAGCCGCCGCACCTGGACGTGCCGACGCTCGCGCCCAGCAAGCGCCTGGACTACGAGTTGGAACTGGGCGTGTTCGTCAGTGCAGGTAACGCGTTAGGCCAGCCGATCCCGATGGAGAAAGCCGACGAGCACCTCTTCGGCGTCTGCCTGCTCAACGACTGGTCCGCCCGCGACATGCAGGGCTGGGAGTACCAGCCGCTGGGCCCCTTCCTGGCCAAGAACTTCGCCACCACGATCTCGCCCTGGATCGTCACGATGGAGGCGCTGGAGCCCTTCCGCTGCGGCTTCGCCCATCCCGCCGAGGATCCCCAGCCGCTGCCGTATCTCGATTCCGGGAAGAACCGCGCCGAGGGCGGCTATGCCATCGAGCTGGAAGTCTGGCTGCAGACGGCGCAGATGCGTGGCGCCGGCGAGACCGCGGTCAAGCTGATGGACTCCAACTTCGGCGAGAGCGCCTATTGGACGCTGGCGCAGATGCTGACCCACCACGCCAGCAATGGCTGCAACCTGCAACCGGGCGACCTGATGGGCACCGGCACCCAGTCCGGCGCGAGGCCGGAGCAGGGCGGCTCGCTGCTGGAGCTGTCCGACGGCGGCAAGCAGCCGCTGACGCTGCCCAACGGCGAGCGGCGCGCCTTCCTCGAGGATGGCGACACGGTGATCCTCAAGGCCTTCGCGCAGAAGGACGGAGCGCGCCGGATCGGCTTCGGTGAATGCGCCGGCACGATCGTCGCTGCCAACGCCGGCTGAACCCGGGCGCAAAAAAGCCGCAGGGCCCGAGGGCGCTGCGGCTTTCAGGGTGAACTGATGATGACGCTCAGCGGTTCATGCCGCGGCGGCGGCGGAGGAAGCCGATCGTCACCAGCCCGGCCATCAGCATCGCGTAGCTTTCCGGTTCCGGCACGGCGGTCGCGAAGTTGATCGCACCGCCGCCCTTGTTGATCGCGAAGCCGTCCGCCAGCAGCGTCACCTGCGAGCTGGTGTTCGTGAACGAGGTCAGCGCCTGGTTGTAGTTGAAGGGCGACGGGTCGGCGAAGAAGCCCGCGCTGCCGCCGTTCACGTTGAAGCTCAGCGTGGCATCGGCGGACGGCGAGAACGAGCTGCCCGACACGCGCGTGCCGACGCTGCCGTCGATCAGGCTGCCGCTGGCCAGCGTGATCAGGCCGCTGGTGGCCGAGGTGGTCGGCGTGCCGCCGACGATGCTGAAGGTCGCCTTGCCGGCCACCGCATACAGCGTGTAGGTCAGCGAGCTGAACTTCCCGCTGGTGTCGCCGGTCAGCGGGCTCGTGCCGCTGGTCTGCGTGCCGCTGCCGACGAAGCTGATGAAGAGCGAGTAGCCGCTGGCGCTGTTCAGGCCGGAGGGCACCAGCAGGTCGTCGCCGCTCTGCGCGGCGGTGATGCTCAGGAAGCCGGATTCGGTGAAGCTCGCGCCGGCGGTGGTGACGCGGGCGTAGTCCGAGATCAGCAGGTTGTCGGCCGTGAAGCTGTCGCCGCTCAGGCCGACCGCGCTCGGGTCGAAGGTGAAGCTCGGGAGTGCGCTGGCGGCGGCGGAGATGGCCAGCAGGCCCGCAGCCAGGGCGCCACGGCCCAGCAGGGTAGTGTTCATTGATCTTGTCTCCTGGATGGACGAGCGCAGTTTTGGTGCAATCCTAGTGCCTCATGTTAGGGATTGCAAAGTGATACACATGTAAAGCGAACCCTCCGCCACCCCCTATTCAGGGGAGGTCCCGGCGGTGCGGCAGGTCGGCGCCGCGGCGCGAACAGGTGATGGCCGCGGCGGCCCCGGCGAACTCCAGCAGGGCGAGCAACTGCGCGCCGTCCAGCGCAGACAGCGCGGCGCCGCTGAGTGCGTCGCGCTCGGCCAGCCAGGTCAGCAGGGCGGCCTGGAAGGTATCGCCGGCGCCCACCGTGTCGATCACGGTGACGGGGCGGGCCGCCGTCTCGGCATGGTGCGCGCGCGTCCAGCCCAGTGCACCCTCGCCGCCGCGGGTCACCACCACCAGTTGCACGCCCGCCGCCAGCGCGCGTTCGGCGAAGACCGCCGGCGTCGTGCCCGGCAGCAGCAGGCCGAGGTCCTCGTCGCTGATCTTCAGCAGCTGGGTGCGCGGCAACATCCATTCGAGCTGGTCCAGCCAGGCCTGCAGGCGCGGCTCGACGTTGAGCCGGATGTTCGGGTCGTAGGCGATCAGCGCGCGGCCCTGCTCGCGTTCGATCAGCGCTCGCTGGGTGCCGGCCACTGGCTCGACCACGGTGGCATAACTCCCCACATGGACGGCACGGAACAGGCCGGCCGGCGGCAGCGTGTCGATGCGCACCTGCCGGTCGGCGGCGCCGTGGCCCAGGAAGGCGTAGCTCGGCACGCCGCGCGCGTTCAGGCCCACCAGGCTGACGGTGGTCGGGGCATCCAGCCGCGGCGCGTGGCCCAGCTCCACGCCCTCCTGCGCCAGCGCACGGGCCAGCCGCTCGCCGAGGAAGTCGCTGGACAGGCCGCCATAGAAGGCCACCGGTTGCGCCAGCCGCGCCAGGCCCACGGCCACGTTCAGCGGCGAGCCGCCCACGCGGGCATCCAGGGCCACGCCGGTGGGCGTGTCGCCCATCGAGAACACATCCATCAGCGCTTCGCCGCAGACCAGGAACATGGCTTTGTCTTCCTTCGATGTTTGAGGGTTGTCGGGCCGCGAGTCTAAGGGTTCACCATTAATAACTCAAATTGATTTATTAACTAGACTGGCCTTGCCAACGATCGGCAAACCAACGACGGAGACAAGCAATGACGACGACGACCCCGACCCTGCGCAAGCTGTCCTTCCTGCTGGCCCTGGCTGCCGGCGCTGCTGCCCACGCGGCCGACCAGCCGGTGGTCGGCCTGGTCGTGAAGACCGAGACCAACCCCTTCTTCGTCAAGATGATCGAAGGCGCGACCGAGTCGGCCAAGGCCAAGGGCGCCAAGCTGCTGAGCGCTGCCGGCAAGGCCGACGGCGACAACGCCGGCCAGGTCACCGCCATGGAGAACATGATCACCGCCGGCGCCAAGACCATCCTGATCACGCCCAACGACTCCAAGGCCATCGTGCCGGCGATCAAGAAGGCGCGGGCCTTGGGCGTGATGGTGATCGCGCTGGACAGCCCCGCCGACCCCGCCGAGGCCACCGACGCGCTGTTCGCCACCGACAACTACAAGGCCGGCATCCTGATCGGCGAGTACGCCAAGGCCTCGTTCGCCGGCAAGCCGGTCAAGATCGCCACGCTGGACCTGTTCCCCGGCCATCCGGTCGGCGCGCAGCGCCACAACGGTTTCCTGAAGGGCTACGGCCTGCCGACCAAGGAGCAGAAGGACAACACGCTGGCCCAGCCGGCCGAGGTGGTCTGCATGGCCGACAGCTTCGGCGACCGCGCCAAGGGCCAGACCGCGATGGAGAACTGCCTCCAGAAGAATCCCGACATCAACCTTGTCTACACGATCAACGAGCCCGCCGCTGCCGGTGCCTACAACGCGCTGAAGAAGGCCGGCAAGGAGAAGGGCGTGATGATCGTCTCGGTGGACGGCGGCTGCGACGGCATCCGCGACGTGATGGCCGGCAAGATCGCCGCCACCTCGCAGCAGTACCCGCTGAAGATGGCGGCGATGGGCGTGGAAGCCGGCGTGGCCTATGCGCAGGGCGGCAAGAAGGTCAGCGGCTACACCGACACCGGCGTCACGCTGATCGCCGGCAAGCCCGTCGCAGGCGTCGATTCGAAAGACACCAAGCTCGGCCTCGACCTCTGCTGGGGCAAGAAGTAAATGGGCGCGGCCGCTGTCGCGGAGGATACGAAGATGGTCACCTCATCCGCCCTCAAGTCCAGCCGGGCCCGGCCCTCGATGAGCACGCTCGGCCCGCTGATCGCGCTCGTGATCGCCTGCGTGGTGTTCGCCACCCAGAGCCCGCAGTTCCTCAGCGGCGCGAACTTCTCGCTGATCCTGCAGCAGCTGATGGTCGTCGGCGTCATCGCCATCGGCCAGACGCTGGTGATCCTGACCGCGGGCATCGACCTGTCCTGCGGCATGGTGATGGCGCTGGGCAGCATCGTGATGAGCAAGATGGCGGTGGAGTTGGGCCTGCCCGCGCCGCTGGCCATCCTCTGCGGCATCGGCGCCACCACGCTGTTCGGGCTGTTCAACGGCCTGCTGATCACCCGCATCAAGCTGCCGCCCTTCATCGTCACGCTGGGTTCGCTGAACATCGCTTTTGCAATCACCCAGATCTACTCGAAGGCGCAGACGGTCACCGACGTGCCGCCGCTGATGACCTGGCTCGGCGAGACCTTCGCCATCGGCGGCACCCAGGTCGCGTATGGCACGGTGCTGATGCTGGCGCTGTTCGGTGTCATCTGGTTCTGGCTGCACGAGACGGCCTCGGGCCGGCATGTCTACGCGGTGGGCAACAACCCGGAGGCCACGCGCCTCACCGGCATCCCGACGCTGCGCGTGCTGCTGGGCGTGCACCTGCTGGCCGGCGTGCTCTACGGCGTGGCGGCGCTGCTCTCGGTGGCGCGCACCGGCGTCGGCGATCCGAACGCCGGGCAGACCGAGAACCTCGACTCGATCACCGCCTGCGTGCTCGGTGGCACCAGCCTGTTCGGCGGGCGCGGCGGCGTGATGGGCACGCTGCTGGGCGTGCTGATCGTCGGCGTGCTGCGCAACGGCCTGACGCTGTCCGGCGTGCCCTCGGTCTACCAGGTCCTCATCACCGGCTTCCTCGTGATCATCGCGGTGGCCATCGACCAACTCAGCCGCAAAGGAGCCCGCTGATGTCCGCAGTTATTCACCAGCCGGTGATGAAGGCCACCGGCCTGGCCAAGCGCTACGGCCAGGTCACGGCGCTGGATGGCGCCGACTTCGAACTCCGCCAGGGCGAGATCCTGGCCGTGATCGGCGACAACGGCGCCGGCAAGTCCTCGCTGATCAAGTGCCTGTCGGGCGCCACCATTCCCGACGAGGGATCGATCGAGCTGGACGGCCAGGCCATCCACTTCAAGAGCCCGATCGATGCGCGCCGCGCCGGCATCGAGACGGTCTACCAGGACCTCGCCGTCGCCGCCGCCATGTCCATCGCCGAGAACCTGTTCCTGGGCCGCGAGATCCGTCGAAAAGGACCGTTAGGCAGCCTGCTGCGCATGCTCGACAAGAAGGAGATGCTGGCCCAGAGCGTGCAGCGCATGGCGGAGCTGAAGGTGGGCATCCGCTCGATGACGCAGCCGGTGGAGACGCTCTCCGGCGGCCAGCGGCAGTGCGTGGCGGTGGCCCGCGCCGCGGCCTTCGCGCAGCATGTGGTCATCATGGACGAGCCCACCGCGGCGCTCGGCGTCAAGGAAGGGAACATGGTGCTGGAACTGATCCGCCGCGTGCGCGACCAGGGCCTGTCGGTCGTGCTGATCAGTCACAACATGCCGCACGTGTTCGAGATCGCGGACCGCATCCACGTGGCTCGGCTCGGCAAGCGCGCCTGCGTGCTGAACCCGAAGCAGATCAGCATGAGCGATACAGTGGCGGTGATGACGGGCGCGGTGCGTCCTGAAGACCTGCCGGCGCACGCGCTCGCCCACTGATCCCTTCC
>NZ_LYVQ01000012.1 GCF_001984095.1 Pelomonas sp. KK5
GCCGACCTCGGACATCCACCAGATCGTCGCCCGCGGCGAGCCGCTCTCCGACTTCGCCAGCTACCGCTTCCCGGCCAACGTCCGCCACCGCTACGACCGCCTGCCGCCGCTGCCCGAGGGCTACCTGCCCTTCGGCGACGCACTGTGCAGCTTCAACCCGGTCTACGGCCAGGGCATGACGGTGGCGGCGCAGGAGGCGGTGCTGCTGGAAGAGGAACTGGCGCGCGGCGTCCTGCCGGGCCTGGCCGGTCGATTCCTGCGCGCGGCCAGCCAGGGGCCGATCGACACCGCCTGGAGCATCGCCGCCGGCAACGACCTGCGCCACCCGGGGGTGCAAGGGCCGAAGCCGCTGCCGGTGCGCGCGATCAACGCCTATGTCGGCGCGCTGCACCGCGCGGCGGCACGGGATGCCACGCTGGCACAGGCCTTCCTGGAAGTGGCGAACCTGATGCGCTCGCCGCCCTCGCTGCTGCATCCGGCGCTGGCGCTGCGGGTGTTGCGGGCACGCTTCGCCGGGGCGGCCGCCGACCGGTCGTCGCCGGCCGGGCTACCCGCCTAGCAACGCTGCATGTGACGGATGTCCGGCGGGGCCGCCAGCAGCGGCCCCGCCTGGGCAAAGGCGGCGGCGACGTGCGGCGTGGCCATGTGCCCGTCGGCGGCGCCGCGATCCTGCCAGCACTCGAAGGTGCTGAACAGCTCCGGCTGGTCCTGCGCCTGCAGCACCTCGTACTGCAGGCAGCCGCTCTCGTCGCGCGTGGCGCGGGCGAGCGTCTCCAGGACGCTGCGCATGTCGGCGGCGCGGCCGGGCAGGGCGGTGATGCGGGCGATGACGTGGTGCATGGTCCCTCCGATGGACGATCAAGCGGGCGCCGGCAGCGCGCCGCGGAAATAGAACACCGCCCCCGCGTCGCTGAGGCAGTCGGTGTGGCGCGTGCCGGCGCGCGCCAGCTGGTAGTCGCCCTCGCGCAGCAGGATGTCGCTGAGGTAGAGGTCGCCTTCCAGCACGTAGCAGTCTTCTTCCAGGCCATGGCCGTGGTCCGGCACCGAGGCGCCGCCCAGCACGCGCACCAGCATCGCCACGACGCCGCCGCTGCCATGCAGCAGCACCGCCTTGACGCCGCGTGCCAGGCGCAGCACCGGCGCGGCCTCGTCGGCCACCAGCGCGGCCTCGGGTGCGCGGCTCCACCAACGCTGCTCGGCCGCATCCAGCGCCACCGCGTCGCACAGGCGATGGCGTACGTAGACCAGCGCGCCCGCGGCGCCCACCTGCAGCGGGCCGGCGTCGCCGATGCGGTAGCCGTAGCGCGGCAGCGGCCCGCCGCAATCGACATCGCCTTCGAGCACCAGCAGCTCCCGCGCTCGCGAAGCCGCCGGCCAGTCGAGCCGGGTTCCCGCCGCCAGCCGCCAGAGCTCGACCGGCAGCGCCGCGTCCTCGCGCAGGCGGCGTCGCCAGGCGCCGGGTGCGGCCTCCTGCCAGATGCCATCCTCGCGCCGCTGCGTCGACAGGCCCTGCTGGCCCTCGGCGCTGCGGCGGACCCGCTCGGCCAGGTCCATGGCGCCCTGCGCCTCGCGCGGCACCGCAAGCGGTCGCAGCTGCTCGGCCAGCAGGCGCTGCAGGCGAACTTCGTCGCTGTCATCGCCATCGTTCATTGGATGCTCCCTTTCGTCATCAAGCCCCGCTCCAGCGCTGGCTTCAAGGCGGCCAGCGTGCGCCGGAAGTGCGACTTCACCGTGCCCAGCGGCAAGCCCAGGCTGCCGGCGATCTCCTCCTGGCTGAGCCCGCGGTAGAAGGCCAGCGCGATCATCTGGCGCTTGAGCGGATCGAGGGCCGACAGCAGCTCGTGCAGGCAGTGGTCCCGCTCGACGGCCTGCAGCAGGTCCAGCGGATCGCCGGCGCCGGAGCGGTCGGGCAGATCCTCGTCGGTCTCGTGGGCGGCCAGCACATCGTGGGCGTGGGCGCGCAGCAGGTCCAGCGCGCGCGAGCGGGCGATCGTCAGCACCCAGGCCAGCGCCGAGCCGCGATCCGGGTCGAAGCGCGGCGCCTGGCGCCAGACCTGCCAGAAGGTGTCCTGCATCACCTCCTCGGCGCTGCTCACCTGCCGGGTGATGCGCAGCGCCAGCGCATAGACGCGACCCGACAGGCTTTCGTACAGGATCGCCAGCGCGGCCTGATCCTGGCGCATCACGCGGGCGAGCAGCACGGCCAGGCCGTCGCGATCGGCGGTCTCGGCGGCGGTGCGGTCGGAGCAGTCCACGTGGACGATCCCTCCGGAGGTGGCGGAACGGCAGTCGACGGCGAGGCAGGCGTGATCCACACGGGGCTCCGGGCGCTTGATCTCTCCGGATACGTCAGCCACGGCCGGCCGGATGCAAAGCATAGTGATCCGCTCGGGCATCGCCCGAGAAAGCCTGCCGCCGGCAGGGTGGTCAGCCCGGCTTCAGCCGCCAACGCGGCCAATGCCGCAACAGCCAGGCCCGTGGCGCATGCCGGATCGCCAGCAGCAACAGGGCCAGTGCGGACAGCGGCAGGCGCCCATCCACCCGCGCCGCCACCGGCCGCGCCAGCGCGGCGCCGCGCAGCGCCTCGGACAGGCCCTCGGCCCCGACCAGCCGCTGGTACTGCAGGCCGTATTCGCCGGCCAGCAGCTGCAGATAGGGCTCGCGCAAGGCCGACAGGTGCTCCCGTCCCGGCGTGGCGCCCAGGCTGGCCGACGCTCCATCGCCGCCGGCATCGTCGGCCATCTGCTCGTTGCCGACGCTGCCGCCGCGGCCCTTGCTGCGCGGGTCCACCTGCAGCACCTCGTCGGCCTTCCAGAAGCCCAGCGGACGGCCCTGGGCATCGCGCTTGGGGATCGCGGCCGGCACGATGCCGCCGACGCCGACGAGCAGCCCGGCGATCTCGCCCGGCTTGTCGTCGAAGCGGGGCCGGTGGCGCGGGTTCAGCGGCGGCGCTTCCTGGCCGTCGGTGATGAAGACCAGGGCCGGCTTGCCCGGCAACGCGCCGGAAATGGCCAGGCCGCTGTGGATCGCCTTGGACACCTCGCTGTTGCCGGCCCAGGCCATGCGGCCGTCGATGCGGTCCAGCGTGCCGCGCAGCTCGTCCAGATGGGTGCAGACCTCCACCGGCGCCAGCAGCAGGAAGGAGCGGTACTCGGTGAACACGCCCCAGCCGACCTTGGAGCCGCAGGGCAGGTCCAGCAGGGCGCCGCGCAGCGCGTGGCGGGCGAAGTCCAGCCGCGAGACCGGCTTGCCGCCGAGCTGCTCGTCCGGCACGTTCATGCTCTGCGTGATGTCGAGCACGATGACCTGCTCGTACAGCGGGCGCTGCATCGTGAAGCCCGGGTTGAACAGCGCCGCGACCAGGGCCAGCGCGGCGCCGGCCATCAGCAGGGTGTCGCGGCGGGGTACCTTCATGGCAGGCCGGGCGAGTAGCCGCGCATCGTCGTCGGCGCGCGCTCGGCATCGCGCTTGGCGTCGGGGGCGACCTCGCCCTCCTCCTCGGGATCGGGCAGCAGGCGCTGGGCGCGTTCCAGGTTGTAGCGGGCGTCCCAGTGGCCGGGGTCGCGCCGCAGCAGCTCGCGGTAGGTCTCCTTGGCCAGCTCGATCAGCGGGATCGCCTGGCCCGGCTGCGGCCCGGCGCGCACGACCAGCGCGCGGCGCAGCAGCAGGTTGGCGCTGTTGAAGCGCGCCGCCTGGCCCAGCGGCGTGTCACCCTGTAGCGCGCGGAACTGGTTCAGCGCCTCGTCCGAATAGCCGCCGGGCTGGGCGGCCGCCAGCGCCAGCGCGTGGGCAAAACGCAACTCGGGCAGCTCGGGCGGATCGTCCGGGCCGGCCTGGGGCTGCTCGGCGGCCAGGCGCCGGTTCAGCGCGTCCAGGCGGTGCAGGTGGACGGCGTCGGCGGCCAGCGCCAGCAGGGCCACGGCCAGCAGCCCGATCACCACGCGGTTCAGGACCATTGCCTCAGCTCCAGCATCTGCGCGCCCAGCAGCAGCAGCACGCAGGCCAGCGCCAGCGCGCAGCCATAGGGCGCCAGTTCGCGGCGGGCGACGGTGTCGCGATAGGTGATGGGCAGGTTCTCCAGCCGGTTCACGTCCTCGATCGCCTGCTGCAGGTCCTTGTCGTTGTCGGCCTCGTAGGCGCGGTAGGGCGTGCCCAGCGAGCCGAAGAAGCGGTGCAGCGTGTGCTCGGGCACGGTGTCGTCGTCGGCATCCGCCTTCGCGCCCTCCTCGGCCTGCAGGCCCGGGCTGTTGGCCGAGCGCAGGTAGAGCCAGTACAGCGCCACCCGCTGCTTGCGCACCGCCGCCTCGATCGCCTCGCGGGTGGGCGGATCGAGCCGGTCGCCGCCGTCGGACACCAGCATCACGATGCGCGAGCCGGTGTAGGGCCGGTCGGCGAACTGGCCGATGGCCGACAGCAGGGCCAGGCCGATATTGGTCTCCGACAGGCCGCGGCCGATATTGCCGGCCGCGATGGCCGCCTGCACCGCCTCGGTCTTCTGCGTGAAGGGCAGCACCGGCAGTGGCAGCGTGCTGAAGGCCACCATCGCGAAGCGGTCCTGCGGCCGACCGGCGACGAAATCGGCCAGCAGGCGGCGCGCCACCTGGCCCTTGGGGTCGCGGTCGCGGTTGCCCTGCATGTGGACATAGCGCTCCAGCGACTCGGGCGTGACCTTCTCGGGGCCGCCGCGGCGGGGCGCGCCGGCGAAGCCCTGGTCCATGCTGCGGCTGCGGTCCAGCAGCAGCACGATCTCGGCGCCGCGGCCGGTCTTCTCGACCGTGTACTCCGGCCAGTAAGGCCCGGCCAGCACCAGCACCAGCAGGGCCAGCGCCGCCATCGCCAGCGCGAGCAGCCCGCGCTGCAGCAGGCGGGAGGCGCGGTCGGGCGAGGGCATCAGCGCGGCCCAGCTGTTGGCCAGCGGCTCGCCGGCGCGCGCCAGCAGCGGCAGCAGGGCCAGCGGCAGCAGCGCGAGCAGGGCGGGATGGTCGAAGTGCAGCGGGGTCATCGAAGTTCGGCGTCGCGCAGCTTGCGGCAGAGGTCGAGCAGCCAGCGCTCGCCGTCGGGTGCGCCGGCGCCGCCGAAGAATTCCTGGCGCGAGCGCTCGAAGAACTCCTGCAGCTCGATGTTGAAGTTGCGGAAGCGCGGATGGGCGCCGAGGAAGCGCTCGATGCCTTCGGTGAACAGCACCTCGCCGGCGGTGGCATTGAGCGCCTGGTGCAGATGCTGGAAGGCGGCATGGCGCCCGGGCGCAGCGCGCAGGGCCAGCCAGGCGCGGCCGAAGGGACGATGCCGCCGCGCCCACCACGGCAGCAGCAGCCAGACATAGGCCAGCCAGCCGAGCAGCAGCAGGGCCACGCCGGCCTCTAGGGCCAGGCGCCGCCGCACCGGCTGCGTGTCCAGCGGGGGCGGCGGCTGGTCGGGCCGCAGCTCGCCGAGGCCGGTGCGCGGGGAGGGGTCGGCCGGCGTCAGAGGGGAGACGGTGACGGGCCAGGCATCGATGCGCAGCTCGCGCTTCGCAGCCTCGCCGGTGAAACGCAGCGTGATCGGGGCGATCTCCAGCACCTCGGTCTGCGCCGGCGAGCGCATCAGCTGATACACGAAATGCAGGGACAGCCGGCCACCGCCCAGCGCCTGCCGGCGCAGCTGCTGCAGTTCCAGCGCCGGGCCGCGCTGGCCGGTACGGGGCAGCGAAGCCTCGTCGAGCACCAGGCCCGCGGGCACCGTCACCAGCACGTCGCGCTCGATCCGGTCGCCCAGCAGGTAGCCGAAGGCGCGTGGCTCGGCCACGCTCGCCTCCTGCGCGTCGGCCGGGGCCGCGCACAGCGCAAGGAGCAGCAGCATCAGGCTAGGCGTGGAAATGCCGGGTGACCGCGTCGGCATCGAAGCCTCCGTCATTGAACAGCGGCCGCAGCCGCTGGCGACCGAACAGGGCCAGCAGCTCGTCATGGCGCCGCGCCTGCTCGGCGCGCCACTGCTCGCGCAGCGCCGGCCGCCACCAGACCAGGCGCTGGCGCCCGGTCTCGGGATCGGCCACCTGGGCCAGGCCGTGCTCGGCGGACAGCGCGAACTCGCGCCGATCCCAGAGCACCACCGGCACCAGCTCGTGGGTGGACAGAGTGAGCAGCAAACGGGACACATCGTCCAGCGGCAGGTGGAAGTCCGACAGCAGGAACACCAGCGAGCGGCGCTGCGGCAACCAGCGCCAGGCCTCGGCCAGCCCGGCGGCCGAGCGCCCGCGCGGCTGCAGCGCGCGCAGCACGGTGCCGAGTTCGCCGGCCGCACCGCGGGCGCGGCTCTGCGGCAGCAGCAGGTCGTGGCGCACGGTGTCGTCGCAGCCGACGAAGCCGAAGCTGTCGCCGCTGCGCCAGGCGGACCAGGCCAGGCTGTCGACGAAATCGGCGACCACGCCCAGCTTGCTGCTGCCGCTGGACTCGCCCGCCGCGGCGAAGCCCATCGAGGCCGACAGGTCCGCCACCACCGCCACCGGCACCGCCTTGCGCTGGCTGTAGACGCGCACCGCCCAGTTGCCGAAGGGGTCGCGCAGGCTGGCGTGCAGGTCCAGCCGGCGCGGATCGGGCGCGTCCAGCAGCGAGGCATGGCCGCGGAACTCGAAGCCGCTGTCGCCGCGCCGGCTGCGGTGGCGGCCCGGAAAGTGGCCGCTGGCCGGCGCACCGATGCGGTAGTGGATCTCGGCGGGGGCGCTTTTTTCTCTCACGGCGCTCATCAGGGCGCGGCCACGGCGGCCAGGATGGCCGACACCAGCGCCGGCGCGATCTCATGCCGGCGCAGCTCGAAGACCGGCTGGAAGCACAGGCGGTGGGCCATGGTCTCGCTGAAGACCGCGTGCAGGTGCTCGGGGGTGACGAAGTCGCGGCCGTCGAGCCAGGCGGCCACCCGCGAGGCCCGCAGCAGGTAGCTCATGCCGCGCGGGCTGGCGCCGGCCAGCATCAGCTGGGAGACATCGATGCCCGGCAGGTGCACGCCATGGTCCTGCGGCGCCGCGGTGGCGCGCCACAGGCGCAGCGCGTAGTCCTGCAGCGTGTCGGAGGCGCGGATGCCGCGCTGGATCGCCTCGGCCACGCCGTTGAGCTGCTGGTGCTCGACCATGGCCGGGCGCAGCGAGGCGACCAGCCGGTCGCCGTCGTGGAAGCGCGGGTTGAACATCAGCTCGCGCCGGTCGGCGTCGCTGGCGGGCGCGTCGATGGTGATCTCCATCATGAAGCGGTCGCGCGCGGCCGAGGAGATCTCGAAGGTCTCCTCGCGCTCCACCCGGTTGCGGTCGGCAAACACCAGCAGGTGCGGGAAGCTCACCTCGCGGTTGAAGGCCGAGACGGTGCGTTCGGCCATCGCCCGCAGCAGCAGCGAGTGCACCTGCGGCCGCGCGCGGTTGATCTCGTTGAAGAAGAAGATGGCCAGCGCGTCGCCGTGGCGCACCAGCGGGCCGGCCTCGACGGCGGGGCGTCCTTCGGCGGTGATGTAGGTGTAGTAGACGAGGTCGTTCGGCATCAGGTCGATGGTGCCCTCGGTGCGCGCGAAGTCGCCGCCGATGACGCGGGCGAAGGCGCGCAGCAGCGTCGTCTTGCCCACGCCTACATCGCCCTGCAGCAGCACATGGCCCCGCGCGAACACGGCCAGGTTGACCAGGCGGATCACCCGCTGCTGCCCGATCACGACCTTGCCCACCTCTTCTTCCAAGGCCAGCGCACGGCTGCGCCAATCGGCCAGCAGGCGGTCGTCTCCGTCCATTCTTGTCGTCTCCATCGTTCTTGTCGGGCGCGTCCGGCCAGGGTTGCAAGAAGCACGCCGCGCGGCCCCGCGCGGTCGCCACGGTTGGCTGCTGCGCCGCTGCCACAGCCCGATCCAAGCGCTGGAACACTCTGTGGCAAACGTGAGCCGCCGCGACCGGTGCATCGCCGGGCGCCGATGCGCGCCCGGGAAATCTTCCCTGGGCCGTGGCCTCGGGGCGTCGCACCATGCCGGACAGGCAGGCGCGCAAAGTGGGCTCAGAACTTGCAGTTAGGCCAAGGCCGAGCGATGTGGGACCCCCGGCTAGCGGGTTGGAGCGGGGTCGAACCTCACAGTTCGCATCGCGGCTCAGGTCACTTCAAAACAGGAGACATCAATGCAAGTTACAGGGCATTCAAAGTGGCGCATCTTGCGTCATCTCGGTATGGCATTGCTCGCCTTGCCGGCCTTGGCCTTGGCCAATGCGGACGTCGAGAAGAACATTGCCAACTCCAAGAACTGGGCGATGCAGGCTGGGGACATGTACAACCAGCGCTACAGCAAGCTCAACCAGATCAACACCGGCAACGTCGGCAAGATGCAGGTCGCGTGGACCTTCTCCACCGGCGTGCTGCGCGGCCACGAAGGCTCGCCGCTGGTGATCGACGGCAAGATGTACCTGCACTCGCCGTTCCCGAACAAGGTGTTCGCGATCGATCTGGATACGCAGCAGATCATGTGGAAGTACGAGCCGAAGCAGGACCCGGCCGTGATCCCGCAGATGTGCTGCGACACCGTCAACCGCGGCCTGGCCTATGCCGAAGGCAAGGTCATCCTGC
Organism: Pelomonas sp. KK5; assembly: GCF_001984095.1. Taxonomy (GTDB): domain Bacteria; phylum Pseudomonadota; class Gammaproteobacteria; order Burkholderiales; family Burkholderiaceae_C; genus KK5. Next base: position 8,562 of record NZ_LYVQ01000012.1, read on the forward strand.
AGCAGGCGGACAGCACGCTGGTGGCGCTCGATGCCAAGACCGGCAAGGTGGTCTGGAGCGTCAAGAACGGCGACCCGAAGCTGGGTGCCGTCAACACCAACGCGCCTCACGTCTTCAAGGACAAGGTGATCACCGGCATCTCCGGCGGTGAATGGGGCGTGCGCGGCTTCATCGCGGCCTACAACCTCAGCGACGGCAAGCTGGCCTGGAAGGGCTACAGCGTGGGCCCCGATGCAGAAATGCTGATGGACCCGAACACGACGATGACCTGGACCGACGGCAAGATGGCGCCGGTGGGCAAGGACTCGTCGCTGAAGACCTGGCAGGGCGACCAGTGGAAGACCGGCGGCGGCACCACCTGGGGCTGGTATAGCTACGACAAGGCGCTGAACCTGATGTACTACGGCACCGGCAACCCGTCGACCTGGAACCCGTCTCAGCGGCCCGGCGACAACAAGTGGTCGATGACCATCTGGGCCCGTGACGTCGACAACGGCAAGGTCAAGTGGGTCTACCAGATGACGCCGTTCGACGAGTGGGACTTCGACGGCATCAACGAGATGATCCTGGCCGACATCAACGTCAAGGGCGCGCCGACCAAGGCCCTCGTGCACTTCGACCGCAACGGCTTCGGCTACACGCTGAACCGCCAGACCGGCGAGCTGCTGGTGGCCGAGAAGTACGACCCGCAGGTGAACTGGGCGACCAAGGTCGACATGAAGTCCGGCCGCCCGCAGGTGGTGTCCAAGTACTCGACCGCGCAGAACGGTCCCGACGTGAACACCAAGGGCGTGTGCCCGGCGGCACTGGGCTCCAAGGACCAGCAGCCGGCCTCCTACGATCCTGAGACCAAGCTCTTCTACGTGCCGACCAACCACGTCTGCATGGACTACGAGCCGTTCAAGGTCGAGTACACCGCCGGCCAGCCGTACGTCGGCGCCACGCTCTCGATGTACCCCGCCCCCAACAGCCATGGCGGCATGGGCAACTTCATTACCTGGGACGCCGGCACCGGCAAGATCGTGCAGAGCCACGCCGAGAAGTTCTCCGTGTGGAGCGGCTCGCTCAACACCGCCGGCGGCCTGAGCTGCTACGGCACGCTGGAAGGCTACCTGAAGTGCGTTGACAAGAAGGACATCAACAAGGAGCTGTTCAAGTTCAAGACGCCCTCCGGCATCATCGGCAACGTGTTCACCTACGAGCACAAGGGCAAGCAGTACATCGGCGTGTTCTCGGGCATCGGCGGCTGGGCCGGCATCGGCATGGCAGCGGGCCTCGAGAAGCCCACCGACGGCCTGGGCGCCGTGGGCGGCTATGCGGAGCTGAGCAAGTTCACCGACCTCGGTGGCTCGCTGACGGTATTCGCATTGCCCAACTGATGCGTTACTTGTTCTAGATCCAAGAAGCAGACCGGGCGGCGGCCCCTTTCTCAGGACCCGCCGCCCATCCTCGTTCAGTCAACACAACGTCGGAATCCGGGAATGAAGCTTTTGCCTTTGCTGTTCTTGATCGCCGCGGCACCTGCCGCCTTCGCACAGGACGCCGCCTACAAGGTCGTGGACGGCTACAAGGTCGACCCGGTCACGATGAACGGATTCCGCACCTGGCGCGCCGCCGCCTGCGACCGCTGCCACGGCGCCAACCAGGAGGGCATGGTCGGCCCCTCGCTGATCAACAGCCTGAAGACGCTCAGCAAGGACGACTTCATCAAGACCATCACCGACGGGCGCCTGGAGAAGGGCATGCCCAGCTTCAGCACCAGCAAGACGGTGATGGACAACAAGGACGCGCTCTACCAGTACCTGAAAGGCCGCTCCGACGGCGCGATCACGCAGGCCAAGGTAGAACCTGCAAAATGACGTCGCGCCTGCCGTCGCTGCTGCTCGTGCTTGCAGGCCTGCTGCTCGCAGGCACTCCCGCTCGGTCGCAGGACGATCCGGCGCCCCGCGAGGCGCTGCGCGTCTGCCAGGACCCGAACAACCCGCCGTTCTCGAACACCGAAGGCACCGGCATCGAGAACCGCATCGCCCAGGTCTTCGGCAAGGCGATGGGCCTGCCGGTGAGCTTCTACTCCTTCCCGCAGCGGATGAACTTCATCCGCAACACGCTGCGCTACAAGCTGCCCGGCAGCGACTACCCCTGCGACATCGTGATGGGCGTGCCGGTCGGCTTCGACCAGGTGTCCGTCACCAAGCCCTACTACCGTTCGACCTACGCGCTGGTGTTCGCGCAGGGCCGCGGCCTGGACCAGGTGAAGACCGGCGAGGACTTCCTCGCGCTGCCTCGCGAACGGCTCTCCAAGCTGCGCATCGGCCTGTATGACCAGGGCCCCGGCACCGAGTGGGTCAAGAAGCACGGCCTGGTGGACCAGACCACGCCCTACCACCTGATGAATGCCGACCCGGGCCAGTACCCCGGCCAGATCGTCGAGAAGGATCTCGCCAGCGGCAAGATCGACGTGGTGATCGTCTGGGGGCCGATCGCCGGCTTCTTCGCCCAGCATGCCAGCGCGCCGAAGCTGAGCGTGGTGCCGCTGAAGTCCGAGCCCGGCGTCAAGTTCGACTACCAGATGGCCATGGGCGTGCGCTACGGCGAGCCGGCCTGGAAGAAGCAGGTCGAAGGGCTGATCGACTCGCAGCACGATGCCATCGAGGCGATCCTCAAGGAGTTCGGCGTTCCGCTGGTCGACGAGTCCTACGTCGACCCGAAGAACGCGGCCCGTCTTGCGGCAGGCAAGTGATGATGACGACGATGCGCTGGCTGATTGCGCTGCTGATGCCGCTGTGCCTGTCGCCCGCGCAAGCGGCCGAGGACTACTCCGCCGCCGAGCAGGCCATCTTCATGCGCGACCAGTTCGCCGGGCTGAAGGCGCCGACCACGCTGCGCTACAGCTTCCGCAAGACCGGCAGCATGGAGCCGGGCTTCGAGGACCAGGTCGAGCTGACGCTGAACGCGAAGACCGAAGGCGGCTGCTGCCTCGTCCATGGCGAGTTCCTCAGCGGCACGCGGCGCGTGCCCCTGCCCGACATGGACCAGGGCAAGGCCAACCCGGTCACGCTGTACTTCCTCGAGCGGGACATCCGCGAAATGAACCGCATCACCCGCGGCTCGCAGAACTACTTCCGCAAGCGCATCCGCATGGCCGCCTACCAGGGCGCCACCGTCACGCCGGTGAGCCTGCGCTATCGGGGCGCCACGGTGAAGGGCCAGGACATCACGCTGAAACCCTACGACGACGACCCGAACCGCGCGCGCTACGGCCAGCTCGCGGTCAAGGAGTACCACTTCCTGCTGTCCGAGGCGGTGCCCGGCGGCGTCTACGCGATCCGCACGATCGCGCATGACGGCGCGAGCGTGCTGCTGGACGAAGACATGACGATCGAAGGTGCAGAGCGATGATGACGATGATGCCAAGAAGGCTGCTGCCGGCAGCAGCGCTGCTGGGCCTGCTGACGCTGCCCGCGCTGGCGCTGGCCGCGGGCAACGACTATCCCACCTCGCAGCGTGTGCTCTACGTGCAGGAGTGCATGAGCGCCCACCCCGGCCACTACTACGAGATGGTCAACAAGTGCTCCTGCGCGATCGACGCGATCGCCGAGCAGGTCAGCTACGACGACTACGTGACGATGACCACCGTCGTCAACGCGATGACCATCGGCGGCGAGCGCGGCGGCACGCTGCGCGACAACGACAGCATCAAGCCCGAGATCAAGCGCTACCGCGAGCTGCAGGCCAAGGTGCAGAAGTCCTGCTTCATCGCCAGCAGCGTGGCCGCCTCGGCCGCCAGCAAATAGACCGCCGGCAGGCCGGCCGATGCCAGCAGCGCTTCTCGTGGCTGCCGCTGCGCTGGCCTACATCACCAACCAGGGCAGCCACGACGTCTCGGTGATCGACCTGGACATGCAGCGGGTCGTCGCCACGGTGCCGGTCGGGCGCTCGCCGGCGGGCGTGGTCGCGGCCAGCGCCATCGGGCGCGTGTTCGTCTCCAATCCGGACAGCCGCGACATCTCGGTCATCGACATGGCCACGCAGGCGGTCGTCGGTCGGCTGGAGGCCGGCCAGGGGCCCGTGGGCATCGATGCCTCGGCCGACGGCCGACGCCTGTACGTGGCCGACTGGTATGCAGGGCAGCTGCTGGTCTATGCGCTCGACGCCCGCGGCGCGCCGCCCGTGCGCATTCCGGTCGGCCGCGCGCCGGCGGGTGTGGCAGCGGCCGATGGCGCGCTGGCCTACGTCGCCGAGCGCGATGACGACAGCGTCGCCGCCGTCGATGCCGCCGCGGGCCGGGTGCTCGGCCGCGTGCGCGTCGGCGCCCATCCTTTTGCCCTGCTGCTCGACGCGCCGCGGCAGCGGCTCTACGCGCTCAACGTGATGAGCGACGACGTCTCGGTGGTCGACCTGCGCGATCCCGCCCGCATGGCGGTGATCGCCACGATCCCCGTCGGCAAGGCCCCCTACGGCGCGGCGCTGGCCGACAGCGGCCGCCTGCTCTACGTCACCAACCAGCACGATGACAGCGTCAGCGTGATCGATGCCGACACGCTGCGACCGCTGCGCACGCTGGACGGCTTCGGCTACCCCGAGGGCATCGCGGCCCAGGGCGACAAGGTCTATGTCGTCAACTGGATGGACGACGCCGTCAGCGTGCTCGATGCCCTCACCGGCCGCGAGCTGCGCCGCATCGCCACCGGCAGGAACAGCCGCGGCTTCGGCGCCTTCATCGGCCAGCTGCCGTCCAACAAGCACAAGGAGACTCCGCAGTGAATCGACGCGTCACCATCCTCTTCGCCGCGGCACTGCTCGCCGGCCCCGCGCTGGCCCACGGTCCCACGCGGCAGAAGGTCATCGAGAGCGTCACCATCGCCGTGCCGCCGGACCGCGTCTGGGCGCTGGTCGGCAACTTCGATGCGCTGAAGGACTGGCATCCCGCCATCGCCGAGAGCCCGGCCACGCAGGGCAACACCGTCGGCTCGGTGCGCTCGCTGACACTCAAGGGCGGCGGCGCACTGACCGAGACGCTGGAGCGCTACGACGGCCCCGGCATGAAGTACAGCTACCGCGCCAAGGACGGCGGCGCGCTGCCGGTCACCAACTACACCTCGACGCTGTCGGTCAGCGCGGTCGAGGGCGATCCGGGCAAGTCGCTGGTCGAATGGCGCGGCGCCTTCTACCGCGGCCATCCGGGCAATGAGCCGCCACCGGAGCTGAACGACGATGCGGCCATCGCCGCGATCACGGCCGTCTACCAGAGCGGCCTGGCGAACCTGAAGAAGCTCGCCGAAGCCAAGCGCTGACAAGGACAAGGCCGGCCAGCAGCGACCCCGCGGTGGCCGGCTCCGGCACGGCGGCGAAGATGAAGTCGTCGGCCACCCAGTTCCCGTTGAGCGTGCCCAGTTCGTGCCGGTCGATCCGGTAGCCGGTGATGCTCGAAGCCACCGCGGCGAAGGCGCTGGTATCGGCGAAGGCCGGCTGGCCGGGCTCGCCGGCCACGGCCGGTGCGGGCAGGTCGAACACGACGGACATCAGCACCGTCGATCCCTGCATCGCGTTGATCGTCACCTGGTCGGCGCCGGCGCCGAAGCCGTAGTACTCGTTGCGGGCAAACCAGGCGCCGGTGAGCAGCATCGAGGTGGTGATCAGCAGGCCGTCGTTGCTCGCGCCATCGCCCTCGTTGGTGACGAAGTAGTGGCCCGAATGCGGAATGCCGAACAGCGGCCCGGGCGTTGCCGTGTCCACGCGGGCCTCGTCGCCGACGACGACGAAGCGGCTGTCCCAGACGATGCCCTGGTAGAGCGAGCTGTCTCCGTTGGCGAAGAAGAGGCCGGTCGATGTGGTGACCGGCGGCGGCGTGGCCAGGTCATCGAAGCTGGCGGTCACGGCCGCGGCCGGCGACGCCACGGCAGCGATGGCAAGGGCGGCCATCGCGGAGCATAAGAACTTCATGCGTCCTCCTCGCTGGATGCGGCGGCCAGCGTGGCATGCGCCCGCCGCCACGGTCAAGCAATGAAACAAAAAACCCGCGGCCTTGCGGCACGCGGGTTTCTTCATGGCGGACGGCGGGGCGCGGTCAGAACGGGATGTCGTCATCCATGTCGTCGAAGCCGGTCGACGACTTGGCCGCCGGCGCCGGGCGCGGCGCTGCCGGAGCACGCTGCGGCGCCGGGCGAGCAGCAGCGCGGGGCGCGGGAGCCGGCGCATCGCCGAAATCGTCGCCACCGCGCGGGGCGCCGCGGCCGTAGCCGCCACCACCACCGCCGCCTTCATCGCCACCCTCACGGCTGCCCAGCAGCTGCATCTCGGTGGCCATGATCTCGGTGGTGTAGGTGTCGCGGCCTTCCTTGTCCTGCCACTTGCGGGTCTTCAGGCGGCCTTCCACGTAGATGGAACGGCCCTTCTTGCAGTACTGGCCGACGATTTCCGCGAGCTTGTCGTTGAAGACGACGCGGTGCCATTCGGTCTCTTCCTGCTTCTCGCCACTTTCGCGGTTCTTCCAGCTGCGGGTCGTGGCGATGCTGACGGTGCAGAAGGCCACGCCGCTCGGGTTGTAGCGCAGCTCCGGGTCCTTGCCCAGGTTGCCGACGATGATGACTTTGTTGACGCTGGCCATGACAGGCTCCGCTCTCCAATGGGGGAATTGCTTGGGCTCTTGGGTCGATGCCCGCCTGGCGGGCCTGTGAAACCCGCGCTCGAAGGGCGACAGCATACTTCATGTCACCTGGGCAGCCCCCGCTCAGCAAGGGGATGCGGCCGCCGATACGTCCCTCCCTGCGCCGCAGCCGCGCCGCCACCGAGGGCCATCCCTAGACCCATCCCCCCTGGTTCAAAGGCTCGTCACGAGTCGGCCGTCCAAGGCCGCCAAGAACGTACCGAATCGACACAGATGCGACCCACGGCGCTGCCTGCAGCCGCGGTTCGCGACGTCGCCTAGGGACTCGTTCGAAACCATTCCCGGCTTCACTCGATAACGCCTACGGCGTTCGGGAGGATTTCACGAACCGTGCCGGTTTTGAGAATCGCCCCTGCACTCGGTGCCCCGCCTCGCGGAGCGCCTGTCAGCCCGCAACGATCTTGCGGTCTCGATGTGCGAACCGGCCGAGGTGCATGCCAAGACACCAACGCCTTATCCAGGCAGTACAGAGGAGTTCCAATGAACCGGCATTACATCAAAGCGGCGCTGGGCGCCGTGGCCTTCGCCTGCGCGGCGGGCGCGGCCCAGGCCTCGCTGATCACCTTCGACGGGCCCGATCTCGACACCAGCGGTGCCGCGGGTGCGCCTTACTTCCTGTTCGATCGCGAGGTGATCAGCCAGGGTTACTTCAACATCACCACGGCCAACGTCAAGAACGGTAGCAACGCCGGCGACGGCACGGGGACCGGCGCGTTGATCGACGGGATCGAGAGCCAGTGCGCGGGCAACCTCGTCTGCCCGGGCCGCAACTCGACCTACCTCGCCACCGTGGACGACGGTGTCGTCGGCCTGACCTCGAAAGCCCCGTCCTTCAAGCTGACGGGCTTCTCGGCCGGTTTCATCGGCCCCGAGGGTCGCACCAACAGCCAGGCGTCCGGACTGAGCGCGGGAGCGATCCGCCTGTTCGTCGTGCTCACCGACGGTTCCTTCGGCTATCTGGATTCCATCTTCTGGCTGCCCGGCACGGACGCCGCGGGAGCCACTGATTTCGTCGACTTCACGCTCTCCGCCGCCGAGCAGGCGCTGGAGTTCGTGGAGGTCGACTTCATCGGCTACGGCTGCAGCGCCTCGGGCGCCTGCACGCCCTTCGGTACCAACACCGGGCAGTTCGGTCTCGACGACATCAACGCCACCGAGATCCCCGAGCCTGCGGGCTGGCTGCTGGCCGGCACGGCGCTGGCGGCGCTCGGCGCCACGACCCGCCGCCGCAGCCAGCCCAAGGCCTGACCCACGTCCCATCTCTCGACAAGAAGGACCGATCCGATGAAGAAGATCAACAAGCTCACGCCCGCAGCCCTGGCTGCGCTGGCGCTGCTCTCCGGCCTGGCGACCGGCGCCCACGCCGCCGATGACCGCAAGACCTACATCGTCCAGCTCAAGGACGAGCCCGCCGCCACCTATCCCGGCAATGTCAGCGGCTATGCCGCCACGCAGGGCACCACCGGCCAGCCCTTCCAGGCCCGTTCCGTGGCCGTGCAGGCCTATGTGAAATACCTGGGCGGCCTGCAGGACTCGGTGTCGGCCACGGTGCCGAACGCGCCGGTGCTCTACAGGTACGCCAACGTACTGAACGGCTTCGCTGCCCAGCTGACCGACGCCGAAGTGGCGCTGCTGACGGCCAATGCCAAGGTCGCGAGCGTCGTGCGCGACGAACCCCGCCAGCTGGTCACGATCAGCACGTCCCGCTTCCTGGGCCTGAGCACGCCGGGCGGCGTGTGGTCGAAGATGGTCGGCAGTGCGGCGGTGAAAGGCGAGAACCTCGTCATCGGCGTCATCGATGGCGGCATCTGGCCCGAGAACCCCGCCTTCTTCGATCAGGTGGACGCCAGCGGCGCCCCGGTGAAGAGCGGCGGCACGCTGGCCTACGACGGCAAGCCCGCCAGCTTCACCGGCGGCTGCAGCGACGCCAACGGCTTCGTCGCCTCGCGCGACTGCAACAACAAGCTGATCGGCGCCAAAGCCTTCGACGAGGGGTTCAAGGCCCAGAAGCTGGCGCTGCACTGGACCGACTTCGCCAGCTCGCCGCGAGACTCGCTGGGCAATGGCGGCACCCTCTCGGGCCATGGCGGCCACGGTGACCACACGGCCTCGACCGCCGCCGGCAACTCCCAGAACCCGGCAACCATCACCGGCAGCACGACGGCGCCGGCCTCCGGCGTTGCCCCTCGCGCCCGCGTCGCCGCCTACAAGGTCTGCTGGACCTTCGTCGACAGCACCGCCACGGACGGCAGCGGCGCCACCAACAGTTGCTGGCAGACCGATTCGGTCAAGGCGATCGACCAGGCGGTGGCCGATGGCGTCAACGCGATCAACTTCTCGATCAGCGGCTCGACGAGCAACGTCAATGACATCGTCGAGCAGGCCTTCTACCGCGCCAGCCTGGCCGGCATCTTCGTCGCGGCCTCGGCCGGCAATGCCCCGACCACGCAGGTGGGCGTCAATCACATCAGCCCCTGGCTCACCACGGTGGCCGCGTCCAACCACGATCGACTGATGTCCGCCACGCTGACGCTGGGCGATGGCACCAGCTACAACGGGGCCTCGCTGAACACGCAGGCCCTGCCGGCCACCGCGATGGTCGTCGCCGACGACGTCGGCCAGGGAGGCGGTGCGGCCAACCTGTGCTTCAGCGATGCCACCGAGGCCGCGAAATCCAACCAGGTGCTGCTGGATCCGGCCAAGGTGGCCGGCAAGGTGGTCGTCTGCACCCGCGGCACCAATGCCAGAACGGACAAGAGCCTGGCGGTGAAGAACGCTGGCGGCGTCGGCATGGTGATGATCGACAACGGCGTCGGCCTGATCGTCGACGAGCATTCGGTGCCCAGCGTGATGCTTAACGTTGCCGACGGCGCCACCGTCAAGACCTATGCCCGCACAGGCGGTTCCCGCGCCGCGATCGGCACCTTCTTCATGGGCAGCCAACCGGCCCCGCTGATAGCGGGCTTCTCGCTGCGCGGCCCGAATGCAGGCGACGCCAACGTGCTCAAGCCCGATCTGACCGCCCCCGGGGTCGACATCATCGCCCAGGTGACGCCGCCGCTGACCATGCAGCAGAAGACCGACCTGGTCGCCGGCACCTTCACGCCGCCCGGCTTCTGGGCCTCGTACCAGGGCACCTCGATGTCCAGCCCGCATGTGGCCGGCCTGTCGCTGCTGCTCAAGCAGGCGCATCCCGACTGGTCGCCTGCGGCGATCAAGTCGGCCCTGATGACCACCAGCTACACGACCCTGGACGACAAGGTGGCTGGCGCGCTGAACGGCCTGCTGCCCTGGGCGCAGGGCGCCGGCCACGTCGACCCGGGCAAGGCCCTGGATCCCGGCCTGGTCTACGACGCCGGCAAGGCCGACTACGTGCGCTACCAGTGCCTGATCAACAAGGCCGGCGTGCCCGCGGCCGACTGCAGCACCTACGGCGTGCTGGACGCCACCTACAACCTGAACCTGCCTTCGATCACGGTGGCGAACATCCCCGGCACGGTGACGGTCAAGCGCAGCGTCACCAACGTCGGCAGCGCCGCTGCCACCTACACCGGCAGCGTCTCGGTGGCCGGCTTCACCGCCACGGTGGCGCCCGCATCGCTGACGCTTAACCCGGGCGAGACCAAGGCCTACACACTCACCCTGACCGGCAACGGCGCGGCCAAGAACGCCTGGGCCTACGGCAAGCTCAGCTGGACCGACGGCAGCCACCAGGTCGTCAGCCCGGTCCAGGCCCGGCTGGGCGATGCGATCAGCGCACCGGCCTCGCTGACCGCCAATACCGCCAGCGGCGCGCGCCTGTTCAGCGTGCAGACCGGCTTCAGCGGCAAGATGGGCGCGATCAAGGGCGGGATGACCGATGTCACGATGAGCGCGACGATGTCGCTGGCGCCAAAGGCCGTCAGCCCCACCACGCTGCTGGCCAACTGCAAGAAGGGAACGGCCACGGCCAATATGGCGGTCCACAGCATCAGCGTGCCGGCCGGCGCTCTGGTGGCGCGCTTCCAGCTCCGCCAGGAGGACACCGGCTCGCCCGGCGACGACCACGACATGCTGGTGCTGTATCCGAACGGCACCACCGCCAGCTACAGCGGCGCCGACGGCACCAACGAAGCGATCCAGGTCGTGCTGCCGGCGGCCGGCACCTATCGGGCCTGCGTCGCCGCCTACGCCGGCGGCGCGACGATGACGCACCAGCTCTCAAGCTGGGTCGTCGACCCGGCCGCCGCCACCAGCACCAAGCTGAACGTACTCCTGCCGGCCAACTCCTACCTCGGCGGCACGGCCACGGTCGGCGTGAGCTGGTCGGGCCTGACGATGGGCCACCGCTATCTCGGCGCCGCCGCGCTGATGGACGCCGGCGGCAACTTCGGCAGTGCGTCGACGACGGTGCTGCGTGTCGAGCCCAACGGCGGCCTGCCGGTGGCCGAGGCGCCGGACACCCGGCCGGACAAGCTGGGCCTGCCCAAAGACTGAACGCGCGAAGCGGAAAACTTCGAGCCGCCGCCCGCGAGGGTGGCGGCTCTTTTCATTCCGCGGCCTCGGCACTCCAGCGCGCGCAACGACAAGTCGGGCACATCGGCCCGCGTTTGATCGCAGCACGGGGCGCCGACGGCCGGCGCGCTCCTAAGATCGCGCCATGTCCTCTCCACCTCCCGCCACCAACCGCCGCCTCTGGCTGTCCTACGCCGGCGCCTGCCTGCTGGCCTGGCTGCTGCACGTGCTGGCTGGCGCCGAGTTCCAGCGCGGGCTCTGGCAGTTCTGGGTGGCGGTCTACCAGGCCAGCCTGACGCTGTGGCCGCCGATGCTGCTGGGCGCTGCCGTGCTGCCCTGGGTCCGCTACCTGCAGCGGCAGGAGTTCAGCGGCGGCGCGCTGGCCGGCGTGCATGTGGCGGCGGCGCTGCTGTTCGGCGTCGCCTGGCAGGTGCTTGAGTTCACCAGCGCCTGGGCGATGTTCGGCACGGCCCACGCCTCGGCCGTGCTGACGCAGACGCTGCTGTGGCGCGCGATCTGGGGCGTCGTCGTCTACGCGGCCATCGCCACCGGCTTCACCGCCGCGCTGCAGACCCAGCGCGCCCGCGCTGCCGCAGTGGCCGCGGCGCAGGCCGAGTCCGCCCTGGCCCGCGCGGAGCTGGCCGTGATCAGCGGCAAGCTCAATCCGCACTTCCTGTTCAACACGCTGAACACGCTGATCGCCCTGACCCGCAAGGACCCGCAGGCCGCCGAGGCCGCGCTGCTGCGCTTCGCCGGCATGCTGCGCTATGTGCTGGACACCAAGCGCAGCGCCACCGACCGGGTGAGCCTGGCCGACGAGATCGAGTTCCTGCGCGACTACCTGGCCCTCGAATCGCTGCGCCTGGGCAGCCGCCTCTCGATCGACTGGCAGCTCGACCCGGCCACGCTGGACGACGAGCTGCCGCCGCTGACGCTGCAGCCGCTGGTCGAGAACAGCATCCTGCACGGCGTGGCGCCGCGGGTGATGGGCGGCAGCATCCGCATCAAGAGCGGCCGCAATGCGCTGAACCGGGGCCTGGAGCTGAGCATCGAGGACGACGGCCCCGGCTGCGATCCCGCCAAGCTCGAGGAAGAACCGGGCACCGGCCGCCGCGGCATCGGCCTGGCCGCGCTGAAGCGCCGCTTCGCGCTGGACTACGAGGGCCGCGCCCGGCTGCGGGTGCAGACCGCGCCGGGCGCCGGATTCCGTGTCGATCTGCTGATTCCCCAATGACGATCATGAACACAAGAACCCGCGTCCTGATTGCCGAAGACGAACCGCTGGCCGCGGAAGCGCTGGCCGACTGGGTCCGCGAGATGCCGCAGCTGGAGCTGCTGGCCGTCTGTGCTGACGGCGAGTCTGCACTGACCGCGATCCGCCTGCACAGGCCCGACCTGGTGCTGATGGACATCCAGATGCCTGGCCTCACCGGCCTGCAGGTGCTGCGCGCGCTGGGCGACGATGAAACCCGGCCCGCCGTCATCTTCACCACCGCCTACGACGAGCACGCGCTGGCCGCCTTCGAGCTGCATGCGGTGGACTACCTGCTCAAGCCCTTCTCGCACGAGCGCTTCGTCGAGGCGGTCGATCACGCCACGCAGATCGCCGCGCCCACCGTCGAGGCCTTGCAGGCACCGCCCACCGAGCCGCTGACCCGCGTGCTGGTGCGCGACCAGGGCAAGATCTTCCCGCTGCAGGTCGAGCAGATCGAGCACCTGCGCTCGGACAACAAGTACACGGCGCTGGCCAGCCGAGGCCGCAGCTTCCTGGTGCGGCTGCCGATCGCGGCCTTCGAGCAGCGGCTCGACCCGATGCGCTTCCTGCGCGTGCAGCGGGCCTGCATCGTCAACCTGGATTTCGTCGAGTCGATGACGCCGGACGACAACTCGCAGCTGATCGTGCAGATGCGCGACGGCACGCGCATCACCGCCAGCCGCGAGGTCTCCAAGAAACTGCGGGAGCAATCGATATGAAAGCGGCATCGGCCATCGTCCTCGGCCTGCTGTGCGGCGGCGCCGCCATCGCCCAGCAGCCGGAGGGCCGCGTCTACGCCCCCGGCCCCTTCGACCGGGTGGAGATCGACGGCTCCGCCAAGGTGCGCCTGATCCAGGGCGACCGCGACCAGGTCTTCATCGCCGGCGACGACAAGGTGCAGGACGGCGTGGAGATCGGCCTGAGCAACAAGCGCCTGACCATCCACCCCGGCGGCGGCTGGAAGTTCTGGAACGGCAACCGGCGGCTGCAGGTCGAGGTGCGCATGCGCGAGCTGAGCCAGCTGACCCTGTCGGGCGCCACGGATCTCGTCGCCGTCGGCCCGATCCACGCCGAGCGGCTGGGCATCAGCATCTCCGGCGCCGGCCAGGCCCGCATCGATGAGCTGACGGCCAACACCCTGCACTTCGACGTCTCCGGCGCCGGCGACGGCCAGCTCTCCGGACAGGTGCAGGCGCTGCTGCTGTCGATCAGTGGCAAGGGCAAGCTGGTGGCCGACGGACTGCGCGCCAGCACGGCCAATGTCTCGATCAGCGGCGTCGGCAATGCGCAGGTCTGGGTGACCGATGCGCTGCGCGTGTCCATCTCCGGCGTGGGCACGGTGGACTACTGGGGCCAGCCGCAGGTGCGCAAGTCCACCGAAGGCTTCGGCTCGGTCAACCCGCGCGGCGAGCCGCGTGCCCGGCCGCGGGTGCCGCCCATGCCGCCGCTACCGCCGCTGCCCCAGCCGGCACCGCCCGCCCAACCGGCGCAACCGGCTCAACCGGCGCAGCCCGTACCTCAAGGCTCGCCGTCCCAGTAGTCGAGGGACTCCCGCTGGATCAGCGGCTCGCGCTTGCCCTTGCCGAAGAAGGCGCCGGTCTTGCCCGAGTCCGGGTATTCGCAGACCTCGGGCCGCTGCTGCGTGCTGATGGACAGGTAGCTCAGCGGCGCGTCCGAGGTGTTGATGATCTGGTGCGGGTACTCGGGCCCGGGCGGGATGTGGATCACGTCGCCGGCCCGGATGGGCAACATCTGGCCCGCCACCCGCAGCGTGCCGCGCCCGTCGATCACGATGAACATCTCCTCCTGGGCATGGTGGAAGTGGTAGGGGCAACCAACCTTGCCGGGCGGCAGCGTGTCGACGCCGCAGCCGAGCTGGCGGGCCACGGTGCCGTCGCTGACGCGGGCCATCGAACTCTCGTACAAGGGCTCGCGGACGAAGGCCTCGCGTGGCACGGCGAGGTAGTTGCGGATCAGATCCCTATGCAGGGCTTCAGGGCTCACGTGAGTCTCCGGGGACAATGGCAGATCCATGAATGATTCCCGCCCTCTCAGCATCCTGCAAGAAGTCTTCGGCTACGGCGCGTTCCGCGGCGCCCAGGCCGAGATCGTCGACCACGTCACCGGCGGCGGCGATGCGCTGGTGCTGATGCCCACCGGTGGCGGCAAGAGCCTGTGCTACCAGGTGCCGGCGATCGCCCGGCACCGGGCGCGGCAGGGCGTCACCGTCGTCGTCAGCCCGCTGATCGCGCTGATGCACGACCAGGTCGGCGCGCTGGAAGAAGCCGGCGTGCATGCCGCCTTCATGAACTCGACGCTGGACACCGAGCAGTACCTGTTCGTCGAGCGCGAGCTGACCAGCGGCCGGCTGGTGATGCTCTACGCCGCGCCGGAGCGGGTCACCAACCCGCGCTTCCTGGCCCAGCTCGACTCGCTGCACGAGCGCGGCCTCTTGAGCCTGTTTGCGATCGACGAGGCCCATTGCGTGAGCCAGTGGGGCCACGACTTCCGCAGCGAGTACCTGGCCCTCTCGCTGCTGCACGAGCGCTATGCCGACGTGCCGCGCATCGCGCTGACCGCCACCGCCGACGACATCACCCGCGCCGACATCATCGAGCGGCTCAAGCTCGACGAAGCCCGCGTCTTCATCAGCAGCTTCGACCGGCCCAACATCCGCTACGCCATCGTCGAGAAGGACGACCCGCGCCGCCAGTTGCTGCGCTTCATCCGCGAGGAGCATGAGGACGAGGCCGGCGTCGTCTACTGCCAGAGCCGCAAGAAGGTCGAGGAGACCGCCCAGTGGCTGGCCGCCGAAGGCCTGAAGGCGCTGCCCTACCACGCGGGCCTGGACAGCGCCGTGCGCCAGAAGCACCAGGACCGCTTCCTGCGCGAGGACGGCATCGTGATGGTGGCCACCGTCGCCTTCGGCATGGGCATCGACAAGCCGGACGTGCGCTTCGTGGCCCACCTGGACCTGCCCAAGAACATCGAGGGCTACTACCAGGAGACCGGCCGCGCCGGCCGCGACGGCGGCGCCTCCAATGCCTGGATGACCTATGGCCTGGCCGACGTGGTCAACCAGCGGCGGATGATCGACGAGAGCCCGGCCGAGGAAGACTTCAAGATCGTCCAGCGCGGCAAGCTCGACGCGCTGCTGGCCCTGGCCGAGGCAACCGACTGCCGGCGCGTGCGCCTGCTGTCCTACTTCGGCGAAGCGAGCCAGCCCTGCGGCAACTGCGACAACTGCCTGCAGCCGCCCGCCACCTGGGACGCCACCGATGCCGCGCGCAAGCTGCTCTCCTGCATCTACCGCTTCCACCAGCACGGCGGCCGCCGCTTCGGCGCGGGGCACCTGATCGACGTGCTGCGCGGCAAGCAGACCGACAAGGTGGCGCAGTTCAATCATGAAAGCCTGAGCACCTTCGGCGTCGGCGCCGACCTGAGCGAGCAGCAATGGCGCGCGGTGCTGCGCCAGCTGATCGCGCTGGGCCATGTGGTGGCCGAGGGCGAATACCACACGCTGGCGCTGACCGACAGCGCCCGCGCCGTGCTCAAGGGCGAGGTGCATCTGCTGCTGCGCGAGGCCAGTGAACGGCCCAAGCGCGGGGCCAAGACGGGGCGAAGTGGCAGCGCCACCAAGACCAGCAGCAAGGCCAAGGTCGAGGCGATGGACCTGGACGCCGCCGCCGAGCAGCGCTTCGACGCGCTGAAGTCCTGGCGCGCGGAAGTCGCCAAGGAGCACGGCCTGCCGGCCTATGTGATCTTCCAGAACGTGACGCTGGCCGAGATGGCGCGCCAGCATCCGCAGAGCCTGGACGACCTGGCGGGCATCAGCGGCGTGGGCGCGAAGAAGCTCGAGGCCTATGGGCGCGAGCTGCTGAGGGTGCTGGAGGCGGGCTGAGCGAGGCGGAGCGAGTTCTTCGGGTCACGGAACACCAGCGGGTGTTCCACCGGGGCGCCGGTTTCGGCCCGCTGCACCGCCTGCGCCACCAGGCCATGGTGCGGGCTCTTGACGCAGACGGGATCGGCCGCCGCAGGGTCGTTCGCCAGCATGAAGGCCTGGCAGCGGCAGCCGCCCAGGTCCTGTTCCTTCAGCTCGCAGCTGGCGCAGGGCTCCTTCATCCAGCCGGTGCCGCGGTAGCGGTTGAAGCCCTCGGACTCGAACCAGATCTCGCGCAGCGGCATCTCGCGCACGTTGGGGAAAGCCAGGCCCGGCAGCATACGCGCGGTGTGGCAGGGCAGCGCCGTGCCGTCCGGCGTCACGGTGAGGAACATGTTCCCCCAGCCGTTGACGCATTTCTTCGGCTTGCCCTCGTGATAGTCCGGCGCCACGAAGAACAGGCGCATGCGATCGCCCAGTCGCGCGCGCCAGACGTCGGCCACCGCCTCGGCGTGCTGCAGTTGCGCGTGCGTCGGAAGCAGCGCATCCCGGTTGTGTAGCGCCCAGGAGTAGTACTGCGTGTTGGCCAGCTCGAGGTACTCCGCGCCCAGTTCAGCCGCCATGCCGATGATGCGGTCCACATGGTCGATGTTCATCCGGTGCAGCACGACGTTCATCACCATCGGCCAGCCCTGCGCCTTGATCAGCCGCGCCACCCGCTGCTTGAGCTCGAAGGTCTTGGTGTGCGAGAGGAAGTCGTTCATCTCCCGCGTGGAGTCCTGGAAGGAGAGCTGGACGTGGTCCAGGCCGGCCGCCTTCAGGGCCTCGGCGCGCGCTTCGGTGAGGCCGACGCCGGAGGTCAGCAGGTTGGTGTAGTAGCCGAGGCGGCGGGCCTCGGCGACGATGATCTCCAGGTCGCCCCGCAGCAGCGGTTCGCCGCCGGAGAAGCCGCACTGCACGGCGCCCATCTCGCGGCCCTGGCGCAGCACGCGCAGCCAGTCCTCGGTCGACAGCTCCTGCTCATGGCGGGCGAAGTCGATCGGGTTGTAGCAGAAGACGCAGTGCAGCGGGCAGCGGTAGGTCAGCTCCGCCAGCAGCCAGAGCGGCGGGCCGATGCTCATGAGGCTTCGACCACCCAGCGCTGGCGCTGCGCGATGTCGATGAACGCACGCACCTCGGGCTCAAGCCCCGTCGCGTTGAACGCACTTTCCAGCTCGGCCACGATCGCCTCGACGCTGCGCTCGCCATCACAGCGCAGCAGGATCTGCGCCGCGCTGGGGTTGAGCTTCACCATGCCCTCCGGATACAGCAGCACATGCGCGTCCTGCGCCGGCTCGAACTGCAGGCGGAAGCCGGGGCCGATCCTCGGTCTCATGATGAAGTAACTCCATACTTGAGCGCCATCGCGTCGTTCATCGCCCACAGGATGTCCAGCTTGAACTGCAGCACCTCGAGTGCCCGCTCCTGCTGCGCGCGCGTGGTGAAGTGATCGAGCGTGATCGCGAGGCCCTGCTCCACATCGCGCCGCGCCTGGCTCACCCGGCTGCGGAAGTAGTGCAGGCCGCCCGGCTCGATCCAGGGATAGTGCTCGGGCCAGCCGGCCAGGCGCTGCTTGTGGATCTCCGGCGCGAACAGCTCGGTCAGCGAGGAGCAGACCGCCTCCTGCCAGGGCGCGCGGCGCGCGAAGTTCACATAGGCATCGACCGCGAAGCGCAGCGCCGGGATCACGTGGCGCAGGTCGGTCACTTCTTCGCGTTTCAGGCCCACCGCGTCGGCCAGCCGCAACCAGGCCTCGATGCCGCCGGGGTCCTTGATGCCGTTGAGCTCGAAGCCGTCGTGGTCCAGGATGCGCTGCACCCAGCCGCGGCGTACCGCCGGGTCCGGGCAGTTGGAGATGACGGCACCGTCCTTGATCGGGATCGCCGTCTGGTAGTAGTAGCGGTTGGCCACCCAGCCGCGCACCTGCTCGGGCGTGGCGCGGCCGCTGTTGAGCATCACGTTGAACGGGTGATGGATGTGGTAGCTGCGACCGCGTTCGCGCAGCTGCTGCTCGAACTCATCGCGGGTCCAGGGCGTCATGCTCATGCTCATGTCGAAGTGTCGATCCGCTGCCCGTCCTCGCAGACCTCGATGCCGGCGCGCTCCAGCAGCGCGCGTTCGGGCGAGTCCTCGTCGAGGATCGGGTTGGTGTTGTTGATGTGGATCAGCAGCCGGCGCGTGCGCGCGGGCAGGCGGCCGAGCCACTCGATCATGCCGCCGGGGCCGGACTGCGGCAGGTGGCCGATGTCACGCGCGGTCTTCGTCGACAGGCCCAGGCGCGGCATCTCGTCGTCGGTCCAGAAGGTGCCGTCGACCAGCACGGCATCGGCGCCGGCCATCGCGTCGAACACCGGCGGCGTGATCGCACCGAGGCCCGGCGCGTAGAACACGGTGCTGCGGCCGTCGCGGATCAGCAGGCCGATGTTGTCGCCGGCCACCGGCGCCTCGCGCCGCGGCGAATAGGGCGCCGGCTTGCTTGAGAGCGGCAGCGCCTGCAGGCTCAGGCCGGCCACCTCGAAGCGCGCGCCGTCCAGCGGGATCGGCTGCCGCCGGACACCGCAGTAGTGCTCCAGCACGCGCAGGATCGGGTTGCCGGTGGAGAGATCCTCGGCCACCGGATCGGTGCACCACAGCGGCAGCGGCGTGCCGCGCTCGCGCAGCATGAAGAGGCCGGTGGCATGGTCCACCTGCCCGTCCATCAGGACGACGGCGGCAATCGCGGTGTCGCGGATGCCGCGGGCCGGCTGCAGTTCGGGCCGGGCGCGGATCTGTTCCAGGATATCCGGCGAGGCGTTGAAGAGCACGCCGTCCTGGCCTTCATCCGCGCGGATGAAGATCGAGGACTGCGTGCGGGGCTTGGCGCGCACCGTGCCCGCGCGGACGCCCGCGCAGTTGCGGCAGTTGCAGTTCCACTGCGGGAAGCCGCCGCCGGCGGCCGAGCCGAGCACGGTGATGCGCATGTCCTCGTCGATCAGCGAGCGGCCGAGTAGGCGGTGATCTCGAAGCCGAAGCGGAAGTCCTGAGCGGTCGGTGTGGTCCAGGTCATAGAGGTCTCCTTGTGGATGAGATACGCGGGAGGCGACATGCCCCCGTGAGCCATCGTCACCGCGCACCGCCCTCCGGACCAGCGCCCCTGTCTTGAATCACACCTCATGAAAATCATGAATCGGCCTGCAGCGCTCGGCCTGCTCCCCCAAGCCTTGGCTACCATGGCCCGACCATGACCCTGCGCAGCCGCATCAACCTGATCGTCGCCTCGCTGACGATCCTCTTCGTCGCCGCCATCCTCGGCCTGCAGCTGCGCAGCATGCGCGAGTCGGTGCACGAGGAGGTGGTGGCCGCCAACCTGGTGGCGATGCAGCTGCTGCAGCGCAACGCCATGCTCTACGGCGCGCAGGGCATGCCGGCGATCCTGGCCTATCTGCAGGGCGTGGGCCGCGTGCGCTCCAACGACATCGTGCTCTACGACGAGCAGGACCATGTCATCTACCGCTCGCCGCCGTCCCGCTACAAGGCCGGCCGCGACGCGCCGGACTGGTTCGACGCGCTGATCGCGCCGCCGCCCTCGGTGCAGTCGATCGCCTTCCCCGGCGGGCGGCTGGTGACCGAGTCCAACGCCTCGCGCGCCACCATCGACGCCTGGGACTACATGGTGGTGCTGTGCGGCGGGGCCGCGGTGATGCTGCTGGTCGTCAATGCGCTGGTGTTCTGGCTGGTCGGGCGCACCGCGCGGCCCTTCGCGCAGATCGCGGGGGCGCTGGACGAGGTCGAGGCCGGCCGGCTCGACGTGGCCTTGCCGCCGCTGCCGGGCACCGAGGCGCGGCTGATCGGCGCGGCCTTCAACCGCATGGTCGGCCGGCTGCGGGCTAACCTCGAAACCGAGCGGCGCCTGGCCGACAACCGCGAGCTGACCCGCTGGCTGGAGGCCGAGCTGGAGCAGGAGCGGCGCCGCATCGCCCGCGAGCTGCACGACGAACTGGGCCAGTCGGTCACCGCGATGCACAGCATGGCCGTCTCGATCGTGCAGCGGGTGCAGGGCATCGACCCGCAGGCCGAGCAGGCGGCGCGGCTGATCGCCGACGAATCCTCGCGCCTGTACGACGCGATGCACGGCATCGTGCCGCGCCTGGCGCCACCGGTGCTCGACGCGCTGGGCCTGACCGAGGCGCTGGCCGACCTGGTCGAGCGCACCCGCCGCAGCCAGGAAGGCATCACGCTCAATCTCGACGTGCAGCTGGGCGAGGCGGCGCTGGCCCCTGACCCTGCCCTGGCGCTGTACCGCGGCGCCCAGGAGGGCGTCACCAACGCGCTGCGGCACGGCCAGGCCTCGCGGATCGACATCGCGCTGCGCCGCGAGGACGGCCGCGTGCTGCTGCAGCTGCGAGACAACGGCCGCGGCCTGCCCGACGAACCCCGCCCCGCCGCCGGCCACCACGGCCTGCGCTGGCTGGCCGAGCGGGCCGAGGGCCTGGGCGGCACCTTGGCCACGGCGCGGCGCGGTGACGGGCCAGGCACCGAGCTGCGCATGGAGCTGCCTGCATGACGGGAACGATGATCCGCGTGATGCTCGTCGACGACCACGCGCTGGTCCGTATGGGCTTTCGCATGCTGCTGGCCAACCACGCCGGCATCGAGGTGGTGGCCGAAGCCGACACCGGCGAGCAGGCCTGCGCCGACTACGCGCGCCACCGGCCCGACGTGGTGGTGATGGACCTGACGATGCCCGGCATGGGCGGGCTTGAAGCCGTGCGGCGCCTGCTCGCGCAGGACCCGAAGGCGCGCGTGTTGGTGCTCTCGGCCCACGAGGACACGGCCCATCCGCGGCGCGTGCTGCGCGCCGGCGCGCTCGGCTACCTGGCCAAGCGCAGCGCGCCGCAGGCGCTGATCGAGGCCGTCACCGCCGTGGCCGCCAACCGGCCCTACGTGGACCCGCACACCGCGCAGGCCCTGGCCATCGCCGAGATCCAGGGTGGGCCGGCCAACCCGGCCGATGCCTTGAGCGAGCGCGAGTTCTCGGTCTTCCTGCAACTGGCCCAGGGCCGCTCGGTGGCGCAGATCGCCGACAACCTGAAGCTCGCGCCCAGCACCGTCGGCACGCACCTGTTCCACGTCAAGCAGAAGCTCGGCGCCAGCAACCAGTCGGAGCTGACGCTGGTGGCGCTGCGCTGGGGCTTGATCGCGCCCTGATCAGAAGGCAGGAAAGCGCTGTTGCATCTGTCGGGCTGCCGCGACAGCCGTCCATGTTTCGCTCTGGTACAAGCCTGTGAAGCCTTGTTGCCGACATGAGGGAGACACACATGCGACGTAGACGCGCGTTCCGCCTGACCCTGCTGGCCTCGCTGATGCTGACGCCGCCGCTGCTGGCGCAGGCGCAGGAGTCGCTGGAGCGGGTGGAGATCACCGGCTCATCGATCAAGCGACCGGTCAGCGAGGGCGTGACGACCGTGCAGGTGCTGACCCGGCAGGACATGCTCAAGGCCGGCATCACAACAGCGGCCGAAATGATGGCCACGCTGACCGGCGCCAGCAACAACCTCACCGATGGCGTGAGCATCGGCACCGGCGGCGTGAAGGACCAGATGGGCCTGAACTCGGTCAACCTGCGCGGCCTGGGGACCTCGTCCACGCTGGTGCTGCTGAACGGCCGGCGCATGGCCAACTTCGCCTCGCCCGGCGACGACGCGGGCGTGGACCTGAACAACATCCCCGCCGCCGCGATCGAGCGGGTGGAGGTGCTGCTGGACGGCGCCTCGGCGATCTACGGCACCGACGCGATCGGCGGCGTCGTCAACTTCATCACCAAGAAGGACTTCCGCGGCGTGCAGCTGGACGTCTACGGCGGCAAGACGCAGGAGGGCGGCGCCGGCAAGCGCCAGGCCTCGATCACGGCCGGCGCCGGCGACCTGGCCCGCGACGGCTTCAACGTCTTCGGCGTGCTCGACTTCCAGCACACCGGCCGGCTCGATACCTCGCAGCGCAAGTTCATCTCCGAGCTGCAGATCCCGCAGCGCCTGCCCTGGCTGCTGTCGGGCTATGGCTTCCCGGCCAACATCCGCCTGCAGTCGGGCGACCAGCTCGACTACCTGCAGTCGCAGAACTTCCAGGTCAACGGCCAGCTGCTGGACAGCCGCACCTTCAACCTGTCCACGCCCAACTGCAACCCGCCGCACACGCTCTACCTGCCCGCCGGCGTGGGCGGCACCTTCGGCTGCACCTACGACTTCATGCGCGACCTGGAGCTCTCGCCCAAGTCCGACAAGACCAGCTTCCTCGGCCGCGGCGTGCTGGCGCTGGGCGACAAGCACCAGCTCTTCCTCGAAGCTTCGGCCGCCCGCGCGCGCACCTGGTACGTGGGCACCAGCAACCGCTTCCCCTCGGCCGACATCGACATGGCCCTGATCCCGCAGCTGGCCGCCACCGGCATCGTCGATGCGCTGCCGGACGACCATGCAGTCAGCGTGCGCGGCCGCCTGCTCGACGGTGGCAAGCGCGCCAGCGAGCTGACCAGCACCGGCACGCGGCTGGTCGTCGGCATGGAGGGCACGCTGGGCCGCTGGGACTACAGCTGGGCCTGGAACCACAGCGTCAACACCGTGCATGACCGCGACGTGAAGGGCTACTTCATCTACGACAAGGCGGTCGAGGGCGTAGAGAGCCTGCTGATCAACCCCTTCGGCCCGAGCAGCGCCGAAGGCCTCGCCTACCTGAAGAGCATCGAGATCAACGACGAAGTCCGCAGCGCCCGCGGCACGATGGACGAGATCGACCTCAAGGGCACGACCACGCTGGCCAAGCTCAGCGGCGGCGACCTGGCGCTGGCGCTGGGCAGCGAGTTCCGCCGCGAGAAGGCCGCCTCGCGCATCTCCGACCTGCTCGCCTCCGACAACATCCTCGGCGACGACACGCCCGGCGACGCCAACACCACCGACAACTCGCGCAAGGTCTGGGCCGTCTACGCCGAGCTGCTGGCGCCAATCACCAAGCAGCTGGAGCTGCAGTTCGCCATCCGCCACGACCACTACCAGGCCGTCGGCGGCACGACCAATCCGAAGCTCGGCTTCACCTACAGGGCGATGCCCTCGCTGCAGTTCCGCGGCTCGGTGGGCACGGGCTTCCGCGCGCCGACGCTGGTCGACCTGTACCGCCCCGAGAAGGTCAGCTTCACCGCCATCCTGCCCGACCCCGTCTGCATGGCCGAAACCGGCAACGACCTCGCCACCTGCGCCGACTCCTGGGAAGCCCACACCCATGCCAACGCGAAGCTCAAGCCCGAGCGCTCGCGCCAGGGCTCGCTGGGCTTGCAGTGGCAGGCGGGCAAGTCCTTCTCCGGCAGCGCCGACTGGTGGTTCGTCAACAAGCGCGACCTGATCAACACGCTGGGCGACGACGTGATCCTGGCCAACGCCGCCAAATACGCCTCGCTGATCCACCGCTACAACCAGGACGGCAACCCGCTGTGCGACTACGACCCCGATGACAGCTCGATCTGCTACATCGACCTGAACAAGGAGAACCGCGGCCGCCAGAAGGTCTCGGGCATCGACCTGGTGTTCCAGTGGCAGGGCGGCGCCACGCCGATCGGCAAGTTCGGCGCGGCGCTGCGCGGCACGCTGACGCTGCAGTCCAAGGAGCAGACCGGCTACGGCGATCCCTACGTGAGCAACCTCGGCAAGTTCGTCACCGACGGCGTGGTGCAGCGCTGGCGCCACCGCCTGACCGTGGACTGGGAGAACGGCCCCTGGGGCCTGGCGCTGACCAACAGCTATATCAGCGGCTACGAGGACCAGAACTCCGCCATCGACACCAACACCGGCACCGTGGTGCAGGCCAACCGGGTGAAGGCCTATTCGCTGTGGGACATGTCAGGCAGCTGGCAGGCGCTGAAGGGCCTGACCCTGCGCGCCGGCGTGAAGAACATGTTCAACACCAGCCCGCCGTTCTCCAACCAGGCCTATTTCTTCATCTCGGGCTACGACCCGAGCTATACCGATCCGCGCGGGCGCTTCTACTACCTGAGCGCGAGCTACGCATTCAAATAGAGCTGAGGTTGAGGCTCATCATCAGCAGGTCTCGCTGGTCTTGCAGTTGCCGGCCTTGGCCAGCTGGAGTTCGTCCGCCGTGCGCTGGCGGCGGCCTTCGACGACCACCGTCGGCAGCTTGACGACCTGGGCGCGGCGGCCTTCGATCACCACGCGCTCCAGCTTCACGATCTGCGGCTTGGCCTCGGCGGCCTGCACGCCATCCATCGGCAGGAGGCTGGCAGCGGCGCTGGCAAGGGCGATCAGGAGGGTGGCGGCGGTGGTGTTCATGATGGGGCTCCGTGGGTGGGTGTCCGAGGTCCTGGTTGCGAGGGGAAATCGTTTGTCGATGCATGCAGTTTGGGCGTTAGGCCCGCATTCCGACAGCGCGCAGCGATGGAGCGCCGTCGCAATGGGATGAACAGCAGCGGCGCGCGACGAGTTGCGCCGAAGCCGACGAGATGCCCGTATCCATCGGACATAACGTCAAAATTCACCAGCATCCCCGCCTTTTGGTGCAAGCCCGCTTGCCGCGCCGCCGCCATGCGGCTCCACTGCGCACTCGACCAAGAACAAGTGGGAGCTTTTCCGATGTCATCGAGCCGCCTCGATACCCAGCTGCAAGGCATCACCGACCTGACCTTGCTGACGCCGATCAAGCCCGGCTTCGTCCAGGCCTACGAACAGATCACCCATGTGGCCCGGCTGCGCGCCGTGCTGAAGACGCTCAACGCGCTGCGCCTGGCCTCGCGCGAGTCCGCGATGCCGCCGACCCGCTACACCGACCTGGTCAGCCGCTTCCGCATCGTCCATTCCTTCCGCTGGGCGGTCGTCGACCCCGCGCCGGGCAGCGGCGAGCCGCACCGCCTGCTGCTGAACGTGAACTTCGACGGCGGGTGGGAGCCGTACATGCGCGTCATCTGGCGCGACCTGGGCACGCTGCTGGACATCATCCTGTGCCACTGCAGCAGCTATCACCTGTCGGTGGACACCAGCTTCGAGCGCTATGCCCAGTGGGTGCGCGACAACGAGATCGCCCCGGGCTTCCTGTTCATCGAGTCGGGCCGCTCGGTCAGCGACCATGAGTACCTGGCCGCCAGCGAACAGCTGCTGCGCGGCGGCACGCCCGGCAACCCGGCGCTTGCCGCCACCCGGCTGCGCACCGACCTGGCCGGTGCCAGCCGCGCGCTGCCGACCGATCCGCCGGCGCGCGCCGACATGGCCATCCGCGGCCTGCCTGCGCTGTCCGCGCTGTACCTGCTGGAGCGCTACTTCGACCACGCCGCGCCGGACGGCTGGTGCCTGCTGCGCGCGGCCCGCAACGTGCTGTTCGAGATGGTCGAGCTGGACACGCCGGCGCTGTTCCCGCCCGGCCATCCGGTGCGCGAGCAGTACCACGCCCAGCTGGCCTGGCTGGAGACCGAGCCGCCGGAGATCGACATCGAGCCGCGCAGCCTGGCCTTCCGCCCGGCCGACATCCAGGGCGGCATGCTCAGCGGCTATGCCAACCTGAACACCGGCGCGCTGGTGCTGCTGCATGTGGACGACGCCGCCAAGGCGCTGGCCTGGCTCGGCGCCTTCACGCCCAGCACCGAGCACGACGGCCAGCACGGCCACACGCCCGACGACGGCTGGTATCGCAACATCGCGCTGAGCCTGGCCGGCTTCATCG
The DNA here is from genome assembly GCF_001984095.1 of Pelomonas sp. KK5. Taxonomy (GTDB): domain Bacteria; phylum Pseudomonadota; class Gammaproteobacteria; order Burkholderiales; family Burkholderiaceae_C; genus KK5. The sequence goes on from NZ_LYVQ01000012.1 coordinate 34,587, forward strand.
CGCTGGGCGCGGGGCCGGCGCTGCTGGCCCGCCTGCCCCAGCCCTTCCGCGAGGGCATGGAGCAGCGCGCCGGCGCGCTGGGCGACCTGCGGCACAACCATCCGAAGTACTGGAAGACGCCGCGCCGCAACTGGCCCGCCGGCAGCGCCGACGGCGGCCCGGTCGAGCTGGCCAGCGTCCACCTGCTGCTGCAGCTGCGCTGCGTGCGCGACCGCCTGACCCTGCCGCTGGAGCAGGCCATCGCCGCGCTGCTGGGCGCGGACAGCGGGCTGCGCGTGCTGTCCGTCGAGGCGATGCGCCGCAATGCGATCCCGAGCCGCGACGGCCACGGCGCGCCGGTGGTGCGCGAGAACTTCGGCTTCGTGGACGGCATCAGCCAGCCGGCCTGCCGCCACACGCCGCCGCCCTACCAGACCTGGTCCGACGAGGTGCCGCGCGGCGAGCTGCTGCTCGGCTACCCGACCAGCCGCGACCGCCAGGCCGTGCCCGAGCTGCCCGACGCGCTGCTGGACAACGGCAGCTTCATGGTCGTGCGCAAGCTGCGCCAGCATGTGGGCCGGCTGAACCGCCAGCTCGATGCGCAGGCCGCCGCGCTGCGGGTGGACAAGGAGCTGCTGCTGGGCAAGATGATGGGCCGCACCCGCGGCGGCGTGCCGCTGGCCACCAGCGGCCGCAAGCAGACCAACGATTTCAACTACGCCGCGGACGCCGAAGGCAGCAAGTGCCCGATCCACTCGCACATCCGCCGCGCCAACCCGCGCGAGCTGACGCCGCCGCGCCTCCTGCGCCGCGGCATGTCCTACGGCGACCCCTACGACCCGCACGCGACGACCGACACCGACCACGGCCTCTTCTTCATCGCCTACAACGCCAACATCGCCGAGCAGTTCGAGACCATCCAGCGCTGGATCGCCGGCGGCAACAGCAGCGGCGGCTACGCGGCCCAGCCCGACCCGCTGCTGGCCGTGGCCGACCCGGACCAGAACCGCATCTACCGGGTGGAGATCAATGGCCGGGTGGTGGACGTGGACCTCGGCCGCGAGCCCTTCGTCGAGCTGCAGTGGGGCGGCTACTACTTCGTGCCTTCGGTCACCGCGCTGAAGGACATCGCGCGGCTGCTGGCGCCCGCCGCGCCGCAGCCACCGGCCTGGCGCGCGCCGGCCACTGACGACTTCACCGGCTGGCAGCTGGCGCTGGAGGACAGCGCCAGCCGCGACTTCGCCTGGGCCCATGTGCGCGCGCAGCCCGGCGGCGTGCTGCGCACCGCCTATGGCGTGCTGGTCGGCGATCCGAAGCTGGTGATGCAGGTGTTCCGCAATTCACCGGACCGTTACTCGGTGCGCGGCTATGCCGAGCGCATGCGCGACTCGATCGGCGTGGGCTACCTGGGCCTGGATACCGACAGCGGCCACGACGAGCAGGCGCCGCTGGTGAACGCGGCGATCGAGGCGATCACCGAGCAGGACGCCTTCGCGCGGGCCTACGGCTTTGCCAAGGCAGAACTCGCGCGCCTGCTGCCCACGGCCGCCAAGCTGCAGCTGGCCGAGGCGACGCTGGACCTCGAGCAGCTCTCGCTGCGCGTGCTGGCCCAGCTGTGCACGGCCTGGTTCGGCCTGCCCAACGGACGGGAGATGTGGGGCACCGAGTTCCATCCGGCCACGGCCACGCCGCAGGGCCGCTGCCCCGCGGACCTGCTGAAGGTCTCGCGCCATGTGTTCGGCCCGCATCCCTCGCCCATCGTCGACCGCGAGGGCATGGCCGGCGGGCAGGCGATGCTGGCCTCGGTGCGCGACTGGCTGGCGACGAAGCCCGACCTCTCGCAGCTGCCGCTGGTGCAGGCCACGCTGGACGCCGTGGAGCCGCTGCGCCAGGCCGGCGACGCGACGATCGCCGAACGCACGCTGGCCGGCATCATGCTGGGCTTCCCGCCCACCGTGCACGGCAACCTGCTGACCGCGCTGGGCGGCTGGGTGAACGGCAAGGCACTGTGGGACCTGCAGTCGCGCTGGCCGCTCGGCGGCGCGGCCGATCCCACCGCGCTCTACGAGCGCGCCAACGCCCTGCTGCGCCAGCCGCTGATCCAGGTGATGATGCGCTCGCCGGTGCCCGCTCAGGTCTGGCGTTATGCCAAGGGCGTGCCGCACAAGCTGGGCGAGGTGACGGTGTTCGAGAACGACCTGCTGGTGGTCGGCATCGCCTCCGCCGCGGCGGCTGCGGGCTGCAGCCACTTCACCGTCTTCGGCGGCGACCGCAACGATGAAGTGAAGCCCGCGCCGCTGCACGCCTGCCCGGGCTACCCGATGGCGATGGGCGTGATGATGGGCGTGATCGCCGCGGTGCTGGAGGCCGGCACGCTGCGGCCGACCGGCATCCCGACGGTGCTGACGCTGCCGGTGCAGTAATAAGGTCAGGTCTTGGCGCGCAGGCCGCGCACGCGGTCGAGATGCCAGCCCATATCGAGCCGTTCGAAGCAGGCTTCGGCGGCGTCCAGCCACTGGGCCGCCGGCTGGCCGCGGGCGATGGCGATCTCGGCGGCGCAGAGATCGGTGAGGCCGACGTCATGCGCGGCGCCGCGGCGCTCGGCGGCCTGCCGGGCCAGCCCCAGGTAGCGCATGGAGATCGACGCCTCGTGCGGCAGCGCCAGCCGCGCCGCCGCGCGGTAGGCCATGGCCGCGCCGAACAGGTCGTGCTTGCGGCCGCGGCGCAGCGCCATGGCGATGTGGCGACGCGCGGCCAGCGGGCGGTCCTGGGCCTCCAGCACCTCGGCCAGCCAGCCGTGGTTCAGCGAGCTGAACAGGCCGCCGCCGCGCGGCGCCAGCCAGGCCGTGGCCTCCTGCAGCTTGTGCAGCGCCTCGGGCGCCATCGCCTCCATCCAGGCGCCGTAGGCGCCGGCTGCATGGCCCATCGCGAAGGTGAACAGGCTGCGCACCTGGCCGCCGATGCGGTGGGCCTCGGCCGCCACCTGCTGGGCCTCGGCCCAGCGGCCCTGCCAGAGATAGACCGCCGCACGCCAGCCCTGCACCGAGGCCTCGACCGCATGGTTGCTGCCGCGGATCAGGTCCATCGCCTCGTCGAAGGCGGCCTGCGCCTCGGCGAAGCGGCCCATGTCGCCCAGCACCTGGCCGCGGCAGGCCAGCGAGTACACCAGGCCGATGGCCAGGCGGCCGGGGCGCCGGCCCTGGTCGGCCTGCAGCAGGATCGCTTCGTCGAGCAGGGTCAGCGCCGGCTTGTAGTCGGCCGCGGCGGCGAGCAGCTGGCCCAGCGTGCCGCGCAGCTGCGCGACCAGGCCGGCGTCGGCCACCCGCTCGGCCGCGGACAGGCCGCGCTCGCAGTGGGGCAGGCCCTCGCGCGCTTCGCCGAGCGCATAGGACACGTAGCCCAGCCAGTATTCGGCGCGGCCGATCAGCGCCGGATCCTCGCTGCTGCGCGCCAGCTCGGCGGCATGCTGCAGCACCCGCAGGTCGGCCCGCGAGGCATCGAACACGCAGGCCATGCCGAAGCGCTGGGCGATGCCGATCCAGCGCAGTCGGTAGTTCTCGTCGGCGGCCTGGTGTTCCAGCGCGGCCAGCGCGGCGCGGTACTGCTTCTTGGCGCGGTCCAGCGCGGAGACGGCCAAGGCCTGGTCGCCGGCCTGCTCGGCATGGTGGGCGGCGCTGGCCCAGTCGCCGGCGGCGCCGTCGTGGTAGGCCAGCAGTTCGTGGGCGGCGGCGTGCGCCGGGTCGGCGCGCAGCTCGGCGGCGATCTGGCGGTGCATGGCCTGGCGCTCGTGCAGGCCGATGGCCTCGTAGACGATGTCGCGGGTGATGCCGTGCTTGAAGCGCAGATAGCCGGGGCGCGAGTCGGGGAAGACGAAGTCCTGCTCGGCCAGCGCCAGCACGGCCGGGTCGTCCGCGGCGCGGCCGCTGAGCTTGGTCAGCAGCCAGGCGGGGATCACGTTGCCGATGGCGGCGGCGGCGCGCAGCACCTGCTTGTGTTCCTCGGCCAGCCGCGCCATCCGCGATTCCACCAGGGCGCTCAGCCAGGCCGTGCCCGGCTGGCCGGTGCCGCCGAAGCGGGCGCCGATCTCGTTGGCCAGCGCGTGGCAGAGTTCCTCGATGAACAGGGCATTGCCGCCGGCATGGCGCTGCACCTCGGCGGCGATGAAGGGGTCGGTCTGCGGCAGCAGGTGCTGGACGGCCTGGGTGGCCTCGTCGTCGCTGAAGGGCTGCAGCTCAAGCACCGCCGCCTCGTTGTCGCCGGCGGCGGGGATCACATCGCCGGGCGCGCGCGGGCGGGCGGCGGTCATCAGCAGCAGCGGCAGCGCGCGCTCGCGGGCCAGCGCCAGCAGGCGGTGCAGCAGCTGCAGGCTGGCGTCGTCGGCCCACTGCAGGTCGTCGATCACCAGCAGCTGCGGCACCTGCTGCGCCTGTGCGGCCAGCACCTCGAGCAGCGCCTGCGGGCGGGCCTTGGGCGGCAGCTGGCGGGCGTGCTGGACCTCGGGCATGTCGGTCAGCGCGGCCAGCATCTGCAGGAAGGGCTGCAGTGGCTCGGCGCTGAGATAGGCCTCGCAGTAGCCGCGGTGGATCTGGCAGCCGCCGGCCGCGGCGGTGCGGCGCAGGAATTCCTCGGTGAGCCGGGTCTTGCCCACGCCGGCGCCGGCGCGCAGGCTCAGCCACAGCGAGCGCTGCGGATTGGTGCTGGAGAAGGCCTCGTCGCGCGCCTTCTCCATCAGCGCCAGCTCGCGCTCGCGGCCGACAAAAGGCGCCAGGCCGCGCTGCACGCTGGCCTCGAAGCGCCGGCCGATGGCCGCGCGGCCATGCACCGCGAACACCGCCAGCGGCGTGGCCCGGCCGCGCAGCTGCAGGCTCTGGCGCTCGCTGGTGTGGAAGAAGTGTCCCTGCAGGCCCAGCGTCTCCTCGCTGACGAGGATCTCGCCGGCGCGCGCGGCGTCGGACAGGCGGGCGGCGATATTGGGCGCATTGCCCAGCAGCTCGAAGCGGCCGCGCACCTCGTCGCCCTCGTGCATCAGCACCAGGCCGGCGTGGATGCCCGAATGCAGGCTCAGCGAGGGCTGCCAGCCCGGCGGCGGACGCATGCGGCGCACCGCCTCGTGCAGCTCCAGCGCGGCCTCGGTGGCGCGGCGGCCATCGTCCTCGCGGGCCTCGGGGTGGCCGAAGATGGCCAGCATGCCGTCGCCCTGGATGCGGATCACCAGGCCGCCATGGCGCGGCACGATGCGTTGATAGAGCGCACGGAGCTCGGCGAGCATCAGCGCGTAATGCTCCGCCTCGACGGACTCGGCGAGGCGTGTCGAGTCCGAAAGATCGGCAAAAAGGATTGCCAGGTTGCGCCGCTGCCCCAACCCAATGAATGACGGCGCCTGCGCGGACAGGTCGGTCATGGACTGCTCTGCTGTCTCGGTGTTATGCCGTGATCCTAACGCCTGATCCGGACGGCTGGTGGCCGCGAGGCCACGGACGGCGGTCAATCGACGATTTTGTACACAACTGTGAGGGCAGCGGCTGTCGTCATGCCGAGACGAGGCGTGCCGGGAAAGCCGGCAGGTCCTCCTCGCGCAGGCCCAGGAAGATCGGTTCGCCGGCGCGGCGGTGGATGTTGATCTTGGCGTTGTAGACGCGGTGCGGCTTGCCGTGCTTGTCGGCGATCTCGAACTCGCTGATGCCGAACTCCCCGGCCATGCCCTCGGCCTTGCCGGTCAGGTAGCAGGCGATCTCGTCGATCTCGGCGCCGGCGAGGGCCAGGCCGTTCAGCGCCTTCAGCGGCTGGCGCGTGCGCTCGACGAAGTCCATGCTGTCGATGCGGAAGGTGTCGCCGCCGCGCTCGTTGCGCATCAGCGTGTTGAACTTGCCGACCAGGATCTGGCCCGGCAGCGCCCGCTCGATCATGCGCGCCAGCTCGATCGTGACCTGGCCCACCAAGTAGCTGAACGAGGTCGGGTTCAGGCCCTCGCTCTGATAGAACTCGTAGTGCGAGCCGACGTGGAAGCAGGCCCGCAGCTGCGGCACCGAGCCCGGCCGCTGCGCACGCTCGCGGGCCAGCGCGTTGTCGGCCAGGATGAACTGCATCAGCTGGTAGAGCTCGACATTGGCCTCGATGCCGCGCATGCGGTTCCAGATGTAGAAGCCGTCGCCGGTGGTCGTGCGGGCGAAGTTGATGTTGATCTCGCGGTCCAGCAGCTTGGCGTAGGCGGCGTTGACCGAGCAGGACAGGCTGTTGAGCTGCACCACCTGCTCCAGCGGCGAGAGCAACGAGAAGCCCACGGCATCGAACAGGATCACCGCGCGGTCCTCGACCAGGCGCACGCCGTAGCGCGCGATGATGGCCGCGATCAGGCCCAGGCCGAGGCCGGCCTGGGGCTCGTAGGGCAGCGGGATCGGAAGCGGCGCCAGGCCCAGCTCGCGGGCCATGCGGTCGAACTCCTCGCCGCCGAGGTGGTCCTGGGTGCCCAGCAGCTCCTCGAGCAGGCGGCTGCGGCGCTGGGCTTCCTCGGCATCGGCGCCGCCCTGGGCGAACTCGGTCAGCAGCGGGTGCGGCGCCACCAGCAGGCGCAGGCCGCGCGGCTCGGGCGTCCAGGCGAACACCAGGTTCTCGCCAAGGTTCCAGAGCCCGTAGAGGGCCTGGTCGAGCACGACGATGTTGTCGCGCAACTGGGCTTCGCTGACACCCGGCGGCAGGGGATAGGCCATGAAGCCGTCAAGCCATGATCTGCGCTTGCGGATTTCTTCTGACACGCGCGGTCTCCGACACGGTTTGTGGTTGGCAGGCAGAGCATATTGTCGGCGACTTGGGGCCGGGCGGGTCCGGGAAACAGCGGGGTCATTCCTTGCCCATGGCGGCCCCGATGTGCCGGTCCAGGAACTTCTCGACCCGCGTCCACCAGTCCACATGGTTCTCCAGCCTGCGCCAGCCATGGCCCTCCTCCGGGTACTCCACCCATTGGATGGCGGCGCCGGCGCGCCGGGCGGCATCGCGGAACTCGCTGCCGTGCTTCACCGGCACGCGCATGTCCTGCCCGCCTGCGCCCATCAGCAGCGGGCGCTGCAGCCGCGCCGCCTGCATCAGCGGGGAGGTGGCCTCCAGCTGCGCGGCGTCCGCCTTGCGATCACCGATCAGCAGCGGCATGCCGAAGCGCTTCCACTCGTCGCTGAAGTCGCTCCAGGCGATCGAGTACATCAGCCCCACATCGCTGACGCCGACCCACTCGAAGCCGCAGCGGTACAGCGCCGGATCACGGATCAGGCCCATCAACGTCGCGTAGCCGCCGTAGCTGGCGCCGGCCAGGCAGATGCGCTGCGGGTCCGCCCAACCCTGGGCCACGGCCCAGCGGGTCGCGTCGACGACGTCGTCCTGCATGGCCAGGCCCCACTGCTTCCAGCCGGCGCGGAAGAGCTTCTCGCCGTAGCCCGTGCTGCCGCGGAACTCGGGCTCGATGACGACATAGCCGCGCGAGGCGAGGAATTGCGCATCGCGCTGCCAGGCCCAATGCGTGCCGCGCAGCCAGGGCCCGCCGTGCACCAGCACCACGGCCGGTCGCGGCCCCGCGGCCTTGCCGGCGGGCAGGGTGACGAGGACCGGGAACTCCAGCCCGTCGCGCGCCTTGATGCGGTGGACGTCGCGCCGGCCCATCTGCCGCGGATCGATCTGCGCGCGCGACTGGCCCAGCAGCGCGAAGGCCCGGGCCTTGCGATCGTAGAAGGCGTAGACCGGGGGCTGGCGATCGGAGAAGGACGTGACGACGACCGTGTTCGCGCCCAGGCAGCTCTCGCAGTCGATGCGGTTGACGGTGCCGGGCAGCTGCGCGTCGATCTAGGCCTGCAGCGTCTTCATGGCAGGGTCAAGCCATACCGTGCCCGGCGCATCGGTCTCGTAGCGCCAGCCCAGCACGCGGCCGGCCGCGCTGTCGAAGACGGGCTCGCCGGTGAAGTCGTAGCCGGGCGTGCTCACCAGCGGCTGCGCCGGCAACTGCAGCGTCTTGCGGTCCGCCTGGAAGAGCGCCAGGGTGTCCCGACCGCGGCGCGCTCGCACCAGCAACTCGCCGGCCGGGCCGATCCAGTAGGGCTGCACCAGGTCGGCGCCGAAGGCATCGCCTTCCTCCCAGGCGGTCCAGCCCTGCGCCTCCTTGAGCATCGTGGTGCGGCGGCCGTTCTTGAACGTCGTCAACGCGACCGGGGCGCCGCTGCGGTCGACCACCCATGAGACCGCGTGCTCCGGCGCGCCGAGCGAGAGGCTGCGGCTCAGGCCCGTGCGGGTGTCCAGCCGCGCCAGGTTCATGCCGGTCAGCTCGAAGGCGCCGTCGAAGGTCGGTGCCTCGACCAGCACGTCGTCGGAACCGTCGCGCAGCACTGAATGCAGCCTCCAGCGCGCGGGCAGGCGCCGGTCGGCCACCTTGGTCTCGCTGAAGAAGCCGGCCAGCACCAGCTGGCGGAAGTCACCGCCATCGCTGTCCACCGCCCACAGGCCGGGCGCCAGGGCGCGGTCGGGGTTCTCGTCGTCGCCGACGCTCAACACCAGGCGCTTGCTGCTGACCCACTGGTAGCGGTCCACATCGGCGTCGTTGAAGCTGGCCACGACCTGGGCCGAATCGGGCTTGTCCACGTCGAAGACGGCCAGGCGCCGGTAGCCGCCGGGGCCGGCGATGGCCACGGCGACGTGGCGGTTGTCCGGCGACATCAAGGGCCGGTGCAGCTTGGGCACGCGGTAGAAGTCGGCCACCGGCGGCGGCTCCGTGGCGGCGGCGGCGGGGACGCCGCCGTTCCAGGCCAGTACGGCCAGCAGGACTGCGGCCTGCCACCAGGGTGCTCGATGACTCATGCGGGGCTCTCCGTGCGAGCCCGCAAGATAGAGCCTGTCATCGCAGCCGCTAAGGGCAGATTCACGAATGCCCGCGGCACCCCGCGCAAACAGGGGACAGGCCGGGGAAGCCGAATCCGGGAGGCACCGTCGCTCGATGCCGCCGGGATTCGGCTCCTCAGACGCGTCGATCCATCATCATCGTGCGCATCAGCCGCGGCGGGCCGCCTTGGCAGCAGCAGCCTGGGCCAGCATCTGGCGGCGCAGCTGGCCTTCGATCGAGTAGCCGGTGACGACGACGGTGGGCAGCTGCACGACCTGCTGCTGCTGCGGCTTGACGGCCTTGCCGGTGATCACCACGGTGGGCAGCTTCTCGATCGTCTGCGGGGCGGCATGGGCGGCGCCGGCGAACAGGACGGCGGCGATGGCGGCGAAGAGAGTGGTGGCTTGCTTGTTCATGATCGGCTCCTTGCGACTTGTCTGACTCGTTGCGACCAGCGGGTTTGCTGTGTCGATGGAGTCAGTATCGGAGCCGGTCCCCGCGCTTCCCAGGCGCTTGCGACGAAGCGCAGGCGCCGGGGCGCGAACGGTAGAAATGAGCGACAGGCCTAGCGAGAACCCGCGCCGATGTTGCGATCCAGGAACTTCTCCACCCGGGTCCACCAGTCGACATTGGAGGCGAGCTTGCTCCAGCCGTGGCCTTCCTCCGGGTATTCCACCCACTCCACCTTGGCGCCCGCCTGCAGCGCCGCGTCGCGGAAGGCGGTGCCGTGCTTCAGCGGGACACGGCGGTCGCGGCCGCCATGGCCCATCAGCAGCGGCCGCTTGAGCCGGGCGGCCTGCTCCAGCGGCGAGGTCGCCTTGAGCTGCGCGGCGTCGGCGACCGGGTCGCCGATGAGCACGGGCATGCCGTAGCGCTTGGACTCGGCGCTGGTGTCGCTCCACTCGATGGAATACATCAGGTTGATGTCCGTCACGCCGGCCCACTCGAAGCCGCACTTGTACAGCTCGGCATCGCGGATCAGCCCCATCAGTGCCGCATAGCCGCCGTAGCTCGCGCCGGCAATGCAGACGCGCTGCGGGTCCACCCAGCCCTGCTTCGCGGCCCAGCGGGTGGCGTCCGCCAGGTCGTCCTGCATCGCCAGGCCCCACTGCTTCCAGCCGGCGCGGTGGAGGTCGGCGCCATAGCCGGTGCTGCCGCGGAACTCGGGTTCGATCACCACATAGCCGCGCGAGGCCAGGAACTGCGCGTCCTGCTCCCACTGCCAGTGCGTGCCGCGCACCCAGGGACCGCCATGGACCAGCAGCACCGCCGGCCGCGGCCCGTCGGCCTTGCCGGCGGGCTGGGTCACCAGGACCGGGATCTCCATGCCATCACGGGCCTTGAAGCGGTAGACGTCGCGCAGGCCCATCTGCTCGGGCTTGATCGCGGGTCGCGCGCGGCCGAGGATCTTGAACGAGCGGGCCTTGCGGTCGTACAGGTAGTAGATGAAGGGCTGGCGGTCCGAGAAGGACGTCACGATCACGGTCTGCGCGGTCGTGCAGCTCTCGCAGTCGATGAGGTTGACGGTGGCGGGCAGGCGCTGATCGATCTCGGCCTGCAGCGCCTTCATGTCGGCGTCCACCCAGTGGGTGCCGGGTGCGTCGTTCTCGTAGCGCCAGCCCAGCAGGCGACCGGCCTGGGCGTCGTAGATCGGCGCGCCGTTGAAGTCGTAGCCCTTGAGCTTGACGATGGCCTGTTCGGCAGGCTTGAACGATTGGCGGTCGACGCTGAAGAGCGCCTGCGTGTCGGCGCCGCGCCGGTCGGTCACCAGCAGTTCGCCTTCCGGACCGATCCAGTAGGGCTCGGCATAGCTCCCCTTGTAGGCATCGGCCTCCTGCCATTGCTCCCAGCCCTTGGCTGTTTTCAGGTAGGACGCGTAGCGGCCCTTGTCCAGCGTAGTCACCGCGGCGGGCCGCCCCTGCCGGTCCAGCGTCCAGTCGTAGGCATGGTCAGGCGCGCCCACGCTGATGCTGGTGCTCAGACCGTTGAGCGTATTGAGCCGGGAGAGCTTGGTGTCGACGAAGGCGCCCTTGGCGTCCCAGGTGGGCGCCACGACAACGACATCCTGGCTGCCATCGCGCACGACGTCCAGCAGCGACCATTCGGCGCTCAAGCGACGGTCGATGACACGGCTGTTGACCGCCTCGGCGCTGTAGGAGGCATAGATCAGCTGGCGGAAATCACTGCCGTCCCGATTCACCGCCCACAGGCCTGGCAGCAGGAAGCGGCCGGGCTGCTCCGAATCGCCGACCGAGAACACCAGGCGCTCGCTGTTGACCCAGTGGTAGTCGTCTACATCGACGCCCTCGATGGCGGCGATCGTCCGGGAGGCCTGCAGATTGGCGAGTTCGAAGACGCCCAACTGCTTGTACCCGTTCGCGGTAGCGAAGGACGCCGCCACGAACTTGTTGTCGGGCGACAACTTCGGCCGATACACCTGGGCCGGGGCATAGAAGTCCGCCACTGGCGGCAGCCCGTCGGCAAGAGCCGGCCCCGTGGGGATGAGGGCCAGCGCAAGCGCGGCCCAGGACGGGCGCCTCCAGCCCGTCACGTTGCTTTTCATTTCTTAACTCCCTGACAAAAAGCCCGGACGCTACGACAGCCCGCACGGCCTGACCATCGAGGATTTCTCGCATCGGCCTATGATGGCCGGTTGCCTGATCTGCCCTATCCATGCCCGAAGCCGACTCCCCCAAGGCCGATGCGCCGATGATCCGCGTCCGCGGCGCGCGCACGCACAACCTCAAGAACATCGACATCGACCTGCCGCGCAACCAGCTGGTCGTGATCACCGGCCTGTCCGGTTCGGGCAAGTCCAGCCTGGCCTTCGACACGCTCTATGCCGAGGGACAACGGCGTTATGTCGAGAGCCTGTCGGCCTATGCGCGGCAGTTCCTGCAGCTGATGGACAAGCCGGACGTGGACGTGATCGAGGGCCTGTCGCCGGCGATCTCGATCGAACAGAAGGCGACCAGCCACAACCCGCGCTCCACCGTCGGCACCGTCACCGAGATCCACGACTACCTGCGCCTGCTCTATGCCCGCGCCGGCACGCCCTTCTGCCCAGACCACCACCTGCCGCTGGAAGCCTCCAGCGTCAGCCAGATGGTGGACGCGGTGCTGGCCATGCCCGAGGACAGCAAGCTGATGCTGCTGGCGCCGGTGGTGCGCGATCGCAAGGGCGAGTTCGTCGAGCTGTTCGAGGCCCTGCAGGCGCAGGGCTATGTGCGCTTCCGCGTGGACGGCGCGACCGTCGAGGCGCCGGATTTCCCCGCATTGAAGAAGGCCGAGAAGCACGACATCGACGTCGTCATCGACCGCATCAAGCTGCGCGCGGATGCCGCCGAGACCCTGCGCCAGCGCCTGGCCGAAAGCTTCGAGGCGGCGCTGCGCCAGGCCGACGGCCGCGCGCTGGTGCTCAATATGGACAGCGGCACGGAGACGATCTTCTCCAGCAAGTTCGCCTGCCCGGTCTGCAGCTATTCGATCCCGGAACTGGAGCCGCGCCTCTTTTCATTCAACTCGCCGGTGGGCGCCTGCCCGACCTGCGAGGGCCTGGGGCAGACCACCGTGTTCGATGCGGACCGCGTGGTCGCCTTCCCGACGCTCTCGCTGGCCAGCGGCGCGGTGAAGGGCTGGGACCGGCGCAATGCCTACACCTTCTCGATGCTGGAGGCGGTGGCCGCCCACTACGCCTTCGACATCGAACTACCCTTCGAGGAGCTGCCTGAAGCAGCGCGCCAGGTGCTGCTGCACGGCTCGGGCAGCGAGGAGATCAGCTTCGTCTACCAGGGTGAGACCTCGACCGGCAAGAAGCGCTCGATCAAGCGCGCCCATCCTTTCGAAGGCATCCTGCCCAACCTCTCGCGCCGCTACAAGGAGACCGACTCCACCGCGGTGCGCGAGGACCTGGCCCGCTACATGGCGGCCAAGCCCTGCCCCGACTGCCACGGCGCACGGCTGCGCCGCGAGGCGCGCAACGTGGTGCTGCAGCCGGCCGACGCACCGGAGGGCTTCAAGGGCCGGCCGATCTATGAAGTGGAGCATTCGACGCTGCGCGAGTGCCACGACTACTTCGAGACCCTGAAGCTCAAGGGCGCGAAGGCGGAGATCGGCAACAAGGTCGTGCACGAGATCAGCTCGAGGCTGCGCTTCCTCAACGACGTGGGCCTCAACTACCTGAGCCTGGACCGCAGCGCCGACACGCTCTCCGGCGGCGAGGCGCAGCGCATCCGCCTGGCCTCGCAGATCGGCTCGGGCCTGACCGGCGTGATGTACGTGCTGGACGAGCCGAGCATCGGCCTGCACCAGCGCGACAACGACCGGCTGATCGCCACGCTGCGGCGGCTGCGCGATCTGGGCAACTCGGTGCTGGTCGTCGAGCATGACGAGGACGCGATCCGCGCGGCCGACTACGTGCTGGACCTCGGCCCCGGCGCGGGCGTGCACGGCGGCCGCGTCATCGCGCAGGGCACGCCGGGCGAGGTGGCGGCCAATCCGGAGTCGCTGACCGGCCGCTATCTGAGCGGCGCCGCGAAGATCGAGGTGCCCAAGGCCCGCCACCAGGCGGTCGAAGGGGCGCAGCTGAAGATCGTCAATGCGCGCGGCAACAACCTCAAGGGCGTGACGGTGGAGATCCCGGTCGGCGTGCTGACCTGCGTGACCGGTGTGTCCGGCTCGGGCAAGAGCACGCTGGTCAACGACACGCTTTACGCCGCCGTCGCCAAGAAGCTCTACCAGAGCCATGCCGACCCGGCGCCGCACGACGAGATCGAGGGCCTGGACGCCTTCGACAAGGTCATCAACGTGGACCAGTCGCCGATCGGCCGCACGCCGCGCTCCAACCCGGCCACCTACACCGGCCTGTTCACGCCGATCCGCGAGCTGTTCGCCGAGATGAACACCGCTCGGGAACGGGGTTATGGGCCGGGCCGCTTCTCGTTCAACGTGGCCGGCGGCCGCTGCGAGGCCTGCCAGGGCGACGGCGTGCTGAAGGTGGAGATGCACTTCCTGCCCGACGTCTACGTGCCCTGCGACGTCTGCCATGGCAAGCGCTACAACCGCGAGACGCTGGAGGTGCTCTACAAGGGGAAGAACATCACCCAGGTGCTGGACATGACGATCGAGGACGCGGCCGCGTTCTTCAGCGCCGTGCCCACGCTGTCACGCAAGCTGCAGACCCTGCTGGACGTGGGCCTGGGCTATGTGAAGCTGGGCCAGAGCGCGACGACGCTCTCCGGCGGCGAGGCGCAGCGGGTGAAGCTGGCGCTGGAGCTCTCCAAGCGCGACACCGGCCGCACGCTCTACATCCTCGACGAACCCACCACCGGCCTGCACTTCGCCGACATCGCGCTGCTGCTGAAGGTGCTGCACCAGCTGCGCGACGCGGGCAACACGATCGTCGTGATCGAGCACAACCTGGACGTGATCAAGACCGCGGACTGGCTGATCGACATGGGGCCGGAAGGCGGCTCGGGCGGCGGGCGCATGCTGGTGGCCGGCACGCCGGAAGACATCGCGGCCTTCGAGGGCAGCCACACGGGCCGCTACCTGAAGAACCTGCTCTGATCGATGGTCTTCCTCAGCTAGCGCGGCGGCGGCGCGAGCCGACGAGGGCCAGGACGCCCACGCCGGCCAGCAGCAGGGCCCAGCTGGAGGGCTCGGGCACGGCCGGCGTCGTGGCGGGTGGGGTCGTCGAGGTCGACGGCGTGTTCACGCTGGGCGGCAGCACCGGCAGGC
>NZ_LYVQ01000013.1 GCF_001984095.1 Pelomonas sp. KK5
GGCATGGCCCCTTCCCTCACGGGAAGGGGTTGGGGATGGGTGGGGTTCCCAGCAGCCGATGCAGTGCGCCGGCTTCCCGGCCCACCGTATTCAGATCCCCCCAGCAAGTCCCCTCACAAGAGGATCAGGGCTTGCTGGGGGGAGCCGGTGGGACGGCCCGGCGCGCTGGCTGCCCGCCACGGCGCCCGAGCGTTCGCAGGGCCTGTGCCAGCCCGCCTGGCGCAGCCCCTGCAGCGAAAGGCGACGCACGTTCACGAGCGGCGGCGGCTCCGCGGCCGGCGTGACAGGCAAGCGCAGCGGCTGGCACGATGGTCGAGCCGCCGCGAGCACACCACGGATCCCCATCGCCTCAGCAATACAGCTCGGCGCCAGGCAAATCCCTGAACCCGAGCCAGCCTCTGCTACCGGCCCACCCGTGCCACGCAGGCGCTGCGCGAAAGGGATCGACAGGGCTGCGCAGCAGTCCCCGCTGGGGAGGAGCCGCGCGACACCGAAAGTGCCCGGTCGGCCCCGTCCAAGGGGCCGATTCGCCCATCGAACGCCCCTTCGAAACCATCGGGCTCGTCGTTGAAGGAAAGGCAGGGCAGTGTGTGCTTCGCCTCGCCCATTCGTCCTCAACTCCAAAGGGCGCATCTCGCAGCCATGACGGCCACCCCGCCCGCTCCGGCGTACGTACAAGCTGGGTCATCGTTGCCACAAACGCTCAGCCTCTGCTCCCCCGAACAGCGGGGAAGCCAGCCGCTCCCTGCCGGACTAGCATGGCCCAGAGCAAGGCCGGTGCCTTGCCGCTGCACGATGCCCAAACCGAAGCAACGACCCGCGGCCAAGCTGGCCGTCATCCTGGGACCTGGCTGGACGCGATTCACCTACTCACGCCAGGACATGGAAGCTCACGGGATCGTCAAGCGCGGCCTGCAGATGGGCGCGCTCTGCCGACTTCCCACCGGCGCCTATGTGCAGGTCAACGGTGACGTGATCACCGCATTGAACCCAAGCCAGATCGCCCTGGCCTTGCGACGCGCCGGCGCTGCCATACCGCACCTCGCCGCGCGCTCTGCCACCGACGACAGCGATCGCGTCCGGCCCATCGTGACAATCAAGAAGCGTCGGCACATCGTCGTGCCCAGCGACAGGATCACCGCCCGACCGAAGCCAGCCCCGAGCGATGCCGAGGACTAGCAAGGACCCGACAACAGGAGAGCCAAAAGGAGTCGAGGCGGGCTAAGAAGTCAAGGCAGCGAGCGCAGCCGTCGCGGTCACTGCCGGTCCTGCCAATCACTACCGATCACTGCGACAGGGCGGCCCTGACCTGTGCCCTCGCCTTCTCGAGGTCGCCGCGGAAATCGCTGTCATTGCGCAACGCCGACAACAGTGCGGCGCCGGCCAGGCGGCCCGCTTCGACATCCGAGGCATAGTGGAAGCCGCAGACGATGCGGCTCTCGCCGAACTCCAGGCCCCGGCCGATCAGCACAGCGCCCCGCTCCGGCTCCAGTTCGGCGAGCACCAAGCCCACGAACATGCCCACCAGCGCATGGGTCGATGGATACGAACCCGAACCTGCCAGACCGAACTGCCCCAGATCGCTGTCCTTGTGGCCGGTCCAGTCGACCGGCGCCAGGCAGGACGGCGCCTCCGGGTGCAGGACGAACGGCCGCACCCGACCGCCCTTGCTGACCGACAACTTGATCGGGCCGACAAAGGCCCCGGCATTCTTCTTTGCCCTGGCGATCAGACGAACCAGATCGGGCGCATTGGCCATCGTCAGCGACGCGCCGATGACGCTCCCGAACCTGCAAAGCACCGCTTCGGCATCGAAGATGTCGTCCTCCGCCGCGCTCTTGCCACGCGGACTCACATGGCCCGCCGCATCGGCGGCCACGAAGTCCCGCGCGCGCCAGAAGACCTCACTGTCATGCCGATCGGAGACGGAATTCGGCCGGGGTACCTCGGGAAGCCAGGCCGCGATGTCCGGCAGCACGACGCCGTTGGCATAAGCAGCGACCTGCGGCTCGCCACCGTCTGCGCACACAGGCGGGTTGTCCGCCAGCGCGAGGGTCAGGACCTGGGCCAGCCGCGCGCCGGCCTTCGCGATCAGGTCCTCTTTGATCAGCGCCGCCTGGGCGCGGTAGGCATCGTCCTCGCCCGACAGCAGCCATTGCGGTGGATCCGTGGCCGGCAGCTTGGGCGCGAAGGTCAGCGAGGCGAATGCCGGCTTGCCGGCCTGGATCACCTCGCTTGCCCAGGCGGCTGACCACGAGTAGACATCGCCTGCAGCGATCGGCAATGCTTTCGCCTTGCCGACCATGGACGCGAAATGCGCCCCCGTGGCCTTCAGCGCCGCCGGCACGTCGTCCCATTCGCCGTGGAAACGCTGGCTCTTGTCGAACACCGAGTTGCCGCCCTCGGTGTCGTTGTCCGCACGGTAACCGGTCGCATCCGGGTCCACGAGGGTGCCGGTCGCGTCCAGGTACAGGGCTTCGACGTGCAGCGGTTGGTGGATGTCGCCGATGTAGTGCGCCAGCAGCATCAGCGCCTCTCGCTTGTCCGCGAACCTGAAAGGCGGCGGGACCGCACGGTCCTGCAGCATGGCGATCGCTGCATTGATCGAATGCACGATGTCGTGCGTGTTGGTCCCGACATAGCTTTCCGAGTAGCGCGAGCGCAGCGTCGACACATCGGCATAGTGGTACTGATGGTGGCAGTACTCGCCGCCGTGCGGCGGCCCGCACTGCACCCAGTTGCTCGTCACGAAATTCTCGAACCGCGGCTTCCATTCCGGCCCGTCGAAGTCCTTGCACCCTGCCGTGCCGCTGTACACCAGCTTGCCGCTTCCATCCGGCTTGGTGTTCTTGGCGCAATCGGCCCAGACCGCGACCTGGCTCAAGGTCAGGCCGCCCAGCAACTGGTTCACCTTCGCGCCGGTCGGCGTGTCCTTCAGCAGGGTGTCCGCGATGGCGCCAATCGATCGGTGCCCGTCGGCCCCATAGGCGAACGCGGCCGTCGGCGTCGCCAGTGAAAGCACGACAGCGACCAGGGACATCGCCCCGTGGGCGGCAGAACGAAGTCCGCGGATCGTCATCTTTCTCTCCTCATGGTCGAAAGCGCCAGCAAACCCGCAGGCGCCGCCGGGTTATAGCCTTGCGCCGGCACCGTCGCATCGTCAAAGATCAGGAGTCGGCAGGAAGCGGTTTTCCGCACGGCTGTCATGCTGGTGTGCGTAAGACACCGCAAAGCAACGAGCGAGGCCACTGGCATTGGCGGCTGCGAAGAGCGTTCGACCGGGCCGCAGCAGAGATTTCGTGGTCGATTTCTCGGATCTGCTGCTGGGCTGACGATCTGCCTTGTTTCTGACCGCTTGCGCCCCAACAATGAGAACTGTCTCCTGCGCCGCCCAATCAACGGTGCACTCCGCCCTCCTGCACCCGGTGCCGCGAGGGCGTTCTTTTTCCCGGCTTTCAAGGTCCGCCTCGCAATCGCGGAACCTTCGACGCAAAAAGGGGCTTCGCCACCCAGGTGGCCAAGCCCAAAGCTGGATCGGCGGGAAAGCGACCAGCAACTGCAATCGTTCGACGAAAAGGACGCACGCCGGCCGGTTGAACGGCCTGCTGAAGGTCAGGCTGCGAGCGAGAACTCGCGGTGCCTGATCTGATAGGCCCGCAACTCGGCGTTGCCACGCGAGCGCTGGGCCAACTGCTCGCGCTGTTCCCGAATCCCCGCTGAAAGCATCGCACTCAAGGCCGAATCGGACGCGATACGCCGCTGGACCTCCCGGATGGCCGGTGCGAACTGCGGCTGGGTCTGCATCTCGAAATCGAGATACCCATCGTGTCGCGCGGGCCAGACCTTCCACCAACGAAGGATGCTTTCCGGGTCATTCAGATCCACCACCATGGCTCGCTCCTTGTCCAGAATGCCGCATCAAGCGCGGCTTTTCACTACTGTATATTCATACAGTATTTGATGCAAGGGATTGCGCCTCCCTCCGATCTGGGGAAGCCGAGCAGGTGCTGTCATGCCATGATCGACGCCAATAGGGCGGCTCCGCCGGCCCGGCTTTCAGATCACAGGCAGTACATGAACGACACCACCACCCTCAGCCGCGAAGCGCAATCGAACCAGCGCTTCGTCGACAAGCAGATGGCCGGCGTGATCGAGGCGATCGTCACGCACGCCTTCAGCTTGTCCAACCGTGGCTTCATCCCCTCCGAGCGCCAGCTTGCAAGTTATATCGACTCCCTCGACGAAACGGCGCTGCTGCAGCTGATCCGCAAGCATCCCGGCGCTGCGTCGACGCGCGCGCATGCGGCCTCCGATGAAGAACTGCTTCGGTGGGCCCACCTGGTGGGTCGGACCTCGCATTAAGTACTGCAAGTCGCCATTTCGATCGATGGTGCGACTTCGCCCGCGGCCGGGAAAAGCTCTGAAGCGCCCCACCAGGGCTGCATCCGTCCAGTTCAAGATCGTCGTCTATTCCTAATCTGCGTCTCCGCAACTCGACACCGTCAAGGGCATCCTGCGGTCAAAGAGGCTCGGCTTCGATGAGGTCATGGTTGATGGCGAGGGCCAACGGAAAGCTTCCACATCACGCGCGGAGTGCCTGGTGCGAACCAGGTTTTTTCCTATGAATGCCTAAGTCGCGTCGCGGGGCCCTGGCGCCATCTGCAGATTGCAGCAGAAGCGCGGCCCTGCAGTCGGAAGGCACGCCGCGCCTGCTCCGTCATTGATGCCAGGATTGGCTTGGCGGAACTCCTGCGCGGTTCTCGCCCGGTGGACCCCTCACCGGCGCTTCGGATGCAGATCTGACCCACGCGCCAGGCCGTCCAAATGGTAATGGCCGGATCCCTGAGCTTCGATCGAGCTTTTGAGATTGTTGCTCGAATGGGAGTCCAGCTCGACGAGTCGTCTGCGCATACGCCGAGGGTTTGGCTTTGCCCCCCAAGAGGCATGCGCCCGCCCTCAGGTCCGAGCAGACGCGATTGAACCTGCGTACGTCAAAAGGCTTGCCGCGTCTCTACACGCGCCGCAAAACTTAAATGAACACATTTTGCAATTATGTTTATCTTTTAATATCCTCCAGCCCACGCCAAACGAGGGATTACGGCACCAGCACCAGCACGTGCCAGTCCTGCACCCTATCCCTACAGGCCTTCGCGCTTCCAACAGTCCAAGGAGACTCCGCTTGTCTGCAACCCTTGCCTATGGCGTAACCGCCGACAACGTCCCCCTGACGCGGATGCTGATCCAGCGTCGCGAACTTAGGCCCGATGACGTCGAGATCGCCATCGCCTATTGCGGTGTGTGCCATTCCGATGCTCACATGGCTCACAACGACTGGAAGACCAGCATCTATCCGATGGTGCCGGGACACGAGATCGTCGGGCACGTGACGGCTGTCGGGTCGGCCGTCACCAGCCATGCGGTCGGCGACGCCGTGGCGGTCGGCTGCATGGTCGACAGCTGTCTCCGGTGCGCGGCCTGCGCCGACCATGAAGAGCAACATTGCGAGAACGGCGCGGTCGGCACCTACAACAGCCGGGAACGCGACACAGGGAAGCCGACGGCCGGCGGCTATTCGCAACGCATCGTGGTGCGCGAGCACTTCGTCCTCAGCATGCCCTCCTCGCTGGATCTCCGCCACGCCGCGCCGCTGCTGTGCGCCGGTATCACGCTCTGGAGCCCGTTGCGACGGTTCGATGCCGGGCCTGGCAAGCGGGTGGCCATCGTCGGCTTGGGCGGGCTCGGCCACATGGGTGTCAAGTTGGCCTCCGCGCTGGGTGCCGAGGTGACGATGATCACCACTTCTCCGTCTAAAGGCGAGGACGCGAAGGCACTCGGCGCGCACCATGTCCTGTTGTCCACCGACCCCGAAGCCATGACGGCGGCGGCCAGCCGGTTCGATCTCATCATCGACACCATCCCCGTCACCCATGACGTGGGCCCCTATGTCGGCCTCGTAGCGCGCAACGGCAAGATCGTCGTGGTCGGCGCCATCGAGGTCCTGGCCCCAATTCACGCAGGCATGCTGCTGCGCAATCACCGGTCGCTGGTGGGTTCGGCCATCGGAGGACTGGCCGCTACGCAGGAAATGCTGAACTTCTGTGCAGAGCACCAGGTCCTGCCGAATTGCGAGGTGATCGCGATGCAGGACATCAACACCGCCTGGGCCCGCATGCAGGCCAATGACGTCAGGTACCGCTTCGTGATCGACATGTCGACCCTCGCTGCGTAGGGCAGCGAGGTCAGCTGAGCTCCTCCATGTCCGGCGCCTGCGGGGCGGCCCGCCCCAGGAACTCCCGGAACGCAGCGGCGCACGGAGAGAGATGGGGCTTCTTGCGCCAGGCCAGCCCGATCTCCATGACGGGCAGGTGCTGGTCGAGCGGGAGGGACTGGATACGCCGGCCGTCCAGCGACCAGGTGCGGAAGACCATGTCGGACAGGATCGTCACGCCAAGGCCCAACGCAACCATCTCGCGCAGGGCCTCCATGGACGAGGTCCGTATCCAGGACGCAGGATCCATACCGGCCTGCTGCCAGTACCGCCGCGAGTTGCGGTCGGCCTCGTCCATCATCGGCACGATGTACGGATAGGGCGCAAGGTCAGACCAGTTCACCACGCTGCGTCCGGCCAGCGGATGGTTGTGCGAAACCCAGACCTGGCGGCGCGAACTGGCCAGCAACCGCGTGGCAAAGCCCGTCCGCGACTCCAGGTTCGACAGCAGCACCACGGCCAGCTCCAGCGACCCGTCGCGAAGCCGGCCCTCGATCTCCGGTCGAGGCAGCTCGATCGGGACCACCTCGACATTCGGAAACAGCTTGCGAAACCGGGCAACCATCGGCATCAGGAAGTAGCCCTGCACCGTGTACGTGGCCGCCAGTTCCAGCCGGCCACTGAGCTCCGCAGGACGATGGAAGGGCAGCCGAGACGCCTCCTGGGCGGCCTGCAGCAGCCCTTCCGCCTGCTGAAGAAATGCCTGCCCTTCGAAGGTCAGGGTCACGCCATGCCGGCCACGCTCGAAAAGCATGGCGCCCACCGACCGCTCCAGCTCCGCGATCGCCAGGGTCATCGCAGACTGCGAGACGCCGACCTCCGCCGCCGCCACCGAGATCTGCTCGCAGCGGGCCGCAGCAGCAAAGTAATGGAGCTGTCGGAAGGTGAAGCGCGGTAGGGAACGGGCCTCGGCGGGCGCGAGTGTCTTTGACATTGGAAATATCAATGTTCGAGGCAGGAAATTGAATTCGACTATGGCACAGCTTGTGAACACACTGCCGAATTCTGTTTGCATTCGTCTCGACGACACCCAGCACCCATGAGCCATTCCGTTCGCCTGAGCGACAAGTACGACCTCCCAGCCGGTCGCGTCTTCATGACCGGAACGCAGGCGCTGGTCCGCATGCTGCTGGCCCAGAAGGCCCGCGATGAAGCCGCGGGCCTGAACACCGAAGGCTTCGTCTCCGGCTACCGCGGCTCACCGCTGGGCGGGCTGGACCTGGAGCTATGGAAGAACAAGGCACGCCTCACCGAACGCAAGATTCGCTTCGAGCCGGGCCTCAACGAGGAGCTGGCGGCCACGGCCATCTGGGGCACGCAAATGCTCGCCCTCGATCCGAAGGCGCGGGTGGATGGCGTGTTCTCGCTCTGGTACGGCAAGGGCCCGGGCGTGGACCGCTGTGGCGACGTCTTCAAGCACGGCAACATCGCCGGCTGCGCGCCCAAAGGCGGCGTGCTGCTGGTGGCCGGTGACGACCACTCGTGCAAGTCCTCGTCGCTGCCGCATCAGAGCGAACATGCCTTGATCGCCTCGATGATTCCGGTGCTCGCGCCGGCCGATCTCAAGGACTTCATCGAGTTCGGGCTGCACGGCTATGCGATGTCCCGCTACTCGGGCTGCTGGGTCGGCTACAAGGTCGTCAGCGACACGGTGGAGTCCTCCGGCTCGCTGGAAATCGACCCGCTGGCCATCGACATCCAGATCCCCGACAGCTACCCGATCCCGCCGGATGGCTTCTCGATCCGCTGGCCCGATCCGCCGCTGGTGCAGGAGAACAGGCTGCAACGCGAGCGCCTGTACGCGCTGCTGGAATACGTCCGCGTCAACCGGCTGAATCGGCAGGACTGGTCGGCGCCGCAGGCCCGCCTGGGCATCGTCACGGCGGGCAAAAGCTACCTGGACGTGCGCGAGGCGCTGAAGCTGCTCGCGCTGAATGAGGATGACGCGGCGACGCTGGGCCTGAGGCTGCTGAAGGTGGGCGTGGTCTGGCCATTGGAACCCCAGTGCGTGGTCGAGTTCGCGCAGGGCCTGGAGGAGATCCTTGTCGTCGAGGAAAAGCGCCAGGTGCTGGAGTACCAGATCAAGGAGCATCTCTACAACGAGCCGGATCGCCCCCGCGTCGTCGGCAAGTACGACGACGCCGGCGAGTGGGTGAAAGTGCCCAGCCAGCACATCCTGCTGTCGCCGAACGGCGAATTGAACCCTGCGGTGATCGCCGATGCGATCGCGCGTCGCCTCGAGCGCGTGCTCGGCCGCAGTGCCCTGCCCGCGGGCGTCATCGCCTGGCTCGGCGAGGGCTGCGCTGCCATGCGCCTGAGCCTGCCGGCCGATCCGAACCTGCCACAGCGGGTGCCCTACTTCTGCTCCGGTTGCCCCCACAACACCAGCACGCGCGTGCCCGAAGGCTCGCGGGCGCTGGCCGGCATCGGCTGCCACTACCTCGTGCAGGGCATGGACCGCCGGACCGAGACCTTCTCCCAGATGGGCGGCGAAGGCGCTACCTGGATCGGCACCGCGCCGTTCACGGACACGCCCCATGTCTTCGCCAACCTGGGCGACGGCACCTACATGCACTCCGGCTCGCTGGCGATCCGGGCAGCGGTCGCGGCCAAAGTCAACATCACCTACAAGCTGCTGGTCAACGACGCGGTCGCAATGACCGGCGGCCAGCCGGTGGAGGGCGCGCCTTCCGTGCCGCAGCTGATGCATCAGCTGGCCGCGGAAGGCGTGCGCGAGTTGCATCTGGTCAGCGATGAACCGGAGAACTTCAGCCTCCACGAGTTGCCTCCAGGAAGTCACATCGCCCACCGCGACAACATGGACGCGCTGCAACGGCAGTTGCGCGAAGTCAAGGGCGTCTCCGCCATCGTCTACGTGCAGACCTGCGCCACCGAAAAGCGCCGGCGCCGCAAGGCGAAGAAGCTGGCGGACCCGGCCCGACGCGTGGTCATCAACGAAGCCGTCTGCGAGGGGTGCGGCGACTGCGGCGTCCAGTCCAACTGCGTCTCGATCCTGCCGCTGGAGACTGAGCTGGGCCGCAAGCGCGTGATCGACCAGAGCTCCTGCAACAAGGACAGCTCCTGCGTGAACGGCTTCTGCCCCAGCTTCGTCACGGTGCAAGGCGCCGAGCTGCGCAAGCCCGATCGCAGCAAGATCAAGTTGCCGGAGAACCTGCCTGAGCCTGCACTGCCTGGCCTCGCGCAGCCCTGCAACATCCTCGTGGCCGGCGTGGGCGGCACGGGCGTCGTGACCATCGGTGCCATCCTCGGTATGGCGGCGCACATCGAGGGCAAGGGCGTCCGCGTGCTCGACATGGCAGGCCTGGCCCAGAAGGGCGGCGCGGTGCAATCACATGTGCGCCTGGCCGCCACGCCGGAGGAACTGCACGCCACCCGCGTGCCGCGCGCCCAGGCAGACCTGATCCTGGGCTGCGACCTGATGACCAGCGCCGGCACCGATCCCCTGGCCACGCTGTCCAACCAGCGGACCCGCGCGCTGATGAATACCGACGTGGCGCCGACCGGCGCCTTCACCCGCAATCCCGACTGGCAGGCATCGCCGGAGGGGCTGCTGGAGCGGGTGCGCGGCGCGGTGATGGAGCTGGCGGCCGTCGACGCCACGCGGCTGGCCACCGCCCTGCTCGGCGACGCCGTCGCGAGCAATATGTTCATGCTGGGCTACGCCTGGCAGAAGGGCTGGATCCCGCTGCAGCGCGAGTCGCTGACCCAGGCAATCGAGTTGAACGGCACGGCCGTCGCGATGAACCAGGGCGCCTTCGCATGGGGCCGCCAAGCCGCGCTGGATCTGGAGGCCGTTCGCGTGGCGGCCGGGATTCGCCCCGCGGAATCGGTCATGCTGCTACCGAACCGGCTACCCAGCCTGGCCCACCTGCTGAGCGACCGCGGCGAGCGGCTGAGCGCCTACCAGGACGCCGCCTATGCCCATCGTTATCGGCGTTTCGTCTCCGAGATCGCGCGCCTGGAGCAAAGTTGTACTGGCGGCGACCGCTTCGCCCGCGAAGTGGCAGTCAGCCTCTACAAGCTGATGGCCTACAAGGACGAGTACGAGGTGGCGAGGCTACACGTCGAGACCGGCTTTTTCGAGCGCATCAAGGAGCAGTTCGACGGCAAGCTGAGCCTGCGCTTCCACCTGGCGCCACCGCTGCTGGCGCGCAAGGATGAACGGGGTCACCTGGTCAAGAAGGCCTACGGTCCCGGGGTCGCCGTCGTCTTCAAGGCGCTGGCCAGGCTCAAAGGCCTGCGCGGCACGCCCTTCGACCCCTTCGGCTACACGGCCGAGCGGCGAGATGAACGCCAGGCCATTCGCGACTTCGAGTCGCTGGTCTGCGGCATCGCCATCGAACTGGACGACGAGCGCATGCCCCTCGCCATGGAACTGGCGCGGCTGCCGCAAACCGTGAAGGGCTTCGGCCATGTCAGGGAGCGCAATGCGAGGGCGGCGACGCTCAAGCAGGCCGAACTGATGCGCCGGTGGGCGTCCCACCGCAAGGAGCTGCAGGCGGCCTGACCCCTGATTCATGAAGGCCGAAATATCGGACTGATTCAATCGATATAGGTACAAACATGGTAATTGTGTTCATATTTAACACGTAGACTCCATCTCAGGGTTCGAGCATTGGCGACGACTGGTGCCAGGGATCCGATTCGCTGAAGGAGACAAAGATGAAGGCAGCATTCCTCATCAAGACGCTCTGCTTCGGGTTGGCACCCGTGGGCGTGGCGCTGAACTCGGACTTGGACCCATCCCAGCAGAGCGGGACCCCGCAGGGCTCGCCCCTGTCGGCGCAACACGCGCCGGGGCAGGCCGTGCCGGCTGGCGCGCATGCGGCGTCGTGGGACGTGCTGCTGGCGGCCGTACACCACTGAACATCGTCTTTCACCGTCGGCGGCAACTACCCGCGCCACGGACAAACTGCACGAATTTGTCTCAGGCAGCATCGGCTTGCCAAGAAGCCGGTGCTGGCGACAAGCACGGCGTCCTCATGGCGAGCCTTTCAAAAAGGGCTCTCAAAACATGGAACTCCGGGACACCGTCGCCATCGTCACGGGCGCCTCATCGGGCATTGGTGAGGCGATAGCGCGCGAACTGAGCACGCTCGGCGTGCGGCTGGTGCTGACGGCACGGCGCGAAGAACGCCTCGCTGCGCTCGCCGCATCCCTGCCCTCGCCCAGCGTCACACTCGCCGCTGCCATCGAGGCGCCCGACACACCGGCCGCCCTGCTTGGCCTGGCCCTCAAGTCCTTCGGCCGGGCCGACATCCTGATCAACAACGCCGGCATCTTCGTCGCGGCCCGCATCGACACCGCGGACCTGGACGAGCTGTCGCAAATGATGCGCGTGAACTTCGATGCGGTCGTGCGGGGCTCCTACGTACTGGCCCGACATTTCAAGGCACAGGGCCATGGCGCGATCATCAACGTGTCGAGCGTGGCGGCCTACATCAGTTCCTCGTCCGTCGGCGTCTACAGCGGGCTCAAGCATGCGCTGGAAGTGTTTACCTCCGCGTTGCGGGTGGAGCTGAACGGCACAGGGGTGAGGGTCGGCACCGTCGCGCCCGGCACCACGGAGACCGAGATCTTCGACAAGCTGCGCGCCCGAGGCGCGAAGGTCGGCGCCGATGGCACGCCGGCGCTGGACCCGGCCGATATCGCCGCGGCCGTGCGCTTCATGCTCGAACAGCCGGATCGAGCCAATGTCGCACGAATGCTGGTGGTGTCGGCGTCGGAATCCGTTTGATTTTCCAATGACCTGAACGTACATCGCTGGTGTGTTTAACTAATCGAGAACAGCGCCAGACGGCCTGCGAAAGACTTCCTCCATGAACATCGACCTGAGCAACAAGCGCGTCATCATCACTGGCGCGTCACGCGGCATCGGCCGCGCCATCGCCACGGCCTTCGCGCAAGAAGGGGCGCGGGTCGCCATCTGTGCCCGTACCGAGGCCGATGTGCGGGACGTCGGCGACGAACTGGCGACCTCCGCCCAGGCGGTGATTGCACGCGCGGTAGACGTGACCGACACCGCCGCGGTCAAGGCCTTCGTGGACGAAGTGGCGAGCGCCTGGGGCGGTGTGGACGTGCTGGTAAACAACGCCGGCCAGGGCCGCGGCGGCAACCTCGATACGCTGACGCCCGAGCAGATCCTGGAGCATGCCAATGTGCTGCAGATGGGGCACTTCCGCTTCATCCAGGCCGTCGTGCCGCACATGCGCCAGCAGCGCTGGGGCCGCATCATCGAAATCAACGCCTTGGCTGGCGCGATCCCGACGCCGGACGGCATCCCCTCGGTAATCAACCGCGCATCCTGCATCGCCCTGTCCAAGACGCTGGGCATGTCCCTGCCCAAGGACGGCATCCTGGTGAACACGCTCAACATGGGTTGGATCGACACCGGCCAGTGGAACCGACATTTCAAAGAAATGCCGGCCGGCAGTTGCACGCGCGAGGAGTTCGACGAGATGGTGCTGAAGGTCGTGCCCGCGGGACGTTATGGCAGGCCCGAAGACATCACCGGCATGGTGCTGCTGCTGGCGAGCGACCGGGCCAGCTTCATCAGCGGCGCGTCCATCGACATCGCCGGCGGCATGCAGGGACAGATCGCCTACTACCCGACGCTGAAGCGGGAGTTCAACGCAGCGATGCAGGAGCGCGTCAACGCCAGCAGCACGCAGCGTTGACCGAAGGAACCAGCTTCAGCGCCCCGTCCTCAGCGAACCCAGAGCCATCTCGCAGCAGCATCCGCCGTGTCCTGCGGCGTGGTGTTGAAGGCGAGGCGCGTCGATGGCGCCGCCGCATGGACCGCGTTAATCAGCTGCTCGAACAGCAGCAGGCTCTTCGGCGGAATGCGGATGCCGCCGCCGATCACGACGCAGTCGTAGCTCGCGCCTGCCAGCTTCTGCGCGACCGCCTCCGACGCCGACGCGTCGGGTTGAGCCAGACAGAGCTCGGCAGCCCATCCGCGGTCGCTCATCTGCTGCATGCCGATTGCGATGCCGGCGTGGATCTTCGCGGCGTCGAATCCAGCTGGTAATGCGGGGTCGGAGAAGTCGACGGTCTCCGGCTGCTGGCCGATGAACAGCACGCGCGGCGCTTGATGGATGGTGGTCATGAGAATCTCCTGGTGGTGGGGGATGTGACGGACTGAGGATCAGGCCTTCCAGGCCGCGGCAGTCTCCCGTGCAAAGTCGAGATACGTGCGCGGCGGTCGGCCGAGAAGCGTCGTCAGGCGGTCGAGGTCAGCCGGCGTCCCAACAGCGCCGTCAGCCTGGTAGCGATGCATCATGGCCCGCAGGTCATAGGCCAGCCAAGCCGGCGCCCGCGCGCTGACTGCTCCTTCAAAGGCCTCGAGATCATCGCCCGCATAGTGCACTTCGCGGCCCAGTACCTGGGCCCAGATGGCGGCAAGCGAGGTGCCGGTGAGACCGTCCGGCCCCGACAGCTCATAGCTCACGCGCGGCAGCGCCATCGAGGCACGATCACGTCGCAGCAGTTCGATCACCGCGGCGTCCGCGATGTCGCGCACATCGATCATCGACACCCCCTTGCTGCCCACCGGTGACACGTAGAGCCCGGCCCGGGTCAGTGGGCCTTCCAGGGTGGCATCGTTCTGGAAGAAGTACGACGGACGCAGGACCGTGGCCGGAAGGTCGAACTGCTCGATCATGCGTTCGACCGCGTGCTTGGCCGTGAAGTGCGAGACGTCGGTGAACACGGAGCTACGCGTCACTGACAGGTAGACGATGCCCTGCACACCTGCCAGTCGCGCGAGTCCCAGCGTGTTGATCGCTTGAGTGAGTTCATCCGGCGCGTTGCTCACGAGAAGGAACAGCGTCTTCACGCCGTCCAGCGCCTGACGCATCGCGTGGGCGTCGAGCAGGTCGCCTCGCACCGCCGCGACGCCGGCGGGGAAGTTCGCTTTTTCGGGTGCGCGCGTCAGGGCGCGCACATCAGCACCGCTGGCGGCGAGTTGCTGGACGACGTGGCTGCCGATACGGCCGGTACTGCCGGTGACGAGGATGGACATGGTGAAACTCCTTGAATGGATGGCGCCGCACAGGGCGACAAGTTGAAGGGCCTTCTGCTGTCGTCCCCGGCGGGCCGACTGGCGTGGTGCTCCCGTGACAGAAAGTTAGGTCGTCCCACCCGTGATGCACAGACGCTAATATTGAGATCAGTCGTCTCAAAAATGGAACATCATGGATTTGCTGGCACTTGCCGACTTCCACCTTGTCGCGATCCACGGCGGTTTCGGCCGCGCCAGCCGGGCCAGCGGCCAGTCAAAGGCCAGCCTGTCCCGTCATGTCCGCGAGCTCGAGGAGCGCCTGGGCGTGCGCTTGATCGAGCGCGGCACACGCACGCTGCGGCTGACCGACGAAGGCGTGGTCCTCCACGAGCGCACCGGATCGCGGATCGGCGAAATCAGGGAGGCGCTGAAGGACGTCAAGGCGGGTCTCGGGCGGCCCAGCGGCCGACTGCGGATCAGCGTGCCCCTTCTCTTCGCGCAGACGAGCCTGGGCTCGCTTGCGGCGGCCTTCCTGAAGGCCTATCCGGACGTCCTGCTGGATGTCGTGGCCGACGACCGCTTCGTCGACCTGATCGCCGATGAGATCGACGCCGTCGTGCGGGTCAACCCTCGCCCGGACAGCGACCTGGTCGGTCGGTGCTTTCTTCGCAACCGCCTGGTGCTCGTGGCACCGCCCTCGCTGCCGCGTCCAGGGCTGGCGCCCGACGGCCAGGTCGACTCTTTCCCCGCGGTGCTACGCCACGGCGCTGCCGATGATGAAACCTGGCGCGTCGCCGACGAGCAGGATGGGCGGGAACATGTCTTCCGCCCGCAGGCCGTGATGCGGCTGGCGTCTCCACTGTCAGTACGGGACGCAGCGCTGGCCGGTGCCGGCGCGGCCTTGATTCCGCGGACGATTGCCGTCGACGCACTGGCCTCGGGCCGTCTCGTGAGCTGGGGCTTGTCGACCCAGGCGCCCACCGAGATATGGGTGCTACACGCTTCACAGCGGCTGGCGAGCCCCAAGGTCCGCGCCTTCGTCGACTTCGTCTGCCACCACTTCCAGGACGATGCCCGGCAGGACCCGTTGACGCAGGACTGACTCCGAGGCTGGCGCCCCGATCAGAAGTCCTTCAACTCCTCGATATTGCGCACGCTGGGCCCGAGGATGGGCCCGACCAGCTCATGCCCCCACGTGCTCATCTTCTCGGGATTCAACTCGAACCCGTCGTTATGCCAGGGCTCCAGCTCGACGATGGTCTCGAAGGCGAAGCCCGAGGGGTTGAAGTGATAGAAGGACATGTGCGGGTCTTGCGTGTGCTGGCCCAGCGTCATCATCATCGGCAGGTTGCGCTTCTTGACGATGTCATAGGTCTGGCCGACGTCCTGCACCGACTTCACGAACAGGCCCACGTGCTGGATGCCGCGCTTGCCGGCACCGAAGCCGTAGGCGATGTCATGGCTGGTGTTTTCGTTCAGCTTGGCGCGGAAAAAGCCGGTCTTGCCCTTGCCTGCGCCCGAGCCGTACCACTTGAAGCCCATCAGGTCGATCAGGAAGGACTCCAGCTCGGGCGGGTACTCGGGCGTGATGACGACCAGATGCCCCATGCCGCGGGCGTTCGCCACGAAGCCGCCGTGCGGGCGACCCGGCACGAAGGACTTGGGCGTCCACTTCTGCGAGTAGTACAGCTCGTGCTGGTAGCCGACGGGGTCCTTGAAGCGGATCAGCTCCTTGACGCCGCGCTGCTCGCACAGCGCCGCATCGCCGACCGTCACATCAACACCCGCCGCGCGGAACTTCTCCACCGCGGCGATGAACTCCATGCGCCCGCGCGCTTCCCAGCCGATGTACGCCAGGCGGTCGATCCGGCCGGGGTGGAAGGCGAAGCGGTTGCGGCGATCGTCGATCTTGAAGTACAGCGACTCCGGATCGTTGGCCGGCACGGCGCCGAGTTGGAAGCCCATCACCTCCGGGCCATAGCTGCGCCACTGATCCAGCGTGGCGGGTGTCGCTTCGAAGCCGAGGTAGCCGAGGCCGATGATGTCCATGGTCGAGTCCGCTCAGGTAATTCGTTGGTTCAATGGGCCAGCAGGCCGCCGTCCACGACGACGTCGGTGCCAGTGATGAAGGACGCCTCGCTGGACGCCAGGAAGAGCGCGGTGGACACGACCTCGTCGGATTCGCCGGGCCGGTCCATCAGCACGCCGTCCAGGATGACGGCACGCGCGGCCGCGTTCTGCATGAAGGCTTCCGTCCCCGGCGTGGCGATGAAGCCCGGGCTGATGCTGACGGCCCGGATGCCGACCTTGGCCCCCTCGATCGCGATCTGCCGGGTGAACGAAACCACCGCGCCTTTGGCCGCCGCGTGGGCCGAGATGCCCGCCGCCTTGGAGCCGCCCCAGGCGGCGACGGACGACACGTTCAGCACCACGCCCCGCTGCTTCGCAAGATGCGGCCAGGCGTACTTGGTGGCGAAGAAGACCAGGTCGATCTCGTTGCGCATCGTGTAGCGCCAATCCTCGATCGACAGCTCGGCCACCGGCCCGAAGCGGGCGGCCGAGGCATTGTTGTAGAGCAGGTCGATGCGCCCGTGCTGCTCCGCGGCGCTCTCAATCCAAAGGCGCGCCTGCTCGGGGTCGCCCAGGTCCACCGGCGCCGTGCCGTGCAGCACCAGGCCTTCGGCGGCCATCAGCGCGCGCGTGCCCTCATGCCCGTCGGCGTTGACATCGCAACCGACAACGATGGCGCCCTCGCGCGCGAAGCGCAGCGCGGCGACGCGTCCCTGCCCGCCGCCGCTGCCGGTCAGCAGGACGACCTTGCCTTCGAAGCGACCGGCCATGGTCAGGCGATGGCTTCGACGACCAGTGCCTCGGCCGGACAGGCCGCGGCGCCTTCCTTGGCTTCATCCTCCAGGCCGGCGGGCACCAGGTCACTGTCCAGATAGACAAGCCCGTCGGAATCCAGCTTGTAGACCGTGGGGCAGACCTGGGCGCACAGGCCATAGCCGCAGCAGCGGCTGCGATCGGCGATGACGCGGAATTTCGGGGTGTCGGACGAACTCATCTTGTCTCCTGTCGTCGATCTCTTGGCGACTAATTATGCACACTAATGCCGATTGTGTATCCAAATCAGTGATGAGCCGATTGGTGATTATTCGGATGTCGGAATGCCTTTCCATATCTAGAATGAAATGACCTCCCTCCCCGGCCACGCCTCGCGCACGGCACCACTTCATCCTCGCATTCCATCACCATGCCCAGCGCGACGAACGAAGAACACGAAGTGGACGAAGACGCCGACAGCGGCGCCCGCAGCAGCGGCGCCAGCGCCAGCGGCGTCACGGTCAAGCCGGTCTCGAATGCGATCCGCATCCTGCGCTACCTGTCGCAGACCGCAGCGCCCGAGCGCGCCGCCGATATCGCGCGCCACCTGCAGATCAATCCCAGCACCTGCTTCAACATCCTGCGCACGCTGGTCGCGGAGGAGGTGGTCGAGTTCAGTCCGGTGTTCAAGATGTACACCGTCGGCCTGGGCTTGGCCAAGCTCGCCAACCAGGTGATGACACAGGGCCAGCGCATCGAACTGGCCCGCCCGGTGATGGAAGACCTCGCGGCGCGCTACCAGGTCACGATGACGCTGTGGCGCCGTATGGGGCTCGACCGCATCGTGCTGGTCAGCTCCGTCGTGAGCCCGGCCGCACTGCGCATCGACATGCCGCCAGGGCAGCGCCTGCCGCTGCTGATGGGCGCCAGCGGCCGCCTGTTCATCGGTCAACTGGGCTGGAGCGAGGAAGAAACCCGCAAGGAGTTCGAGGGCATCCACTGGTCGCGTCCGATTTCCTTCGACACCTACTGGCGCGAAGTGAACAGGGCCAGGAAGCGCGGCTGGGCCCAGGACGACGGCTACTTCTCCAACGGCATCCTCGCCATCGCCGCCCCGGTCTACGACCCGGCGGGCACCATCGCGTTCACGCTGTCCGCCGTGATGATCCGCGGCCACTACGACGACGCTGGCGTGGACGCCATCGGCGAGGCGCTGCGCGCCGCCGGTACAGCGCTCACCAAGACGCTGTTCTAGGTACAAACACCAGACCGGACTCAATTACTGAACAGAGTCATTGATTCTGTTCAATTTAAATCCTATCATCAGCTCCACATCGGAACCGAGCGCGGCCGCAGTCCGCTTCGCCGCTCACGCAACCCAAGGGGAAGTTGATGAAACTGGAAGACCTGATCCTCGTCAGCGTTGACGATCACGCCATCGAGCCGCCGAATGCCTTCGAGCGCCACATGCCCGCCAAATACAAGGGCCGCCACCCGAAGGTCGAGCAGATCAAGGGCCGCGACGTCTGGGTGTTCGAGGAGCGCGCCACCGGCTACATGGGCCTGAACTCCGTCGTCGGTCGGCCCAAGGAGGAGTACGGCATGGAGCCGCTGTCCTACGCCCACATGCGCCGCGGCACCTGGGACGTGAAGGCCCGCGTCGACGACATGAACGCCAACGGCGTGCTGGGGTCGCTGTGCTTCCCCACCTTCCCCGGCTTTGCCGGCCAGCGCTTCCAGGGCATCGAGGATCGCGGCGTCTCGCTGGCGGC
Source organism: Pelomonas sp. KK5 (assembly GCF_001984095.1). Lineage (GTDB taxonomy): Bacteria > Pseudomonadota > Gammaproteobacteria > Burkholderiales > Burkholderiaceae_C > KK5. Next base: position 18,887 of record NZ_LYVQ01000013.1, read on the forward strand.
CATCCAGGCCTACAACGACTGGCACCTGCACGACTGGTGCAACGCGGCGCCGGGCCGCTTCATCCCGCTGATGATGGTGCCCTGGTGGGACATGCAGGCGGCCGCCGCCGAGGTCAAGCGCATGGCGGACCAGGGCGTGCATGCGGTCACGCTGTCGGACAACCCGACGGTGCACGGCTACCCCTCCATCCACAACGACCACTGGGATCCGCTGTGGAAGGCCTGCGCCGACAACAACGTCGTCGTCTGCTGCCACATCGGCACCGGCGCCAAGGCGGCCCACGCCTCGGACGAATCGCCGATCGACGCCTGGATCACTTCGATGCCGATCTCGATCGCCAACTCGGCGGCCGACTGGATCTGGGCGCCGATGTGGAAGAAGTTCCCCAACCTGAAGATGGCCCTGTCCGAAGGCGGCATCGGCTGGATTCCCTACCTTCTCGAACGCGCCGACTTCACCTACAACCACCACCACGCCTGGACCAACACCAACTTCGGCGGCAAGAAGCCCAGCGACACCTTCAACAAGCACTTCATCACCTGCTTCATCGAAGACGCCTTCGGCCTGAAGAACCTGGACTCGATCAACGTGGACATGGCCTGCTGGGAATGCGACTACCCGCATTCCGACTGCACCTGGCCGCACTCGGCGGAAGTGTTCCAGAAGCAGTCCGCCCACCTGAGCGACGAGATCATCAACAAGATCACGCACCTGAACGCCATGCGCGAGTTCAGCTACGACCCGTTCAGCATCCTCGGCCGCGAGAACTGCACCGTGGGCGCACTGAAGGCGCAGGCCAAGCACGTCAGCGTGGAGCCCGCGCTGGGCCTGGGCGGCGCCGCGCCGGAGCGTGATCCGAACAAGCCGGTGACCTCGGGCGACATCAACCGCATGTTCGCTGCGGCGGACGCGCAGACGGCGCTGTGAAGGCCGAGCGCTGGGCCGCCCCCGAGCCGGCCTTCGTCCCCGCGGGGGACCGATCGATGTACCCATCGGGCGAGGGGCTCACATGATTGCTCAGGAGTTCAGGTACAGCCGGATTCCTGCGGCGGCCGAGGCTCAGCGCCAGGAGGTCCGCAGCTTTCTGCGTGAGGCGCTGGGCGACTATCCGCCGGAGCGTCGCGCCGATTCCTGGATGGGCTTCGATGCGAGCTTCAGCCGCAAGCTGGGCGCCAGGGGCTGGATCGGCATGGCCCTGCCCAGGCGCTACGGCGGCGCCGAGGCCGGCCCCTTTGCCCGCTACGTGGTCATCGAGGAACTGCTCGCGGCCGGCGCGCCCGTGTCGGCGCACTGGATCGCGGACCGGCAGAGCGGTCCGCTGATCCTGCGCTACGGCAGCGACGCGCAGCGGGACCGCCACCTGCCAGCGATCTGCCGCGGCGAGCAGTACTTCTGCATCGGCATGAGCGAGCCGGGCTCGGGGTCAGATCTTGCCTCGATCAAGTCGCGCGCCCGGCGCATCGAGGGCACGGACCGCTGGCTGCTGAACGGCCAGAAGCTCTGGACCACCAACGCCCACAAGTCGCACTTCATGATCGCGCTGGTGCGCACGGCCGAGCCGACCAAGGCGCGGCATGAGGGCATGTCGCAGTTCATCATCGACCTGGGCGCGCCCGGCGTGACGATCCGCCCGATCCGCGACCTGGCTGGCAGCGAACATTTCAACGAGGTCTTCTTCGACAACGTGGAACTGGGCCCGGAGTCGCTGATCGGCACCGAAGGCCAGGGCTGGGAACAGGTGACGGCGGAGCTGGCCTTCGAGCGCAGCGGGCCGGAACGCTTCCTCAGCAGCATCGCGCTGCTGCACACGCTGATCGACGCCATCGGCCCCGCACCCGACGCGCTGCAGGCCAAGGAGATCGGACGCCTCACGGCGAAGCTGATCGGGCTGCGCACGATGTCGCTGTCCGTCACGGCCCAACTGGCCGCGGGCGCCAATCCGGCGCTGGCCGCTTCCTGCGTCAAGGACCTGGGCACCGGCTTCGAGCAGGAGCTGCCCGAGATCGCCCAACTGCTGCACGACACGCCGCCAAGCACCGCAGGCGGCAGCACCCATGCCCGCGTGCTCGCGCAACTGACGCAGATGGCGCCGTCCTTCTCGCTGCGCGGCGGCACCCGGGAAATCCTGCGCGGCATCATCGCGCGTGGCTTAGGACTGCGCTGATGCGTGAACTCTTCGAATCGACCGTCGAGCGCCTGCTCGCGGATATCTGCACGCCCGAGGCCGTGCTCGCCAGCGAAGGCGGCCGGTGGCCGGCGGCACTGTGGGCAGCCATCGAGGAGTCCGGTTTCACCCTGGCGGCGGCGCCGGAATCCAGCGGTGGCGCCGGCGCGAGCTGGGACGACCTGTTCCCCGTGCTGCTCGCCTGCGGCCGGCACTGCGCGCCCCTGCCCTTGCCCGAAGCGATCCTGGCCAATTGGCTGCTGGGCTGCGCGGGGCTGGAGGCCGTGGGCGGCCCCTTGTCCGTCGCCGTCGATGCCAGACTCAGCTGGGTCGACGGCTCGCTCAGCGGGCGCCTGGGCGGCGTGCCCTGGGGCCGGCATGTGGAGCATGTCGTAGCCCTCGTCGGCACCGATGTCGTCCTGCTGGCCACCGCGTCGGCATCGACCGTCACCGAAGGTCAGAACACCGCCGGCGAAGCCCGCGACGACCTGAACTTCAGCAGCGTCACACCCATCGCCAGCGCCACCCTGCCGGCCGGTCTCGGTGCCGACGCTCTGCTGCAAGGTGCCGCCCTGCTCCGCGCCGCGCAGACGGCCGGCGCGCTCCAGGCCGTGCTGGCCATGTGCACCCAGCATGCCACCGAGCGGGTGCAGTTCGGCAAGCCGATCGGCAGCTTCCAGGCCATCGGGCACCAGATCGCCGTGCTGGCCGAACAGGTGGCGCTGGCTACCGTCACCGCCGAGGCCGCCTGCGCCGAATTCGCGCCGCTGCGGATCGCTTCTGCGAAGGTGTGCAGCGCCGAGGCCGCCGGCATCGCCGCGGGCATCGCCCACGCCGTGCACGGCGCCATGGGCTTCACCCACGAGCACCGCCTGCACCTGAGCACGCGCCGGCTCTGGGCCTGGCGCAGCGAGTACGGCTCGGCGAGCGAGTGGTCGCAACGCATCGGCCGGCTGGCCTGCGCCGGTGGCGCGACCAACTTCTGGCCCGCCATCACCGCCGGAAAATTCAAATGAGCGCTGCCATCGACAACAACAATCCCTTCCTGCTGGTCGAGCGCCACGGGCCCGTCGTGCTGGTCCGCATGAACCGGCCTGAGACGCGCAACGCCTTGTCCGAGCCGCAGCAGATGCAGGAATTCGTGGATCTCTGCCACGGCCTGCGCCGCGACCGCGAGGCCAAGGTCCTGGTGCTGACCGGCAATGGCTCGGCCTTCTGCGCCGGCGGCAACGTCAAGGACATGCAGACCCGCGGTGGCATCTTCGCCGGCAGCCCCTACGAGGTGCGCAACAGCTATCGCGACGGCATCCAGCGCATCCCGTTGGCGCTGTACGAACTGGACCTGCCGGTGATCGCGGCCGTCAACGGGCCCGCCATCGGCGCCGGCCTGGATCTGGCCTGCATGTGCGACATCCGCATCGCGTCCGACAAGGCCCTGTTCGCCGAGAGCTTCGTCAAGCTGGGCATCGTGCCCGGCGACGGCGGCGCCTGGCTGCTGCCGCGCGTGATCGGCCTGCCCAAGGCCAGCCTGATGGCCTTCACCGGCGACACCATCGACGCCGCCAAGGCCGAGCAATGGGGCCTGGTGGCGCAGGTGGTACCGGCCATCGAACTGGAGCAGGAAGCGCTGGCGCTGGCCCAGCGCATCGCCGCCAATCCGGCCCACGCGCTGCGCCTGACCAAGCGCCTGCTTCGCGAAGGCCAGCACATGCGCCTGGACTCCCTGCTGGAGCTCTCGGCCGCCTACCAGGCGCTGGCCCATCACACCGAAGACCATCACGAGTCGGTCAACGCCTTCCTCGAGAAGCGCCCGGCCCGGTACACAGGAAAGTAGTCGCCATGCGCCCCGTCTTCCGCGAAGACCACGAACAGTTCCGCGAAACCGCCCGCCGCTTCGTCGACAAGGAGATCGTGCCCCATCTGCACGAGTGGGAACACGCCGGCATCGTGCCGAAGTCGCTCTGGCTCAAAGCGGGCGAGGCCGGCCTGCTGTGCTCCACCGTGCCCGAGGAATACGGCGGCTCGGGCGGCGACTTCGGCCACTCGGCCGTGATGATCGAGGAACTGGCCCGCGCCAACGCCACGGCCGTGGGCTTCACCACCCATTCGGAAATCGTCGCGCCCTACATCGTCGCCTACGGCAGCGAGGAGCAGAAGCAGCGCTGGCTGCCGCGCATGGTCAGCGGCGAGCTGATCGGCGTGATCGCGATGAGCGAGCCCGGCATCGGCAGCGACCTGCGGGCGATGCGCACCACCGCCCGGCGCGAGGGCGACGACTACATCGTCAACGGCCAGAAGACCTTCATCACCAACGGCGGCAACGCCGGCCTGATGGTCACCGCCACCAAGCTCGACCCGGCCGACAAGAAGTTGACTCTGGTCTGCGTGGAAGAGGAGCGGCCCGGCTTCGCCAAGGGCAAGCTGCTGGAGAAGATCGGCCTGAAGGGCCAGGACACCTCCGAATTGTTCTTCGACAACGTGCGCGTGCCGGTCGGCAACCGCCTGGGCGCCGAGAACGAAGGCTTCAAGTACCTGACCCATCAACTGGCCTGGGAGCGCACCATCATCGGCATCCGCGCCTGCGCCTCGATCGAGGCGCTGCTGGAGGAAACCATCGCCTACACGCGCGACCGCAAGGTCTTCGGCCAGACGGTGTTCGACTTCCAGAACACTAAGTTCAAGCTGGCCGAGTGCAAGGCGCAGGCAACGATGCTGCGTGCCTTCGTCGACGATTGCCTCGCCAAGGCCATGCGCGGCGAGCTGACCGCGGAGGTCGGCGCCATGTGCAAGCTGATGGGCTCGGAGATGCAGGGCAAGGTGCTCGACGAACTGCTCCAGCTGCACGGCGGCTACGGCTTCATGAGCGAGTACAAGGTCTCGCGGGCCTGGGTCGATGCGCGGGTGGCGCGGATCTACGGCGGCACCTCCGAGATCATGAAGGAAATCATTAGCCGGTCACTCTGAACGCGGCAGCCCTGCTGATGACCGCATCGATGCGCCCCTATCCCGCCCGAACCGGCCGCCTGCCGCGCCACCTCAGCGAGGTCACGCCGGAGTGGCTCCAAGGCCTGCTGCGCCACCGCCATCCCGGCCTCGTCATCGAGGGCATGGACGTCGTCGAGGTCAGGAACAGCCACACCACCAAACTGCGCCTGGCGCTCGATCTCAACGAGGCAGGCCGGGCCGCGGGCATCCCTCGGCATGTCTGCCTGAAATCCAACTGGTCGGAAGGCTTCGAGAGCGGGGACATCTGCGAGCTCGAGGCGCGCTTCTACTTCATGATGCAGGGCCACCTGAAGGCACCGATTCCGCGGACCTGGTACGCCGACTGGGACGACGATGGCAGGGGCCGCGGCATCATCGTGATGGAAGACCTGGGCGTGGCCGACGGGGAGTTCGGGCACAGTTCGCATCACCTCGGCGTGGACGGCGTGGCCAAGGGGCTGGAATCGCTGGCCGTGCTGCACGGCGCGCTCTGGGACAGCCCGCTGCTGCGCCAGCAGTCCTGGCTGCAGACCTCGATGGCCACGCCGGTGGACACCGAGCAGGTGCTGCGCATGTACAACTACATCGCGATCAACCTGGCCAAGCCGGCCTACCAGGCCTTCCTGCCGCGCTGGATCTACGACCAGCCCGAGCGCTTCGCCCACGCCTTCGACGAACTGGCCGAGTTCGCCCGCAGCCAACCCGGGCCTCACTGCCTGGTGCATGGCGACTCGCACCAGGGCAACAGCTTCCTGCGCGCCAACGGCGAGCGGGTCTGGCATGACTGGCAACTCGCACGGCAAGGCCAGCCCTGGCGCGACATCACCTACTTCATGCTCGGCGCGCTGACCATCGAGGAGCGCCGCGCCTCGGCTACCGACCTGATCCGCCACTACCGCGAGGCCCTGATGGCCACCGGCGCGCGCGACGTGGCCGACCAGGACACCGCCTGGGACCACTTCCGCCGCTGGCCGGTCTACGGCATGCAAGCCTGGCTCGGCAATGTGGACCAGTGGGGCCAGACCGGCATGCACATGGTCGAGCGCTTCTTCGCCGCGGCCGAGGACATGGAAAGCATCGAACTGCTGACGGCCGGCAAGACGCCGCGGCGTCAGGTGCGCCTTGGCGACAACGCGCGGCCGATCGCGTCCGGCTTGCGCAAGCTGCTCGGCGTGGACGACTGACCGAATTTCAGCGATATCGACAGACCGTTCGCCGAGGCGGCCTGCGCTGGCCTTGCGACCGAGTCCCGGCCACCATGACCGCAACACCGAGGAGACAAGCACCATGACCATCCCATCCCTGTCCGACGCCGACTTCCGCGACCGCTACGGCCCATGGGCGCTGATCTCCGGCGCCTCCGAAGGCACCGGCGCCGAGTTCTCGCTGCAGGCCGCGGCCAAGGGGCTGAACGTCATCCTGGTGGCCCGGCGCGCCGACAAGCTCAAGGAACTGGCCGAGCGCATCCGCGCCGAACACAAGGTCGAGGTCCACACCGTCTCGCTGGATCTCACCGCCGCCGATGCCGCCGCCCAGCTCCAGCAGGCCGCAGCGGGCCGCGACCTCGGCCTCGTGGTCTTCAATGCCGGCGGCGATAGCGTCGGCGGGCCTTTCCTCGACAAGCCCTATGCCTCCTGGCGCACGCTGACCCAGCGCAATATCGACCTGCTGACCGAGGCCTGCCATGCCTTCGGTACCGCCTTCGTCAAGCGCGGGCGCGGCGGGCTGATCCTGGTGGGTTCGGAGGCGGCCCTCGGTGGCTGCGGCCGCCTGGCCATCTACACGGCCACCAAGGCCTATGCGATGAACTTCGGCGAAAGCCTGTGGAAGGAGTTGAAGCCACGCGGCGTCGATGTGCTGAACCTGCTGATCGGCGCCACCGACACGCCGAAGCTGCGCACGGTCTTCGCGAAGAACAATCTCTCGCCCGACGTGGTCCCGCTCACGCCCTCGCAAGAAGTCGCCCGCCTGGGCCTGAGCGGGCTCGGCCACGGCCCGACGCTTGTCCTCAATGAATTGGAGACGCAGGACAACCCGCTCGTCTCGTCGACGATCCGTCGTGAACGGGTCGAGGTGCAGAGCAAGTTCCTGGACAACTTCTACGGTCCCTCCACCTGATGCGATTGGCGGGCGAGGACGCCGCACAGATCATCGAGACGGATGTTGTCATCGTCGGCTCCGGCGGCGCTGGCCTGACCGCGGCAACGGTTGCGGCGCGTCATGGCTTGGAAGTCCTGCTCGTGGAGAAGACTGCCTTCTTCGGCGGGACCACAGCGCTTTCCGGTGGCGGCATCTGGGTGCCTCGCAGCACGCTCGCGGCGCAGGCCGGCATCGAGGAAGCGCCCGAGTCGGCCTCGCGCTATGTCCACGAGGTCGTCGGCGAAAGCCTTCGCGCCGATCTGCTGCAAGCCTTCCTCGAAGCCGCGCCGCGCATGGTCGACTACCTGCACGAGCACACCGCCGTACGCTTCCACCTGCAACGCGGCTTTGCCGACTGGCATCCCGCCGCCGCCGGCTTCATGCGCGAAGGCCGGCTGCTATGCCCGGTGGACTATGACGGCCGCGACCTCGGTCCGCACTTCGCCTCGCTGCGGCCACCGCTGAACGAATTCAACGCCCCGGGCGGCTTGATGATCGGCCTGCCCGACATGGGCCACGCCGCCAACATGACGCGCTCGCTGGCCTCGTTCAGGCACATGGCGCGTCTCGGCCTGGCCTATGCGCGCGACCGTCTGCGCCACCCACGCGGCATGCGACTGACGATGGGCAATGCGCTGGCGGCGCGGCTGCTGCGTTCGGCCATCGATGCCGGCGTGAGCCTGTGGAACCACGCGCCGATGACCGGCCTGCTGACGGAGGGCCGCTCGGTGACCGGCATCACCGTACTGCGCGAGGGCCGGCCGGTGCAGGTGAACGCACGCCGCGGCGTGGTGCTGGCCAGCGGCGGCTTCTCGGCCAACGCCGACATGCGTCGCCGCTACATTCCCTTCGCCGAGCACCATGTGTCGCTGGTCCCGGAGGGCAACACCGGTGACGGACTCAGCAAGGCACAAGCCTGCGGCGGCCGCTTCGACGGCGACAACCACAGCAACGCCGGCTGGGTCGTCGTCTCGGTACTGCGAGAGCCGGATGGCCGCCTGCGCAAGTTCCCGCACCTGTTCCTCGACCGCGGCAAGCCGGGCTGCATCGCAGTCAACCAGGACGGCAGGCGCTTCGGCAATGAGTCCACCACCAACCTGGTCGAGCCGATGCATCGCAGCGGCTCGGTGCCGGCCCACCTGATCTGCGACGACGCATTCATTCACCGCTACGGCTTGGGCCTGGTGCGGCCGGGCGGCTGGGGTCTTCGCCGCCTGGTGGCGGCGGGCTACATCATCAAGGCCGATTCCATCGAAGCCCTGGCGCTGAGGATCGGCACGCCGCCCCAGGCCCTGGCCGCCACGGTGAGCCGTTTCAACGCACAGGCCGAGAGCGGCATCGACGAAGACTTCGCCCGCGGGAAGGACAAGGCCGACCACTTCATGGGCGATCCCGGCCATGGTCCCAACCCCTGCCTCGGCCCCATCAGACACGGGCCGTTCTATGCGGTGCAGATCTTCCCCGGCGATTCGACGACGACTGTCGGCTTGCGGGTCGACACGCAGGCCCGCGTCCTCGACGCAGCAGACCAGCCGATACGCGGCCTGCATGCGATCGGCCTGGACATGAACTCGCTCTGGCGCGGGCGCGCGCCGGGCAGCGGAGCGAACAACACACTGGGCCTCACCTTCGGCTACATCGTCGGACGCGCCTTGGCCGGGGCCTAGCGAACCCTTGCGCCGATTAACCCAAACTTCTCCGCGCCGCTGCTCCCTCAGGACAAGTGATGCTCCCTGACGGATACCGCTCGCGACGGTGCCTCTCCAGAATTCCTGATCGATGCCTCGCCACGGACGAACCGGCGACATCGCATTCCAACAACCAGGACTGGAGACTGCCTTGAGGATCGAAACGAGCTTGAACGACAAGGGCTTGTGGCGCGGCGCCACGATATTGGCGCTGACCGCCTTGTCCGCATGCGGCGGCAATGATGACAAGGTCGATGTGCCTCTCACGCCGCCTGTCTCCACCGGGCCTCTGGCAGCCGCAGCGCAATGCAGCATCGGCGCCCTGCAGGCTGCGGTCCCCAGCGCCGTGTTGACGGCCGCATCCGCCGTAACCCCATCGACGGGAACCGCCTACTGTCGCGTCGACGGCTACGTCACGACCCAGGGCCCGGCCGCGACCAGCAACCAGGTGCGCTTCACCGTCGCCTTGCCGCCAAGTTTCCAGGCGCGCTACTATTTCGCAGGCGAAGGCGGCTCCGCCGGATACCTGCCCGAGCCTTCGGCAAGCCTGCTTTCGGCGGGTTATGCGGTCGCCGGCTCCGACGCCGGCAGCACGACGCCCGGCGTGGACTGGGCGTTCGCGACGGACCGCACCAAGGCCTACGACTATGCCCAGCGCGGCGTGCACGTCGGGACCGCCGCGACCCAGGCCCTGGTGAAGGCCTTCTACGGCATGAGTTCCGGCGCCAACGCCAACCGCCGCCTGTACCGATACATCGACGGATGCTCCGGTGGTGGACGCATGGGCGTCGTGGCGGCCTCCTGGTACCCGGAGGACTTCGACGGCGTGGTGGCCGGAGCGCCCGGCATCAGCGTCACCAACCAGATGTTCTTCGGCAAGGTGGCCAAGTACCTGATCGACCATCCGGATGCCTGGATTTCGCCTGCGCAGCTGCAAGCCCTGGATGCCGCCCTGCTGCAGAAATTCGATGCTGCGGACGGTGCCGTCGACGGGCTGATCTCGGACCCCAGCGTGGTGTCGCTCGATGCGACGTTGAGGGCCGCATTCACGCCGGCCCAGCAGGCACTGCTGGACATCCTGGTGAACGGCATGAACGACTTCGGACTGACCTACCCGGGATACACGCTGGGCAATCCGAACGGCTGGTCGGCCTTCATGCTGGGCGCGACGCCGCCCCCGTGGTCGATGAATCCGACCGATGGTCGCCTTCCACCGGCCGGCTATCTTGTCTTCGACACCACCTCGCGCGGCCTGTTCGGCGCAGGCTACGACTTCGCCAGTGCGTTCAGCTTCGACAACAGCGCCGATGTGAACGGATGGAACGCAATGTTCGAGAGCGTCTTCACCGGCTCGGGCACCGCCAAGGCCGGCAACCTCAACGCATTCTTCCAGCGCGGCGGCAAGATGCTGTTCTGGCACGGCACGGCGGACAACGGCATCTCCCTCAACGACACCTTCCGCTTCTTCAGCGACCTGGCAAGCGCCCAGGGTGGGCAGGCCAAGCTGGCGCAGGTGGCCCAGCTCTACACCGTGCCCGGGCTGCAGCACTGCGGTGGCGGGGCCGGTCCGCAGGACGTTGCGGCGCAGGCGCTGCCGGCACTCGCCCAGTGGGTGGAAGCGGGAACGGCGCCGACGCAGTTGGTGGCAAACCGCGCAGCGGGTACTAGCCTGCCGGCACGGACCTTCCTGTTGTGCCCGCATCCGCAGCGCGCGGTGTTCAAGGGTGGCGTCGCAAACAGCGCGGGCTTGAACGTGAATGACGCGAGCAACTGGAGCTGCCAGGCGCCCTGATCACGTCCCTGTCGTGCGCACGCGCAGCCGATATTCCGACGCCGCCACGCCCAGCTGCTGCCGCGCGAACCTGGCCACCGAGGCCGGCGTCGAGAAGCCCAGTTGGTCGCCGATTTCGGCGATCGACAGCTCGGTCTGGGCCAGCAATCGGCACAGCTCGTCGCGGCGCTGCGCAGCCAGCAAGACCGAGAAGGACACACCCTCGAAGGCCAGGCGGCGGCGCAGCGTCCAGCGCGACATGCCGAGCCGCTCGCACAGCAACGCCAGCAGGTTCTCTTCGTGCGAAGCTTGCGCCGGTGCCTGCAGGCGATCGCGGACCTGCAGGCGCACCTGCGCGGACAGGCTCAGCGCGGCCTGGAACTCCTCGAACTGCCGGTCGAGCTGCTGTCGCGCATAGCGCTGGACGTGCGGGTTGTAGAACTCGAAGGGTTGGTCCAGCACCGCGCCGGAGATCAGACAGGCATTTCCCGAGGCATCGTCGAGGACATGGCAATCGGCCGCTGACTTCAGCGCAGCGCCTGCGCCGGGCAGGCGCCCCCGCACCTCCATCCGAATGAGGGTCGATGCGCTCGCGTCGTAGTGCCTGACGATGTTCTGGGCCAGCATCAGGACGCCGAACGCGGGCGCGCTCGACAGGCCCGCGGAATCGGTCTGCTCGAGAGTCAGCAGCACTCGCTCATGGTCCTCCTTCATCGAAAGCCGGTCGAAGTTGCCCATGACCTGCGGCAGGTAGTGCACGTAGTTGCGCAGCGCCTCGCGCAAGGTCCGGCTGCTGGCCAGCAGCGTCATCAGCGCCGGGTAGAACGTATGCAGGTCGTCGAAACCCCCATCGGCCTGCGGCAGCGGCACGATGCCCAGGGCATCGAACAGGCGCAGCGTCCGGCGCTGCGCAGCGCCTGTGACTCGGCCGTTCCATCCTTCAAGGTCTGCCCGGCAGCTGCCGCTGCGGGCGAGGAACTCAGCCTCGCCCATGCCGTGCTGTTCCGCCACAAGCAGGTAGGTCTGCGCCACGGTCCGCGTGACATAGGCCGCTGGCGGGATCGGCGGCGCCGTGCTGCGCCTGGCTTGAGCTTGCATCGCTGTAGGTCGTGGTTGAGCAGTCGCCTAATCAGAGTAAACACTTATGTCACTCTGTCTCTGTATTTGACACTATCAGCATATCTGTTCAGGAACACACATGTCTATGTCGTCACTTGGATCTCGCGAAAGCCTTTCCGACCCCGTCGCCCTCGCCCGCGCGCTGACGCCACTGCTGGCCCGGCATGCCGAGAATGCCGAGCGCGAGCGCTGCGCCAGCGCCGTGGTGATCCAGGCGCTGCGCGATGCCGGGCTGTTCAAGATGATGTTCGCCCGCCGCGCCGGCGGTGTCGGGCACAAGCTGACCACCCATGTGGAGACGGTCGCTGAACTGGCGCGCGGCTGCCCCGGCACGGCCTGGGCCTTCGGCCTGCTGTCGGGCGTGACCGGCTCGGCCTCGGCGATGCCACCGGCTATCCGCGAACTGGTCTTCAAGCGCGGCGATGAACTGGTGTGCAGCGTGGCCGGCCAGATCGGTACGGCGCGCGCCACCGAGGGCGGCTACATCGTCGATGGGGCCTGGGGCTACGGCTCCGGTTGCCTGCATGCGGACTGGGCGCTGAACGGCATCCGCATCCTCGACGAGCAGGGACAGCAGATCGACGCGGGCTTCGCCTTCCTGCCCTTGGCCGGGCCGGATGTGTCCATCCAGGACACCTGGCATGTCTCGGGCCTCTCGGCCTCGGGCAGCAACACCATCGTGGCGAAGAACGCCTTCGTGCCGGCGACGCTGGTGCTGCGTTTCTCCGCGCTGCGCGGCAGCCGTCCGCTGGCAGAGATGGAGCCACGGGACCGCTGGCCGGTCGAGCCGCTGTTCCCGCTGGGCGTGCTGTCGCCGATGCTCGGCGCGGCCGGCGCGATGCTGGACATCGTCAAGGCGAACATGCCCGTGCGGCCGACGATTGGCTGGCAGTACGGCAAGCAGGCGGACTCGCAGACCTTCGTCGGCCAGCTCGGCGAGGCGGCGCTGGAGATCGACTCGGCCTGGCTGCATGTGCGCCGCGCCGTCTCGATGATCGACGAGGCGGCGCAGAGCCAGCCGCTGAGCGGCTACGAGAAGGCGCGCATCCAGGCGGACTGCGGCTATGCGATGCGTCAGTTGCGCCGCGCCGGCGAGCGCCTGATGGAGATCGCCGGGCCCGGCGCCTTCGCGCTCAGCAGCCCCTTGCAGCGGCTGTGGCGCGACCTGAGCGTCGGCTCGCGGCACACGGCGTTGAACACGATGCTGTCCACCGAACTCTATGGGCGCGCGCTGCTGGGCCAGGCGTCGAACCTGTCGCTGCTGCCCGATATCCGCGAGGCTGCCTGAAGTGGAAGCTAGCACCGCGACCGACGACTTCCGCGTCCGCTCGGCCGCGGAGAAGCGCGAGCGCATGCACGCCCGGCTGATCGCCGCGACGATGGAGGCCTATCTGCAGGCGCCTGCCGGTTTCCACCCGGTGATCGACGACGTGATCCGCGTGGCCGAAGTCTCGCGCGGCACCTTCTACAAGTACTTCGATTCGCTGGACGAAGTGCGCGCCGAGATCGGTCGCAGCATGGCGGGCGAGATGCTGTCGAGCTACGAGGCGCTGTTCGCCGGCGTCGAGGACTACGCCGTGCGCATGGCGGCCGGCCCGCTGATGGCGCTGGCCCGCGCGGCCATGGAGCCACGGCACGCGGCCTTCATCTCGCGCGTCGACTTCATCGAGTTTCTCGACGGCGAGGACCCGCGCAGCGTGATCGTCAAGCGCGGGCTCGAGGAGGCCCGGCAGCGCGGCCAGGTGCAATTCGAGTCGCTGGAGGCCGCGGTGGACCTGGTCGTCGGCGTGAGCCTCGAAGGCGCGCGGCGCATCCTGCAGACCGGCGCGCTGGATGCCGCCTACATCCGCGAGACCGCGACGCTGGTGATGCTGGGCTTGGGGCTGTCCCGCCCGCAAGCCAGCGCTGCCGTCTCCTCCGCCTGGCAGCACCTGCAACAGGTCTCCGACCGACTGCACTGGTGGAGACCGGTCGGCGGCATCTGAGTATCTGAGATAAGACCCCCATTCGAGAAGAAGCACAAGGATTCCATGAGCGAGACAACAGCAACATACGACGTGGTCGTCGTCGGCGGCGGACACAACGGCCTGGCCTGCGCCTGCTACCTGGCGATGGCGGGCAAGAGGGTGGTGGTGACCGAGGCGCTGGAGAAGGTCGGCGGCATGTGTTCGTCGGGCTACCTGATCCCCGAGGCGCCGCAGCACCTGGTGCACCCCTGCGCGCTGGACCTGATGTCGCTGCGGGTCCATCCGATGATGCCGGAGGAACTGGACCTGGCGCGCCACGGCTTCAAGCACGTGGAGATGACGCCGGGCTATGTGTACCTGCATCCGGACGGCCAGTCGCTGGCTTTCTGGCGCGACGTGGACAAGACCGCAGCCGAGATCCGCCGCTTCTCGGAGCCGGACGCCGCCGAGTTCATCGCATTCATGAAGATCGTCAATGCCTTCATCGACATGGCGATCCCGATGATGCGCGTGGACCCGGCGCTGAAGAACTGGGGCGCGAAGTTCCAGGCGCTGAAGGCGCTGCTGCGCAACAAGCACCTGAAACCCGAGATCATGGGCATGCTCGGCAGCCCGGCCTACCAGGTGATCATGGAGCGCTTCGAGCACCCGATCACCCAGTCGGCGCTGTGCTGCCTGCTCGGCGCCGCCGGTCCGATCACCAACGAGGGCACCGGCGTCTACTTCGCGCTGCTGGGCTTCCTGCTGCGCACCGGCGTGGGCCGCGTGGTGGGCGGCATGCAGCAGTTGAGCAATGCCCTGGCCGCACGGCTGGAAGAACTAGGCGGGACGATCCTGCTCAACGCGCCCGCGGCCGAGATCATCGCCCAGGGCGGCAAGGCCACCGGCGTGCGGCTGAAGGACGGCCGCGTGCTGAACGCCAAGGCCGTGGTGGCCAGCATCCATCCGAAGAACGCCTTCGACATCGTCACCCCAGGCGCGCTGGACCGGCGCGCGATGGTGCGCGTGGCGCTCGCGCCGGCCAACGCCCATGGCGGCGCCCCGCTGAAGGTGGACGTGGCGCTGCGCGGCCAGGTCAGCGTCAAGCGCCACCAGGCGATGCGCAGCGACGGGCTGGACCTGCGAAAGTGCGTGCTGCTGATCGGCACGACCGAAGCGGTGCTCGAGAACTTCCGCGCCGCGGCGCGCGGCGAGGTGCCCTCCCTTCCCTATATGTGGAACACGCTGCCCAGCGCGGTGGACCCGTCGCAGGCGCCGGCGGGCCAGGACATCGCCTACCTCTATCCGGTGGCAATGCCGGTCAAGCCCGGCGAAGGCTGGGACGCGATCCGCAGCCGCGTGGGCCAGCAGGTGATCGACCAGGCCAGCGAGTACATGGACGGGCTGAAGGACCTGGAGATCGGTCGCCGGGTCGAGGCCTCGCCGGACCTGGCCAAGCGGCTGAACGTGCACAACGGCTGCGTCGTCCACATCGACACCGGCACGACCCGCTCCGGCGGCATGCGGCCGGCCTTCGGCCTGGGCGGCGAGACGCTGCCGGTGTCGGGCCTGTTCTTCGGCGGCGCCGGCATCCACCCGGGCGGCGGCATCAACGGCCTGCCCGGCCGCATCGCAGCGGGGCGCGTCAAGCGCTTCCTCGGCAAATGACTACACACACCATCAGCGCAGCGGTTGCGCCGAATCTCGGAGTTAGCGAGTTCCGCGCCGGCTGGCCGACGCTGCTGCTGGCCCTGGCCGGCGTGGCCACCAGCGTCAGCGCGTTGCTGATCTACAGCCTCGGCACGCTGATCGTGCCGCTGAGCGACGCGCTGGGCTGGAGCAAGGCGGACCTGCAACTGCTAGTGAGCTTCCTCGCCGCCGGCGGAGCGGTCTCGGTCAACTTCGTCGGCTGGCTCAATGCGCGCTACGGCATGCGCGCGGTGACCGGTGTGTCGATGCTGGCGCTGGTGCTGGCCTTCGCCGCGCTGACGCTGGCGTCCAGCGCCATCGGCTGGCTCTACCTCGGCTACTTCCTGCTGCCCTTCATCGGCATCGGCACCACGCCGGTCACCTGGACCCACATCGTCAACCTGCGCTTCGAACGCCACCGCGGCCTCGCCCTGTCGCTGGTGCTGTGCGGCACCGGCCTGGCCGCGGCCGCGCTGCCCCCGCTGCTAAGCGCCGCCGTCGCGCGCTGGGGCTGGCAGGCCGGCTACCTGAGCCTCGGCGGCCTGGTGCTGCTGTTCTGGCTGAGCACGGCCTGGCGCAGCCTGCCCGCGCAGGGCGTGTCGGCATCCAAGGTGCTAACGGCCAAGGTCGACGGCATCCCGTGGCGGCAGGCCGTGCGAAGCCGCAGCTTCTGGACCTGCAATATCGCGCTGGCACTGGTCGTTTCCGCACTCTACGGCCTGACGGCCAACACCGTGCCCATGCTGCGCGGCCTGGGCTTCAGCGCCGCCACCGCGGCCGGCATCTTCAGCAGCTTCGGCGTGGCGCTGATCGCCGGGCGCGTCTTCGTCGGCGCGCTGATCGACCGCTTCTGGGCGCCGGGCGTCGCGGCAGTCGTGCTCGCGATGCCGGCCATCGGCTGCGCGCTGCTGCTCAGCGCCGATGCGCAGACCCCGCTGGCCCTGCTGATCGCCGCCGTCGCGCTGTGCGGCGTGGGCGCTGGCGCCGAATTCGACATCGCGGCCTACCTGATCTCCCGCTACTTCGGGCTGCGCGACTACGGGCGGCTGTTCGGCATGCACCTGGGCCTGGTCACCATCGGCTCGGCCGTGTCGCCCTTCGCCTTCGGCGCGCTGCTGAAGGCCAGCGGCTACCACCCTCTCTTCATGCTCTGCGGCGGCGCGTGCGTCCTCGGCCCCGCACTGCTGCTCACCCTGGGGCGCTACCCCGACCTTTCCAAGACGGAGACATGACCATGACAAGCCACACCGAAACCGCGACTCAGCAATCGAACGAACAGAAGCTGGAGAGTGTGTACTCGTCGGTCTCAGAAGCCTACCAGGGCACCGGCGCCGACATCTACGCGCTGTGCCGCGAGATGCGCCAGAACTCTCCGGTCTGGGAGGGCGACTTCATCGGCAAGTTCGGCGTGCCGACCAATGCCGGCATGAAGATGCAGACCCGCAAGACCGTGGCCGTCTTCAAGTACCAGGACGTGCTGAACGTGCTGAAGGATCCGACCAACTACACCAACGGCTTCATCGCCGAAGGCCTAGGAGCCGTGTTCGATGGGCTGATCATCCTGGCCATGGACGGCCAGCAGCACCGCAACGTGCGCGCGATGCTGCAGCCGGCCTTCATGCCGGAGACGGTCAACAAGTGGAAGCCGGCGCTGGACCGGATCATGCGCGAGGAGTTCATCGCGCCGCTGGTGGCTGACAAGAAGGCCGACCTGGCGGGCTTCGGCCTGAACTTCCCGATCCGCGCGATCTACGCCGTGATGGGCTTCCCCGAGGACAAGGAGACCTACCGCCAATACGCCACCTGGGGCCTGGCCATCCTGGGCGCCAACATCATCGACCCGACCAAGATCGACGAAGCCCGCCGCCAGGCCGGCATCGCGCTGAAGGGCCTGTACGACTCGATCAAGGGTGTGGTGCAGCAGCGCCGCGCCGAAGGCGCCACCGGCGACGACCTGATCAGCCGCCTGATCCGCGCCGAGTACGAGGGCCGCAAGCTCGACGACCACGAGGTCACGACCTTCGTCCGCTCGCTGCTGCCTGCCGCCACCGAGACGACCACCCGCACCTTCAGCGCCGTGATGACGATGCTGCTGACCAAGCCCGAGCTGATGGCCCGCCTGATGGCCGATCGCTCGCTGCTCAACAAGATCATCGACGAGACGGTGCGCTTCGAGCCGGTGTCCACCTTCAAGGTCCGCGAGGCCGCCAACGACATGGAGATCGGCGGCGTGAAGATCGAGAAGGGCAGCTTCGTCCAGTGCATGGTGGCCTCGGCCAATCGGGACGAGACGGTGTTCGAGAACCCCGACGTGTTCGACGTCGATCGCCGCCAGAAGCCCTCCTTCGGCTTCGGCTTCGGCGCGCACATGTGCATCGGCCAGTTCGTCGCCAAGGTCGAGATCGTCTGCGCGGTCAATGCCGTGCTGGATCTCCTGCCGAATCTGCGCGTCGATCCGACCCAGGCCCCGCCGGTCATCGAGGGCGCCATGCTGCGCGGCGCCAAGAACATCCACGTCATCTGGGACTGAACGCCATGGACGCATCCACCATCCAGGCCTTCCTCCATGCCCAGGTGCAGGCCTGGAACGCGGGCGACAAGGACGGCTTCATCGGCGCCTATCGACAGGCTGCGCCTGACGGCCTGCAGATCGAGTATGTCGGCCGCGGACCGGCCGGCGACGGCTGGCCGGTGCTCGAAGGCATGTGGTCCCAGCAGAGCGCCAAGATCGAGATCGAAGAGGTGCTGCTGGTCGTCAACGGCCTGGAGGCGGCCTGCCACAACCGCAACAAGGTCCGCGGCACGGCGATCGCCATCGAGACCATCGAGCTGTACGACTTCAGGACACCGGGCCGCCTGGCTGTTCGCTACTTCATCAAGCAGGGCTGAGCGGGTGGACGCGGTGCTGCCGGCGCGCAGCCACGATCCGAAGGCCTTTCGCGCTGCATTGGGCTCCTTCGCCACAGGCGTGACGGTCATCACCGCGCGCACGAGCGACGGCAGGCCGGTAGGCCTCACAGCGAACAGCTTCAACTCGGTCTCGCTCGATCCGCCGATGGTGCTCTGGAGCCTGGCCAAGAGCTCGCGCAGCCTGCCGGTGTTCATGGACACCGAGCACTGGGCGGTGCATGTGCTGGCGGCCGAACAGCATGCGCTGTCGGACGTGTTCGCACGCGCGGGCGAAGACAAGTTCGCTGGCCTGGACGTCGTGCCCGCGGCGAGCTCCGGCGTGCCGCTGCTGCAAGGCTGCTCCGCCCGCTTCGAATGCCGCACGAGCTTCCGCTACGAGGGCGGCGACCACGTCATCATCGTGGGCGAGGTCATCGCCTTCGAGCGCAGCGCCCGCTCGCCGCTGGTCTTCCATGCCGGCCGCTACGCCAGGGCCACCGAACACGACCGCTCGCTGCCGCAGGCGCGCAGCGCCAGGGTCGCGGGCGGGCTCAACGACGACATGCTCGGCTACCTGCTCGGCCGCGCGCATTACCAGAGCCACGCCGGCCTGCGCGAGCTGGTGCGCGCGCAGGGCCTGAGCGAAGCGCAATGGATCGTCATCGCGGCGCTGACGGTGCAGGACGGCATCACCGCCGCCAGCCTCGATGCCGCGCTCTCCTACGTGCTCGCCGCTTCCTGCGAGCCCCTCCTCTACACGCTGCTCGCCCAGGGCTGGGTCGCCATCGCCGGCTCGGCCGGCGGGCCGCCGCTGTACCGCCTGAGCGACTCGGGCCGCACGCGCTCGGTCCGCCTGCTGGCCGCCGCCAAGTCGCGCGAGTCAGACCTGCTCGCCCGCATGGATGGCGACGACGGCCTGCTGCTCAAGGCGCTGCTGCGCAAGTTCATCACCTCGACCAACCCCGGCCTCGCCGACCTCTGGCCCGCGTAAAAGGACAAGCATGACAACAAGCACGACAACGGTAGACAGAACAGCCATCGAGCGCTTCATGAAGGGCCAGGTGGCCTGCTGGAACAGCGGGGACCGCGACGGCTTCATGGCCCACTACCGCGAGATGGCGCCCGAGCGGCTGGACATCGGCTACGCCGGCCGCAGCGACCCGAACACCGGCTGGTTCATCATCGAGGAGATGTGGGACAAGCACAACGCGAGCTTCCGGCTCGAAGTGGTGGAGACCATCATCAACGGCAACGAGGTCGCCGTGCACCACCGCAACTGCATCAAGGGAACCGATGCGGTGATCGAGAGCATCGAGACCTACCGCTTCGAGCCGGGCCGCCTGTCGGTCGTCTACTTCCTGAAGCCGCCGGCGCAGGTGGTCGAGCTGGAGCAGTTCCGCGGCTTTGCCACGAACTGAAGGACGGGGCGGCGAAGATGCTGACGCTCTACCACTCGCCCGGTTCCTTCTCCTCGCGCATCCTCTGGCTGCTCGAGGAACTCGAGGCTGAATACGCCGTCGAAGTCGTCAGCTATCCCAAGGCCGACGGCAGCAACGCCGACCCGCGCAATCCGCACCCGCACGGCTACACGCCGGCCCTCTCGCACGACGGCCATGTCGTGACCGAGACCGGCGCCATCGCGCTCTACCTGACCGACCTGTTTCCGCAAGCGCCTGTCGGCGTGCCGCCGGGCGATCCGCTGCGCGGCCGCTACCTGACCTGGCTGTTCTACCAGGTGGGCCTGACCGAGCCGCTGGTCTACATGAAGGGCAACAAGCTGCTCGCGCAGGACGCGCCGATGAGTTACCTGGACGGCGAGATGATGAAGCACATCGAGGCCACGCTTGCCGCCGGGCCCTACATCCTCGGCGACCGCTTCACGGCCGTGGACATCCTCTACATGAGCCTGTTCGAGCACGCCCGCCCGCTGCTGGGTGACAGCGCCGTGATCGACGCCTACCTCGCGCGCGCCGACCGCCCTGCCCGCCGGCGCGCAACTCAGCGATGGCAGCCCGCAACTCAGCGATAGCAAGCCCGCCCCGGCCCCGCGGCGATCTCGCCATCATGCTGAATCGACAGCCACTGGTCCTCCCATGAACCACGAAACCACGGTCCGCCAGTTCATCAGCGCCTTCAGCAAGACCTGGCCCCAGGACTTCGACGCCGCGCTCGCCCCGCTGGCCGAGGACGCCAGCTACCAGATCGTGACGCCGACCGTCGAGCCGATCCGCGGCCGCGCTGCCATCAAGGCCGCGCTGCTGGGCATGAAGGAACGGGTGGCCGACCAGAAGCATCAAATGAAGGCCGTGGCGGCCAGCGGCAACACCGTGTTCACCGAACGCGTGGACTCCTCGCTGCGCAATGGCCACTGGGTCGACATCCCGCTGGTGGCCGTCTTCGAACTGAACGACCGCGGCCAGATCCAGTCCTGGCGCGAATACCTCGACCTCGCATGCGTCGCCCAGAAGCATGGCATGAGCTCCGACGCGCTGCTCAACTCCCTGAAAGCACTGACCCCATCATGAAGACCTTCCCCCGCCTGCCCGAACGTGGCGACTTCGCTTTCCAGATGCTCGTCGCTCCGCACCGCAGCAGCGGCGCGGCCATGCACGACCTGCGTGGCTTCTTCGGCCTGCATCTGAGCAAGACCATGCCCTTCGGCACCGTGCGCGACGACGAGGGCCACATGTACACGATGGTGCGCGCCGTCAACTCGCCCACCGGCACGCCCAACAACACCCGCTTCATCTACCAGAGCACCCGCGTGGACGGACAGACGCTGCGCATGGACAAGCCGAAGATGCTGGCCACCGCGCAGACGCTGATGCCTACCCGCGCGCTGGTCGAAGGCGACACCGCCCGCTGGACCAGCCTGCCTGACGAAGCCGGCACGCCCTGGAAGCTGGACGCCTCCGGCGAGCACATCCACTGGCTCGAGGAAGGCCTGATGGACCTGCAGGGCCGCAACATCGGCCCCGGCATGCAATGGCTGCTGCCCGGCGTGGACTGGGGCACCTTCTACATCTCGCAGCTCTATGACGTGGCCGGCACGGTCGAGGGCCGCGCGGTCAAGGGCATCGTGGCGGTCGAGCAGTCCTACATGGCCGAGGGCGGCCAGGTGCACGCCAAGAAGTGCCTGATCGTCAACAACAAGAAGCATGTGATCTGGTGCGCCTTCGCCACCGTCTACACCGACGGCACGATCGACGCCGGCACCTTCCTGGTCGGCCACGAGAACCTCGGCTTCGCCTTCCTCTGCAACGAGAAGGGCGAGGTACGGACCACCACCGACGTCGAGGCCACCGTCATCCGCAAGGACGGCGACCCTTTCATCGACAAGGTGCTGCTGACCGTCGAGGGCAAGGACCAGTGGGAATTCATCCCCGACGCCAAGGGCCGCATGGTCGACTTCCTCGGCGGCCATGTGCCCACGGCGCAGCAGGAAGGCCGCTGGCAGCGCGTCGGCGACACCCGCGTGCCCGACCGCTGGTTCGCCTGGGGCGAAGGCGACCGCCGCAACGGCACGGCCCGCAACGTGCTCGGCACCGAGGAATGATGATGATGAGCCCGCATCCGGGCCGCTTCGACGGCAAGGTGGCGATCGTCACCGGCGGCGCCTCCGGCATCGGCGAGGCGACCTGCCGGCGGCTGGTCGCCGAGGGCGCAACGGTGGTCATCGCCGACATCAATGGCGATCGGGCGGCGTCGGTGGCCGCCGAACTTGGCAGCGCCGCCAGCGCCATGCGCTTCGACGCTGCCGACGTAAGCACGATCGAAAGCCTGGTGCTGGGCACCATCGAGCGCTTCGGCCGCCTGGACGTGCTGCACAACAACGCCGCCCTCACTTCGCGGGCGCTGCACGCGAAGGACACGAACGCCATCGACATCGGCTTCGATACCTGGGATCTGATCTTCGCCGCCAATGTGCGCGGCTATCTGGCTGGCTGCAAGTACGCGCTGCCGACGATGATCAAGCAGGGTGCGGGCGCCATCGTCAACACCGCCTCCACCGGCGCCTTCTCCGGCGACATCACGCGCATGGCCTACACGGTGTCCAAGGCGGCCATCATCGGCTTGACCCGCCAGATCGCCACCCACCACGGCAAGCAGGGCGTCCGCTGCAACGCGGTGGCGCCGGGGCTGGTCATGTCGCCCGGCGCGCGCGCCGCGGTGCCGGACGTCATCCAGGTCATGCAGCGTCATCTGCTGACGCCGGAGATCGGCGAGCCGGACGACCTGGCCGCCCTGGTCTGCTTCCTCGCCTCCGACGAGGCGCGCTACATCAACGGCCAGACCTATATCGCCGACGGCGGCATGCTGGCCCACAACCCGGCGATGGCCGATCTCGTCGACCTGGCGGCCAGCCGATGAACAACAATGAATTCGCGCGCGGCTGGCGCATCCTGCTGCTGGCCCTGGCCGGCGCGGCCACCACCGCCAGCGTGACGATGCTCTACAGCCTGGGCACGCTGGTGCTGCCGCTGCAGAAGGCCTTCGGCTGGAGCCGGCCCGACCTGCAGATCGCGATCAGCTTCATGTCCGGCGGCGTGGTCGTCGCCAGCCAGTTGGCCGGCTGGGCCAACCTGCGCTGGGGCCTGCGGCGCATGGCCTTGTTCTCGCTGGTGGCGCTGGCCCTGGCGCTGTTCGCGATCACACTGATCCCGAACGCGATCGGCTGGCTCTACCTGTTCTATTTCCTGGCCCCGATCGCCGGCACGGGCATCACCTTCGTGACCTGGACGCAGCTGATCAGCCAGTGGTTCGATCGCCGCCGCGGCCTGGCGCTGGCGTTGGTGCTCTGCGGCTCGGGCCTGTCGGCCGCGATCCTGCCGCCGCTGCTGGGCTGGGCCATCGAGCGCTGGGACTGGCGCGCGGCCTTCCTTGTGCTGGGCGGCCTGCCGCTGGTGCTGACCTGGCCGCTGGCGCTGCTGTGGTTCAGGGCCAGCCCCGATGCCAGCCCGGATCCTGGCGCGACGCCGCTGAAGGCGGCCGCTGCCGGGCAGCCCGCGGTGGCCGGGCCTTCGGACTTCCGCACCGCCGTCCGCTCGCGCCGCTTCTGGACACTCAATGTCGCGCTGACGCTGGTCGTCTCGGCCATCGTCGGCATGGTGACCAACACGGTGCCGCTGCTGCGCGACATCGGGCTCAGCGCCACCGAGGCCGGCAGCGTCTTCGGCAGCTTCGGCATCGCGCTGATCGCCGGCCGGGTCATCGCCGGCTGGCTGATCGACCGGGTCTGGGCGCCGGGCGTCGCGGCCGTGGCGCTGGCCATGCCTGCCATCGGCTGCCTGATGCTGTGGAGCGCGGGCGCCGGTTCGCCCTCCTGGTTGCTGGTGCTGGCGGTGTGCCTGGTCGGCGTCGGCACCGGTGCGGAGTTCGACATGTCCGCCTACCTGGTCTCGCGCTATTTCGGGCTGGAGCACTATGGCCGCCTGTTCGGCATCCACCTGGGCCTGATCACCGCCGGCAGCATGCTCGCGCCGCTGATGTATGCGGCCATGTACAAGGCCAGCGGCGGCTACGGGCCCTTGCTCGCGTACAGCACCGCCTGCTGCGTGATCGGACCGGTGCTGTTGTTGACGCTGGGGCGGATGCCGCGAGTGGGGAGCCTGCAGCTGGCGTGAACGAGAATGATCAGCCTGCTGTCCAAGGCCTGACGCCCCGACACCAATATGCCCGCTGAGCTTGCGAAGAGGAGCCCCCACCGCGAGGGCGCGCCACGCCACCGCGCCGACTCCGGCTATGCCCGCGGCGAGGAGACACGTCGCCGCATCATCCAGGTCGCGCTTCGCCTGTTCGGCGAGCGCGGCTTCGAGGGCACGACCACCCGCGCGATCGCCGAGATGGCCGGCGTCAACGCCCCCGCGCTGCAGTACTACTTCGACAGCAAGGAAGGCGTCTACCGCGCCTGCGCCCAGTACATCGCCGACAGCTCGGCCGCGCATTTCGAGCCGGCGGTGAGCCAGGCGCAGGCAGTGCTGGACGACGACGCCGCCTCGCGCGAGCAGATCTTCGAAGCCTTCGGCACCCTGCTCGATGCGCTGGCCGATTTCCTGCTGCTGCCCGACGACGCCGCGCACCGCCGGCTCTTCATCACGCACGAACAGGTCGGCCACGGCCCGGGCGCCCTGCTGGAGCTGCTCGACCAGGGCCTGCGCCCGCGCATGGGCGAGGTGTCGGCGCTGCTGGTCGCCCGCTATTGCGGCGGCACGTCGGAAGACCCGCTGCTGCGCATGCGCGTGATGATGCTGTGCGGGCAGGTGATCGTGTTCTCGATCGGCCAGCGCTCGCTGCTGTCCAAGCTCGGCTGGCAGGACCTCGGGCCGGCGCAGTTGGAGGCCATCAAGCAGGCGGCCCGCTCGCAGAGCCGCCTGCTGATGGACAGCTGGGTCGCGCTCAGATCGTGATGCCGCCGTCCACGTTGTAGGCCTGCCCGGTGATGAACATCGAGTCGTCGCTGGCCAGGAACACCACCAGCGGCGCGATCTCATGGGCCTGGGCGAGCCGGCCCATCGGCTGGCGAGCGATGAAGTCCTTGCGCGCGGCGACCGGATCGGCGGCGCTGTCGATGCGGCCCTGCAGCGAAGGCGTGTCGACCGTGCCCGGGCAGATCGCATTGCAGCGCACGCCCTGCTTGACGAAGTCCGCAGCGATGCTCTTGCTCAGGCCGATGACCGCGGCCTTCGAAGCCCCGTAGATGAAGCGGTTGGGCAGGCCCTTGACGCCGCAGACGC
This sequence comes from Pelomonas sp. KK5, assembly GCF_001984095.1. GTDB lineage: Bacteria > Pseudomonadota > Gammaproteobacteria > Burkholderiales > Burkholderiaceae_C > KK5. The sequence continues at coordinate 44,012 of NZ_LYVQ01000013.1, forward strand.
TGCTCATGTTGACGATGCTGCCGCCGCCCTTGGCGATCATGCCGGGCAGGAAGGCCTGCGCCACCCAGAACTGCGAACGGACGTTGAGGTCGAAGGCGAAGTCCCAGTCCCGGTCGGTGGCCTGGAGGGCCGTGCCCCCGTGCACGACGCCGGCGCAGTTGAAGATCACGTCCAGCGCCGGCAGCGCCTCTGCCAAGGCCTGGATGGCGGCCTTGTCCATCACGTCGAGCACGGCGGTGCTGATGTTGGCGACACCCGCGTAGCCGGCCAGCAGTTCCGGATTGACGTCCGTCGCCCAGACCTGCGCGCCCTCGGCCGCCATCGCCAGGGCCGCGGCCTTGCCGATCCCCTGCCCGGCCGCGGTCACCAGTGCCTTCCTGCCTTCGAGTCTCATGGGGGTTCCTTGTCGTCTCGGGGTGTTGTCAGTGATCGGTGCGGACCGGCATGTCGCCGACGAGGCCGGCGAGGCCGAGGTGCTGACGGTACTGCACCGGCGTCAGTCCGGTCGCCTTGCGGAAGGCATCGCCGAAGGCCGCCGCGTTGCGGAAACCGCTGCGGTAGGCCACCTGCTTGATCAGCAGCCCGCCATCGGACAGCAGCAGCTTGGCGCGCTCGATATGGCTGGCCGCCACATAGCTGCGCAGCGTCTGGCCCGTGCTCTCCTTGAACATCGACGACAGCGAACGGGCCGGCAGGCCGCAGGCCTGCGCCAGCCCGGCCAGCGTCAGCGATTCCGGGTCGCCGCAGCTTTCCACCAGGTCGCGCAGCCGCGCCAGCTGGGCGGCGCTGAGCCGACCGGCGGGTGCAGGCTCGCAGGCTTGACTGCCCTGTGCGAAGTGGCGGTGCAATTCCAGCACCAGCATGGTCAGGATGTTCTGGACCTGCAGCGCCGAGCCAAAGGCCGGCCGGGCGATCTCCTCGGCCAGCCATTGCATGCAGGTCTGCAGGCGCGGGTTGCGGATGTCGATCGTCAGCCCGGGGTCGACTTCCTTCCAGCGGCAGTCGATCCCGCCCAGCAGGCCGAAGTGCTCGGGCTCGATCACGCAGACCACCGCATGGTGCTCACCCGCGTTCCAGCTGACCACGCGGGACGAGTCCGGCGGCATCACGTTGAGCATGCCGGCGGCGCGCTTGCGCTCGTCCTCGGCCTGGATCACATAACGTGCCCGGCCCACTGACAGCGGCGACGGCGGCTCGGCCAGCTCGATCAGGCAGTGCCGGCCTGAGAGGAGCCGGATCTCGCCGGGCGTGGCCCAGCGTATGTCCTGCACCGCCACCTCGTAGTGCGCCTCCTGGCGCCGGCCGCCAAAGACCTTGTGCGGCGCCAGGCTCTGCATCAGCGACTTCAGTTCAGTGGTCTGCATGGCTCTCGCTTCCCTTCCTGCTCGCCTGCCAGGTGCCCAGCGCCAGCGCGCCGGCCATCAGGCCCAGCAGCGTGCTGGCCCCGAGCGCCGCGCCCGCCGCCCCGAACACCAGCGGCATCGTGGCCATCGAGAGATGCACGCTCATCGCCCGCAGGGCCAGCGCCTCGCCCTGGCGGCCGGGCGGCGCCACCTCGTGCACGCTGGCCAGGATCGCCGGCTGGACGGCGCCCAGCGCCAGGCCCAGCACCGAGGCGCCCAGGCCCATCGCCCAGACAGCGCCCAGGAACGGGAACACCAGCAGCACCACGCCCGCCAGGCCCAGCGCGCCCACCATCATCAGCCGGCGCGACAGCCGCTCGGCCACCAGCGGGATCAGCAGGCGCACCGCCATCGAAGCCACCGCATAGGCCGCCAGCACGCCGCCGATCGAGGCCGCGCTGAAGCCTCGCGCATGGCCCAGGATGGGCAGCGCAAAGCCGAACACATCCCAGCTCGTCGACACCAGCCAGTTGATGAACAGCAGGCGCCGGAAGCCCGGCGAGCGCAGCATCTGCCAGGCTGGCGGCGGCGCCGTTGCCACCGGCGCGGCGCGGGCAATCAACTCCCGCGGCACGCCTCCGGCGATCAGCAGGGTAGCGGCCGGCAGCAGGGCCAGCGCCGAGAAGGCGGCGCGAAAGCCGTAGTGGTCGATCAGTACGCCGGCCAGCATCGGCCCGACCAGATTGGCCACCGAGGGCGCCAGCGCCACGCGGGAGAAGATGCTGATCCGCTCGGCGGCGCTGCGCGCCATGCGGCTGGCCGTACGCTGCACGGCGATCATGCCGAAGCCCGAACCCGCGCCGCACAGCGCGCCCGTGGCGCAGAGCGCCAGCACATGGCTGCTCAGCGCGCTGCATAGCGCGCCCATCAGCGACAGCGTGGCTGCCACGCGCACCGGCCGGTGAAAGCCGAATCGGTCGGCCATGCGCCCGGCCGGAATCGCGAACACCGCCGGCACCAGCGCGAAGAAGGCCAGCAGCACGCCCACGGTGAAGGCGCCCTGCCCCTGCTGCAGCGCCTGCAGGGGTGCGGCCAGGCGCGCGCCCTGCGTGCAGGCATGCAGGCCGACCTGGCAGCTGACCAGGGCCAGCAGGGCCATGGCCTGGCTCTCTGCCGCGGGAATCGGTGTTGCGCGGACTTGCGGTTCGCTCATTTCAGTTTTCCATAGCGCTGCGCGCCACCCTCGGCCGATGAAACCCAAGCACCGTTCGCCCTGAGGTATCGAAGGGCCCATGCGAGAGGTCGGGCACAGGGCTTCGATACCTCAGGCCGAACGGAGACTGGGCGAGCGCTGTTGGAGGGTGGCAGCTTCACTTCAGGCCTCTCGAAGCTGGACCGAGGCTGAGGGAGACCGGGCCGGCCACAAGACCAGCGCAATCGCCCCGATGATCAGCGCAATCGCCGCGCCGTCCTGCCAGTGCAAGGTCTCGCCCAGCAGCGCCGCGCCGGACAGCAGCCCGATCACCGGGATCATGCAGATGCTGACGCTGGAGGCCACCGGCGGCAGCGAACGCGCGAGGCTGAACCAGGCCGGCTGGCAGAAGCCGAAGATCAGCGCGGCGTTGTAGGCGATGGCGCCGAGCACCCGGGGGTCAGGTCTTGCCCAGCGGGCCGACTCGGTGGCCGCGCTCCAGACGCAGGCCACGACGGTGGTGACGACGGTCATCCAGAAGGCGATCGCCAGCGTCGGCGCCTGCACCCGTGTGCGGCGCAGCTGCTGCGTGCCCAGCGCCCAGATCGCGGTGCCGAACAGCAGCACCGCCGCAGACACCGGCGCGCCGCTCATCCGCGCGAACTCGTGCCACAGCAGCAGCACCACACCCGCGCCGGCCGCGAGGATGCCCAGCGCCTGCCGCCCGCGCACCCGCTCGCCGTAGAGTCCCAACCCCCACAGGGCCGAGAACACCGGCATCGTGTAACCCAGGATCGCGGCCCGGCCCGAGGGCAGGCCCGGCAGCGCGAGCATCAGGCAGACATGCCAGACCACCATGTTCGTCAGCGACAGCACGGCCACGGCCGCCCAGTCCCGCCGGGCGATGCGGAACGGCACCTTGAAGAAGCGCAGCGCCAGTGCCAGGCACGGCAGGCCGGCCAGCATCGACAAGGCGCGGAAACTCATCGGCGGATACGCATTGACGGCGCTTTTCATCACCGGCCAGTTCAGGCCCCAGACGAGCGTGAGCAGCACCAGCGGGATGGCCTGCGAACGGGTCAGCCGTGTCATGGAATCATCAACCCGCCGTCGACGGCCAGCGTCTGCCCGGTGATGAAGCGGGCGCCGTCCCCGGCCAGGAACACCAGCACCGGCGCCATGTCGCGATCCGGGTCGCCGAGCTTGCCGCCCAGCGGGATCAGCATCGCCATCATCCGGTCGTGGGCGGCGAGTTCGTCCGCGCTCATGCGCTGGCGATGGGTCTCGTACATCGGCGTCCACATGCCGGGCGCGAGTGCGTTGACGGTGATGTTGTGGCGCGCCCATTCCTTGGCCACCGTGCGCGTCCAGCCCAGCACCGCCGCCTTGGCGGCCGAGTAGTGCGCGCAGCCGGGCATGCCGAGCACGCCGGCCGCCGAGGCGAAGTTGAGGATGCGCCCGCCGCCGGCGGCGCGCAGGTGCTCGAAGGCGGCCTGGTTGGTGTTCAGCGTGCCACGGGCGTTGACGTCGAACATCAGGTCCCAGTCCGCAGCGGCGATCACCTCGGCCGGCGCGGCGCGCTCGACGCCGGCGATGTTGACCAGCACGTCCAGGCCGCCGAGCCAGTCGACGGCGGCGGTGAAGGCCGCGTCCACCTCGGCGCGCGAGGCGACGTCGCAGCGGAAATAGCGGGAAGCCTCCAGCGCCGGGCATTCGTTGACGTCGAGCGCCGCCACGCGCGCGCCCGCCGCCACGAAGGCTCGCGCGGCACTGGCGCCGATGCCCCGGGCTGCGCCGGTGACGATGATGCGCTTGCCCTTCAGTTCTGAACTCATGCGATGGCTCCGGAGGCGATGTGTGCCAGCGCCGTCTGGATCAGGCGCCGGGCCGATGCGTGGTGTTTCAGGCCGAGCTCCCGCCGCGCCTCGGCAGTACCCTCGGCACAGGTGCGCGCGTAGCTGCCCTCGAGCAGGATGCCCAGCTTGTAGCCCGCCAGGGCCACGTACCAGGGCAGCCGCGACAGGTCGCGCGGGCTGCGCTCGCCGTAGTGCGCGCTCAGTTCCGCGGTGGAAGGGAAGCCGTCCCAGGGCTCGACATGGATGGTGCCGGCGCCGCGCCCGCTGGCATCGGGCCAGGTGGCGATCAGCCAGCCGAGGTCCAGCAGCGGGTCGCCGACGGTGGCGAGCTCCCAGTCGATGATGGCGGCGACCGCCGGCGCGTCGAAGCGGAACATCAGGTTCGACAGATGAAAGTCGCCGTGCAGCAGGCCGGCTGGGCTCGGCTCGGGCCGATGGGCCTCCAGCCAGGCGCCCAGCGCCTCCCCACCGGGGAGCCCTGCCAC
>NZ_LYVQ01000014.1 GCF_001984095.1 Pelomonas sp. KK5
CATCAGGGGACTCTACACTGGCCGCATGCGCACGACCCACCTGCTCTACCTGCACGGTTTCCGCTCCTCGCCCCGCTCGGCCAAGGCGCTGCGCATGGCCGAATGGGCGCGGGATCACCGGCCGGACATGGTGTTCGCCGCGCCGCAGCTGCCGCCTTCGCCGGCCGAGGCGATCGCACTCGTCAGCGCGCTGGTCAAGACCTGGCCCCGCGACGGCATGGCCGTGATCGGCAGCTCGCTGGGCGGCTTCTACGCCACCGTGATGGCCGAGCGCCTGGGCTGCCGCGCGGCGCTGCTGAACCCGGCGGTGGACCCGGCGCGCGACCTGGCGAACTACATCGGCGAGCAGACCTGCTGGCAGGATCCGAGCGAGCACTTCTTCTTCCGGCCCGAGTTCGTGGACGAACTGCGGGCGCTGTCCCCGGGCGAGCTGAGCCGGCCGGAGCGCTATTTCGCCGTGATCGCCAAGGGCGACGAGGTGCTGGACTGGCGCGAGATGAACGGCCGCTATGCCGCCGGCACGGTGCGCCTGCTCGAAGGCAGCGACCACGGCCTGAGCGACTTCGAGGACCACTTGCCCGCCCTGGTGGATTTCCTCGACCTGGCCTGACCCGCGTTGCGGCGACAATCGCGGCCATGTACGCATTGTTTGATGAAGCCGGCAAGTTTCTCGCCGGCCGCGTGATGTCCGAGGCCGAAAGCTCGATGCAGATCGAGCTGGACTCCGGCAAGCGCGTGAAGGTGAAGGCGGCCAATGTGCTGCTCAAGTTCGACAAGCCCGCGCCGGCCGAGCTGCTGGCCGAGGGCCAGCGCCTGTCGCAGGAGATCGACCTGGACCTGGCCTGGGAGTTCGCGCCCGAGAACGAGTTCGGCTTCGCCGACCTGGCGCGCGACTATTTCGACGCCAAGGCCGGCGTGACCCAGCAGGCCGCGGCGCTGTTCCGCCTGTTCGAGGCGCCGCACTACTTCCGCCGCATGGGCAAGGGGCAGTTCAAGAAGGCGCCGGAGGAGACGGTCAAGGCCGCCCTGCTGGGCATCGAGCGCAAGCGGCAGCAGGCCCTGCAGATCGAAGCCTGGGCGGAGGAGCTGGCCGGCGGCGCCTGCCCGCAGCCGATCCGCGACCAGATCTACAAGATCCTGTTCAAGCCCGACAAGAACGGCCCCGAATACAAGGCCGTGGTCGAGGCCACGCGCCGCGCCCACAAGGCGCCGCTGGAGCTGCTGCAGTCCGCCGGCGCGATCACGAGCCCCTATCAGTTCCACTGGAAGCGTTTCCTGTTCGAGAACTTCCCGAAGGGCACCGGCTTCCCGGCACTGAGCGCCCCGCAGATCAAGGACGATCTGCCGCTGTCGGCCGCGCAGGCCTTCTCGATCGACGATTCCCAGACGACCGAGATCGACGACGCGCTGTCGGTCCAGGGCCTGGGCACTGGCACGGTCGTGTTCGGCGTGCACATCGCCGCGCCGGGCCTGGCGATCCAGCCCGATTCGGCCGTGGACAAGGTAGCGCGCGACCGGCTCTCCACCGTCTACATGCCCGGCTGGAAGCTGACGATGCTGCCGGACGAGGTGGTGCAGACCTACACGCTGATCGAGGGTCGCGACTGCCCAGCCGTCTCCATCTACTTCTCGCTGGACGAGGCCACGCTTGAGATCAAGGCCAGCGAGACGAAGCTGGAGCGGGTTTCCATCAAGAGCAACCTGCGCCACGACAAGCTGGACGCCGTCATCACCGAGGCCACGCTGACCGGCCCCGCTGAATCTGCGGGTTATGAGTTCGCCGCCGAGCTGGCCTTCTGCTTCCGCCTCGCGAAGGATCTGAAGGCCAAGCGCGAGGTGGTGCGCGGCAAGCCCGAGACCTTCAACCGGCCGGACTACAACTTCCGCCTCGACGGCGATCGCAGCAAGGAGCCCGACGGCAGCGAGACGGTGAGCATCAGCACCCGCGTGCGCGGCGCGCCGCTGGACCTGATCGTGGCCGAGGCGATGATCCTGGCCAACTCGAGCTGGGGCGGCTGGCTCAGCGAACTCGGCCTGCCCGGCATCTACCGCAGCCAGGCCAGCCTGGCGCCCGGCATCAAGGTGCGCATGGGCACCAAGGCGCTGCCGCATGCCGGCATGGGCGTGGCGCAGTACACCTGGGCCACCTCGCCGCTGCGCCGCTATGTGGACCTGGTCAACCAGTGGCAGATCATCGCCGCCGCGCGCCACGGCCGCACCGCCGCACTGGCCGCGCCCTTCAAGCCCAAGGATGCGGCGCTGTTCTCGATCATCTCGGGCTTCGATTCGGCCTACGGCGAATACAACGGCTTCCAGAACGGCATCGAGCGTTTCTGGACCCTGCGCTATGTGGTGCAGAACGAGATCAGGGAATTGACCGCCACCGTGATGAAGGACGGCCTGGTCCGCGCCGACGAGCTGCCGCTGGTGTTCCGGGCGCTGGGCTGCGAGAGCCTGCCGCGCGGCGCCCATGTGCGGGTGCGCATCACCGGGACGGACGAGATGACGCTGGACCTGCATGCCAACCTGGTCGAGCGGATCGATGAAGTGGCCGCCGCTGACGTCACCGCCGAAGACGAGGAAGACGAAGAGCCGACCGCCGGCCCGCTGACGCTCGCCATCGACGTCAACGACGCGGAACCCGCTGCATCCACCACCGAGGCCGTCTCCAACTGAAATGGCGTCGCGTCGGCTCAGCACCCTCCAGCTCGCGCTGCTGATCTCGCTGGGCGCACACGGCGCCGTGGGGACGCTGCGCATCGTCGACCCGGAGCGCTTCAACCGGATCTTCGAGGACACGCCGCTGGAGGTGGTGCTGGTCAACACCCGCTCGGACGAGGCGCCGGTCAAGGCCCAGGCGCTGGCCCAGGCCAACCTGGCCGGCGGCGGCGACGCCGAGCGCGGCCGCGCCACTTCGCCGCTGCCGCCGTCCAAGCTGCTTGAGGTGGGCGAAGCCGCCGAGGAGCAGCACGCCCAGATCGCCGAGCTGCAGCAGCAGCAACAGCAGCTGCTGGCCCAGCTTCGCCGCGACGTGGCCCTGCTGCCGCCGCCCGACCCGCAGCGCGACAGTGGTGCGCCCAACGCGCGCGAGATCGCCGAGAAGCGCCGCGCGCTGGTGCAGTTGCTCGCCGAGATCGAAAAGCGCGTCAACGAGGAGAACGCCCGGCCGCGCAAGCGCTACCTGAGCCCGGCCACCCGCGAGGTGGTCTACGCCCAGTACTACGACGCGCTGCGCCACAAGGTCGAGGAGCGCGGCACCCGCGACTTCCCCGAGCACAATGGCCGCAAGCTCTATGGCGAGCTGACGATGAACATCCACGTGGACCAGCGCGGCCGGGTGATCGAGACCGAGATCATCGCCCCCTCGGGCAATGCCAACCTGGACCGCCGCGCGGTCGCCATCGTGCAGGCGGCCTCGCCGTTCGGCCCCTTCACCGCCGCGATGCGCCGCGGCGCCGAGGTGCTGGTGATCACCTCCCGATTCCGATTCACCCGCGAGGACGGCGTGCAGACCCGCCTGACCTCCGGACAACAGCAATGACAGCAAAGCCCGTCGAAGTAACTCGTTATGCCGTCGCCGGCAACCCGGTGGCGCACAGCCGCTCCCCGCAGATCCATGCGGCCTTCGCGGCGCAGACCGGCCAGTCGATCCACTACGAGCGCCTGCTCTGCCCGCTGGACGATTTCGCCGCCACGATCCGCGCCTTCGCGGCAAGCGGCGCGGGCGGCTGCAACGTCACCGTGCCCTTCAAGTTCGAGGCCCACGCGCTGGCCGCGCGGCTGAGCCCGCGCGCCCGGCTGGCCGGTGCCGTCAACACGCTGCGCTTCGACGACACCACCGAGGGCGGCTGGTACGGCGACAACACCGACGGCGCCGGCCTGGTGCGTGACATCGAGGCCAATGCCGGCCTGCCGCTGGCGGGAAAGCGGGTGCTGCTGCTGGGCGCCGGCGGCGCCTCGGCCGGCGTGCTGGGCAGCCTGATCGCCGCGCGGCCCGCCCAGCTGGTGCTGGCCAACCGCACGGCCGACAAGGCGCAGGCGCTGGTCGAATCCCATGCGGCCTGGGCGCGCGAGCACGGCGTGGCACTCTCCGCCTGCGCACTGGCCGACTGCCCGGCCGGCTTCGACGTGCTGGTCAACGGCACCAGCGCCAGCCTCGCCGGCTCCGGCGTGCCGGTCGCCCCCGCCGTGCTGGCCCCGGGCGCGCTGGCGCTGGACATGATGTACGGCCCCGCCGCCGCGCCCTTCCTCGCCTGGGCGCGGGAGCACGGCGCCGTCGGCCGCGACGGCCTGGGCATGCTGGTCGAGCAGGCGGCCGAAGCGTTCGCCGTCTGGCGGGGTGTCGCTCCGCAGACCGCCGCAGTGCTGTCCGCCCTGCGCGCCGAGGTCGACGCCAAATCATGAAGCCGGCCCTGCGCCTGCTGGCGCTGCTGCTGCTGTCGCTGCTGTGCCTGCAGCTCTACTTCGCGGCGCGCATCGCGCTGATGAACGTGCTGGCGCCGCAGTCCACCAGCTTCCAGCGCTCGGAGATCTGGCGGCTGGCCACCGAGCAGCACCAGGTGCTGTGGAGCCAGGACTGGGTGGAGCCGCTGCCCAACACGCTCAAGCGCGCCGTCATCGCCAGCGAGGACTCGACCTTCGCCGACCACGGCGGTGTCGACTGGGACGCGATGGAGAAGGCCTGGGAGAAGAACCAGAAGGCCCAGGCCCGCGCCGAGCAGCGCGCCGTCGCCGCGCCGAAGGCCAGGCCGGTCGCGATCAAGATCGCCGGCGGCTCGACGATCACCCAGCAGCTGGCCAAGAACCTTTTTCTCAGCGGCGAGCGCAACCTGCTGCGCAAGGGCCAGGAGCTGGCGATCACGCTGATGCTGGAAGCACTGCTGAGCAAGCAGCGCATCCTGGATATCTACCTGAACAATGTGGAATGGGGCGAAGGCGTGTTCGGCGCCCAGGCCGCCGCGCGACACTACTTCCGCACCGACGCCCGCAACCTCTCGGTCACCCAGGCCGCACGGCTGGCGGTGATGCTGCCGGCGCCCAAGCGCTTCGAGAAGCGGCCGGCCTCGCCCTACCTGCTGGGGCGCACCGGCGTGGTGGCAGCGCGGATGAACGCCGTGGAGTTGCCATGATGATGGACGAAGAAGACCGCACCGGCCGCGAGATCGCCGCCACTGCCGCCCGGCTGGTGGTCGAGGAAGGGCTGGAGTACGGCCCCGCCAAGCAGCGCGCGGTGAAGACCCTGGGCCTGCCGCGCCGCACTGCCCTGCCCGGCAACGACGAGCTGGAAGACGAGGTGCGCGACTACCTGGCCCTGTTCTGCGCCGACACCCAGCCCGGCGAGCTGCGCGCACTGCGCGAGGTGGCCGCCCTGTGGATGGAGCGCCTGGCCGAGTTCCGCCCGCACCTGACCGGCGCCGTCTGGCGCGGCACGGCCACCCGGCTGTCGGCCGTGCACCTGCAGCTGTTCTGCGATGACGCCAAGGCGGCCGAGATCGCGCTGATCAACAATCGCGTGGACTACGACGTCGGTGCCACCAGCGGCCCGCGCGGCCGCGAGGCGGACGTGCTGACGCTCGCCACGCCCAGCAGCGCGCTGGGCGAACTGGTCACGCTGCACCTGAGCATCCTGGATTTCGACGACCTGCGCGGCGCGCTCAAGCCCGACGCCCGCGGCCGCAGCGAACGGGGCGACCTGGCGGCCCTGCGCAAACTGATGACGACGATGGATGAGCAAGAATGACGAACACCACCCGCCGCAACCTGCTGATCGCTGCCGGCGTCGGCGCCGCCGCGATCGGAGCCACGCTGGCCTGGCGCCAGGAGCACCGTGACGCCGCCACGCTGTCCGGCGAGGCCCAGGCCTTCTGGGCCACCCGCTTCGAGATGCTGGACGGCAGCCAGCTCGAGACCGCCAGCCTGCGCGGCAAGCCGCTGCTGCTGAACTTCTGGGCCAGCTGGTGCGCGCCCTGCGTCAAGGAACTGCCGGCCGTCAACCAGTTCGCGCACGAAACGCCGGCCTGGCAGGTGCTGGCCCTGGCCGTCGACTCCAAGGAGGCGATCCAGGGCTTCCTGAAAAAGCTGCCGGTGGACCTGCGCATCGCCCTGGCCGGCCTGACCGGCACCGACCTCGCCCGCCGGCTCGGCAACACCCAGGGCGGCCTGCCCTTCAGCGTCGCCTTCGACGCCGGCGGCGAGCTGATCTGGAAGAAACTGGGCAGCACCGAGCTCGAAGAACTGCGCGATCTGGGCAAGAAGTACACTTGAGTTTCCGGCTCCCCCTACTTTTGGGGGATGGGCAGAACCCGGAAAAGGTCAAGCGATAAATTTCTTGGCAATTATCACGATCAGGGTCTAAAAAGCGTAAAGTCCAGCCTTTTCCGCTTTCCCGCTTCGGAGGCCACGGCCTCCCGAGCACCCTGAATGCAAATTCTCGTACTCCACGGACCCAATCTGAACCTGCTCGGCACCCGCGAGCCAGGCGTCTATGGTTCCATGACTTTGGCGCAGATCGACGCAGATCTCGCCGAGATGGCCGCCAAAGCCGGAGTCACGCTGGAAAGCTATCAAAGCAACCACGAAGGCGCACTGGTGGACCGCATCCAGGCCGCCGCGCACGAGGGTTGCCGCTTCATCGTCATCAATCCGGCCGCCTACACGCACACCAGCGTGGCGATCCGGGATGCGCTGGCGGCGGTGGCCATCCCCTTCGTCGAAGTCCACTTGTCCAACATCCACAAGCGCGAAGCGTTCCGGCATCACAGCTATCTCTCGGCCATCGCCGAAGGCGTGATCTGCGGGCTGGGCGCACAGGGCTACCAACTTGCCCTGACATTCGCGCTGGCGCGGCTTCAGCAGGCCGACAGGGCCTGAGACGCCACGGACGGACAGGCCGGACGGCTGCCGACCGACAAGCAAAGCAACTAATTCAATCGCTGGAGAATTCCATGGATCTGCGCAAGCTCAAGACACTGATCGACCTCGTCTCGGAGTCGAACATCTCTGAACTTGAAATCACCGAGGCCGACGGCAAGGTCCGCATCGTCAAGTCCGACGGTAGCGTGGCCACATTGCCGGCCGGCGTGCAGATGATGGCCATGCCGGCCCCTGCCGCGGCGCCCGCCGCTCCGGCCGTGGCCGCCACCCCGGTGGCCGCCACCGCGGCGCCCGTCGCCGCGCCGGTCGAGACCGGCCATGTGGTGACCTCGCCGATGGTCGGCACCTTCTATCGTGCCTCCAGCCCGAACGCCAAGCCCTTCGCCGAAGTCGGCGGCCAGATCAAGGAAGGCGAGCCGATCTGCATCATCGAAGCGATGAAGATCATGAACGAGATCGACTCCGACAAGACCGGCACGATCACCAAGATCCTGTGCGAGAACGGCCAGCCGGTCGAGTTCGGCCAGCCGCTGTTCATCATCGAATAAGAAGGTCTTCTCGATGTTCAAGAAGATCCTCATTGCCAATCGCGGGGAGATCGCCCTGCGGATCCAGCGCGCCTGCCGCGAGATGGGCATCAAGTCCGTCGTCGTCTACTCCGAGGCCGACCGCGACGCCAAGTACGTCAAGCTGGCCGACGAGGCCGTCTGCATCGGCCCCGCGCCCTCGATCAAGAGCTACCTCAGCATGCCGGCGATCATCGCCACCGCCGAGGTGACCGACGCCGAAGCCATCCACCCCGGCTACGGCTTCCTCAGCGAGAACGCCGACTTCGCCGAGCGCGTCGAGCGCAGCGGCTTCACCTTCATCGGCCCCACCTCGGAGAACATCCGGATGATGGGCGACAAGGTGTCGGCCAAGCAGGCGATGATCAAGGCCGGCGTGCCTTGCGTGCCTGGTTCGGAAGGTGCGCTGCCGGACGATCCGAAGGAGATCATCCGTATCGCCCGCCAGGTCGGCTACCCGGTGATCATCAAGGCCGCCGGCGGCGGCGGCGGGCGCGGCATGCGCGTCGTTCACACCGAAGCGGCCCTGGTCAACGCGGTGCAGATGACCCGCACCGAAGCGGGCGCGGCCTTCGGCAACCCCGAGGTCTACATGGAGAAGTTCCTCGAGAACCCGCGCCATGTGGAGATCCAGGTGCTGGCCGACGGCCACAAGAACGCCGTCTGGCTCGGCGAGCGCGACTGCTCGATGCAGCGCCGCCACCAGAAGATCATCGAGGAAGCGCCGGCTCCGGGCATCCCGCGCCGCACGATCGAGAAGGTCGGCGACCGCTGCGCCGCCGCCTGCCGCAAGATGGGCTACCGCGGCGCCGGCACCTTCGAGTTCCTCTACGAGAACGGCGAGTTCTACTTCATCGAGATGAACACCCGCGTGCAGGTGGAGCATCCGGTCACCGAGATGGTCACCGGCATCGACATCGTGCAGATGCAGATCCGCATCGCCGCCGGCGAGAAGCTGCCGTTCACGCAGCGGAACATCGAGATGCGCGGCCATGCGATCGAGTGCCGGATCAACGCGGAAGACCCGGTCAAGTTCGTGCCCTCGCCCGGCCGCATCACGACCTGGCACGCCCCGGGCGGCCCCGGCGTGCGCGTGGACTCGCATGCCTACACGAACTACTTCGTGCCCCCGCACTACGACTCGATGATCGGCAAGATCATCTGCCACGGCGACACCCGCGAGCAGGCGCTGGCCCGCATGCGGATCGCGCTGTCGGAGACCGTGATCGAAGGCATCCAGACCAATGTCCCGCTGCATCGCGAGCTGATGGTGGACGCGAAGTTCGTCGAAGGCGGCACGTCGATCCATTACCTCGAGGGCTGGATGGCCCAGCACAAGCGCTGAAATGGCCTACCTGCACGAACTGCTGCTGATCTGCAGCGAGGACGAGGTCGAAACCGTCAGCGATGCGCTGATGGAGGTCGAGGCCTTGTCCGTCTCCGTCGAGGATGCGGACGCCGATACCGACGCCGAGCACGCGCTGTTCGGCGAGCCCGGCATGCCGGCGCCCAAGGCCGGCTGGCAGCGCTCGGTCGTCCGCGCGCTGTTCCCGACCGAGGCCGAGGCGACCGAGGCGGCGACGCTGATCCTCGCCCAGGACTGGGCGGCGGACGTGCATGTGCAGGCGATCCAGGCGGTCGAGGAGCAGGACTGGGTGCGGCTGACGCAGTCGCAGTTCAAGCCGGTGGAGATCACACCGGAGTTCTGGATCGTGCCCTCGTGGCATGAAGCTCCGGAACAGGCGAAGCAGGTGATGCAGCTGGACCCGGGCCTGGCCTTCGGCACCGGCACGCATCCGACCACCCGCATGTGCCTGCGCTGGATCGCCAATAACGCCCAGCCGTGGAATCGCGTGCTCGACTATGGCTGCGGCTCGGGCATCCTGGCGATCGGCACCGCGCTGTTCGGCGCGAAGAACATCGACGCGGTGGATATCGACCCGGCCGCCGTCACGGCGACGGTCGCCAATGCCGAGGCGAACAAGGTCGGCGCTGCCATCCGCGCCGCGCTGCCCGACGGCGCGAGCGGCGAGTACCCGCTGGTGCTGGCCAACATCCTCGCCACGCCGCTGCGCCTGCTGGCGCCGCTGCTGTGCGCGCATCTGGCGCCGGGCGCGAGCCTGGTGCTGGCCGGCATCCTGGAGCGACAGGAAGACGAGCTGAAGGCGGCCTATGCGCCGTGGGTCCAGCTCGAGGTCAGCGACCGCGAGGACGGCTGGATCCTGATGACGGCCTCGCGCCCCGCAGTCAGCTCGGTTTGAGCGTTAGGGCAAGGCATGACCCTCTAGGACTCATGGTGAACATGGCATGATGCCGCCACCATGAGTCTCGCCACCCGCTGCACCGCCTGCGGCACCATCTTCCGGGTGGTGCAGGATCAGCTGCGCGTGTCGGAAGGATGGGTCCGCTGCGGCCGCTGCGCCGAGGTGTTCGACGCCCGCGAGCAGCTGTTCGACATCGACCGCGAGGCGCCGCCGCCGTGGCCGGCGATGGGCGCCGCGCCCGCGCCGGTCGTCATGCCGCCGCCACCACCGCCGCCGGCGCCGGTCTGGACCTCGGCGCCGACCCCGCTGTCCGCGCCACCACCGCCCGCGCCTCCTCCGCTCGCTCCGCCGCCGCCCGAGTTCGTCGCCGAGCCGGAGCCGCATCGTTTCCATGAGGAAGAAGAGGAAGATGCCCCGGTCGAGGAGGCACTCGCCTCGCGGATGGAACCCGAGTGGGTCGAGGAAGCCCAGCAGGAGGCGATCGAAAGTGCCGCTCCCGCACCGGAGCCGGTGGCGCCGCCGATGATGTCGGCGCTGGACGACTACGGGACCGACACCGTGCTGGCTCCCGGCCTGGCCGCAGCCGCCGAGGCCGCGCCGATCGCCGCCGAGCCGGCGGCCGAACCGCCCGCGACGGACAAGAAGCGCAGCAAGAAATCGAAGGCGAAGGACGCCACGTCCGATGCGCCGCCGATCCCCGAGTTCATGCGCCGCGCGCAACGCAGCGAGCGCTGGCGCCAGCCGCGCGTGCGCATCGCGCTCGCCTGCTGCGCGCTGCTGCTGCTGGCTGTGCTGGCGGGCCAGTTCGCCCTCCAGTTCCACAACGCGATCGTTGCCGTCTATCCGACCTCGAGGCCGGCGATGCAGTCCTTCTGCCAGACCGCCGGCTGCGAGTTGCAACCCTGGCGGCGCATCGACGTGGTCGGCGTCGAGGCCAGCGCGCTGAACCAGGCGGGACCCAACAACCAGTACCAGCTGAGCGTCAGCCTGCGCAACAAGTCGGGCCTGGAAGTGGCCACGCCCTGGATCGAGTTGAGCCTCACCGACGCCAGCGGCGCCACCGTCACCCGCAAGACCCTGGCCCCGACAGAATTCAAGGGCGGCAGACCATCAATGGTGGCGAACAGCGAGATGCCGCTGCAGTTGCTGCTGAGCACCGGCGACCAGCGCGTGGCCGGCTACAGCATCGAGATCTTCCACCCCTGAGCACCCAAGGCCCGCGCGCGGCCCCAACAGCGACCGTTCGCCCTGAGCTTGTCGAAGGGGCTCTCCTGAGCCTGTCGAAGGGGGGTGATCGACATGCACGACCCAGGGCTTCGACAGGCTCAGCCCGAACGGCATTTCCTTGCGGGATGTCTTGTTTCTTGGGCGCGGTGGGCGCAAAAAAGCCCCGCCGAAGCGGGGCTTTGATTGAGCCGTGAGGCTCAGGGCTTGTTGCCGGTCGGGAAGGGCCAGGCAGCCTGCGGGCTCAGCGCCGTCTTGGCAGCCGGGGCAGCAGCGGCAGGCTTGGCAGCCGGGGCAGGCGCAGGGGCCGCGGCGGCCTTCGGCGCAGCAGCCTTCTTCGCAGCAGCCTTCTTGGCCGGAGCCTTGGGGGCAGCAGCCTTGGGAGCGGCGGCCTTCTTCGGCGCAGCAGCCTTCTTCGCCGGGGCGGCCTTCTTGGCAGGAGCAGCGGCCTTCTTGGCCGGTGCAGCCTTCTTCGCCGGAGCGGCCTTCTTGGCCGGTGCCGCCTTCTTGGCCGGAGCAGCCTTCTTCGCCGGAGCCGCCTTCTTGGCCGGTGCCGCCTTCTTCGCCGGAGCCGCCTTCTTGGCCGGTGCCGCCTTCTTCGCCGGAGCGGCCTTCTTAGCCGGAGCCGCCTTCTTGGCCGGAGCGGCCTTCTTGGCGGGGGCTGCCTTCTTGGCCGGAGCGGCCTTCTTCGCCGGAGCGGCGGCCTTCTTGGCGGCCGGAGCCTTCTTCGCCGGGGCGGCCTTCTTGGCCGGAGCGGCCTTCTTTGCAGTTGCCATTTCAGTTCTCCTTGATCAAGTGGAAAAAGCACCGCACGCAGCCGATCGATCTGCTGCCTTGCGGTTATTCATCGCTCGAATGTCACCCAGGAGGAGTGCTCCGATGCGATGAATCGGGGTGCGAGCCTGAACGCCAATGCTTCTATGGCAATCAGTCGTTCGGCTCGTCAATCTTTATCTTGATCTCTTCTCTCTAAACAAAAGGGAGTGAACCGTCTCGGCAACCGCCGAGCCTGCTCAATCCCAGCTCAGTGCGCCACCGGTCTGGTATTCGATGACGCGGGTCTCGAAGAAGTTGCGTTCCTTCTTCAGGTCAATCATTTCGCTCATCCAGGGGAAGGGGTTCTCTTCGTTCGGGAAGAGTTCCTCCAGGCCGATCTGGGTGGCGCGGCGGTTGGCGATGTAGCGCAGGTAGCCCTTGAACATCGAGGCGTTCAGGCCCAGCACGCCGCGCGGCATCGTGTCCTCGGCATAGCGGTACTCGAGCTCGACGGCCTTCAGGAACAGGGCCTTGATCTCGGCCTTGAACTCGGCGGTCCAGAGCTGCGGGTTCTCGAGCTTGATCTGGTTGATCAGGTCGATGCCGAAGTTGCAGTGCATGGACTCGTCGCGCAGGATGTACTGGTACTGCTCGGCAGCACCCGTCATCTTGTTCTGGCGGCCCATCGCCAGGATCTGCGTAAAGCCGACGTAGAAGAACAGGCCTTCCATCAGGCAGGCGAAGACGATCAGCGACTTCAGCAGCGTCTGGTCGTTGGCCGTGGTGCCGGTGACGAAGTTCGGGTCCATGATCGCCTCGATGAAGGGGATCAGGAACTCGTCCTTGTCGCGGATCGACTTGACCTCGTGGTAGGCGTTGAAGATCTCGCTCTCGTCGAGGCCCAGCGACTCCACGATGTACTGGTAGGCGTGCGTGTGGATCGCTTCCTCGAAGGCCTGGCGCAGCAGGAACTGGCGAGCCTCGGGCGCCGTGATGTGGCGGTAGGTGCCCAGCACGATGTTGTTGGCGGCCAGCGAGTCGGCGGTGACGAAGAAGCCGAGGTTGCGCTTGATGATGCGGCGCTCGTCTTCGGTCAGGCCGTTGGGATCCTTCCAGAGCGCGATGTCGCGGCTCATGTTCACTTCCTGCGGCATCCAGTGGTTGGCGCAGGTGGCGAGGTACTTCTCCCAGGCCCACTTGTACTTGAAGGGCACCAGCTGGTTGACGTCGGTCTGACCGTTGATGATGCGCTTGTCGGCGGCCTTCACGCGGGCCGACGAAGGGGTCGCAGAAGCGGCGGGGGAAGCAGTCGAAGAAGGAGTCGGCTGGGTCGCGGTCGCTGCGTGCATCGCGAGCGACGGGGAGGCATTGCCGAACGAAGCGTGGGCTTGTTGCGCTGCTGCGTTCGAGGACGGTTTCGTTTCTTCTTCCCAGACCAACATGGTGGACTTCCTATGCTTTGAATTATCAGAGTGTTGTGTTGAAACACCAAGGACTTCTTGACATCAACGCCGCTTGCGCGTTGCCCGACCGCATCGGGAAGAAGGCCTCGGTGAGCAGTCGCCGATGGATGAGTTCGCCTGACTCGAAAACTCATGCATCGGCGTTTGAGCCGATGAACACTGGGATCTCTCGCGCCGACGCGTTTGAGTCCCAGTGATTTGACCGTTAGGCTTTTACTGGCAGGCCTCGCAGTCCGGGTTGTCGATCGAGCAGAACTTCATGTCGGTCGCAGGCAACGCTTCATCGACCGCAGGAGCCGCTTCGACCGCAGCGACGGGCGCCGACAGCATCGAAGAACCCGCACCCGAAGACACCGCATTGAGCTGGCCCGACTTCGTCACCGTGCTCTTCTCCACGCTCGACGCGCTGGTGGTGCGCAGGTAGTAGGTCGTCTTCAGGCCGCGCAGCCAGGCGAGCTTGTAGGTCTCGTCGAGCTTCTTGCCCGAGGCGCCGGCCATGTAGATGTTCAGGCTCTGCGCCTGGTCGATCCACTTCTGGCGGCGCGCGGCGGCTTCGATCAGCCACTGCGTGTCGACTTCGAAGGCGGTTGCGTACAGCGTCTTCAGCTCTTCGGGCACGCGGTCGATGCGGCGCAGCGAGCCGTCGAAGTGCTTCAGGTCCATGACCATCACGTCGTCCCACAGGCCCAGCTTCTTCAGGTCGCGGACCAGCGATTCGTTGATGACCGTGAACTCGCCCGACAGGTTCGACTTGACCGAGAGGTTGCCGAAGCAGGGCTCGATCGAGGCGTCCACGCCGATGATGTTGGAGATCGTCGCGGTCGGGGCGATGGCCACGCAGTTGCTGTTGCGCATGCCGTGCTCGGCGATGCGGGCGCGCAGCGCGTCCCAGTCCAGCGAGGTGCTGCGGTCCACGTCCACATAGCCGCCGCGCTCCTGGGCCAGCAGGTCCAGCGAGTCGATCGGCAAGATGCCGCGGTCCCACAGCGAGCCGCGGTACGACGAGTAGCGGCCGCGTTCCTGCGCCAGCTCGGTCGAGGCGAGGTAGGCGTAGTAGCAGACGGCTTCCATCGAGCGGTCGGCGAACTCCACGGCCTCTTGCGAGGCGTAGGGCGTGCGCAGTGCGTACAGCGCGTCCTGGAAGCCCATGATGCCCAGGCCGACCGGGCGGTGGCGCAGGTTCGAGTCGCGGGCCTTCTTGACGGCGTAGTAGTTGATGTCGATGACGTTGTCGAGCATGCGCATCGCGGTGGCGACCGTCTTGCGCAGCTTCTCCTGGTCGATCGCGCCGTCCTTCAGGTGCTGGACCAGGTTCACCGAGCCGAGGTTGCAGACCGCGATCTCGTTGTCATTGGTGTTCAGCGTGATCTCGGTGCACAGGTTGGACGAGTGCACGACGCCGACGTGCTGCTGCGGCGAGCGCACGTTGCAGGCGTCCTTGAAGGTGATCCAGGGGTGGCCCGTCTCGAACAGCATCGAGAGCATCTTGCGCCACAGGTCCTTGGCCGGCATGCGCTTGAACAGCTTGATCTCGCCGCGGTCGGCCTTGGCCTCGTATTCGGTGTAGGCCTTGTCGAAGGCGGAGCCGATCAGGTCGTGCAGGTCCGGGCAGGTGGAGGGGCTGAACAGCGTCCAGTCGCCGCCCTCGATCACGCGGCGCATGAACAGGTCGGGAATCCAGTTCGCGGTGTTCATGTCGTGCGTGCGGCGGCGGTCGTCGCCGGTGTTCTTGCGCAGCTCCAGGAACTCCTCGATGTCCAGGTGCCAGCTCTCCAGGTAGGCGCAGACGGCGCCCTTGCGCTTGCCGCCCTGGTTCACAGCCACGGCGGTGTCATTGACCACCTTCAGGAACGGAACGACGCCTTGCGACTTGCCGTTGGTGCCCTTGATGTGCGAGCCAAGCGCGCGCACCGGGGTCCAGTCGTTGCCCAGGCCACCGGCGAACTTGCTCAGCAGCGCGTTTTCCTTCAGCGCCTCGTAGATGCCGTCGAGGTCGTCGGAGACCGTCGTCAGGTAGCAGGACGAGAGCTGCGAGCGGCGCGTGCCGCTGTTGAACAGCGTCGGCGTGCTGGACATGAAGTCGAAGGTGGACAGCACTTCGTAGAACTCGATCGCGCGGGCTTCGCGGTCGATCTCGTTCAGCGCCAGGCCCATGGCCACGCGCATGAAGAAGGCCTGCGGCATCTCGATGCGGACGTCGTCCACGTGCAGGAAGTAGCGGTCGTACAGGGTCTGCAGGCCGAGGTAGTCGAACTGCAGGTCGCGGTCGGCCTTCAGCGCGGCGCCCAGCTTGGCCATGTCGTACTGGCCCAGCTTCTCGTCCAGCAGTTCGGCCTTGATGCCCTTCTTGATATAGGTCGGGAAGTATTCGGCGTAGCGCGAGTGCATCTCGGCCTGCGTCACCTCGCCGCCGATGATCTCGCGGCGGATCGTGTGCAGCAGCAGGCGGGCGGTGGCGCGGCTGTAGCCCGGATCCTTCTCGATCAGCGTGCGGGCGGCCAGGATGGAGGCCTTGTAGACCTCGTCGATGGCGACGCCGTCGTACAGGTTGCGCTGGGTCTCGGTGAAGATCGGCTCGGGCTTGACGTCGGCGCCCAGGTTCTCGCAGGCGGAGACGATCAGGCTCTTCAGGTGGGCCACGTCCAGCGGCACGCGCTGGCCCTTGTCGACGACCATCAAGCCGCTGGTCTCGGCCGGGGCGGCGACTTCGCGCTGGTGGCCGCGCTCCTGCGAGCGGCGCTCGCGGTACAGCACGTAGGCGCGCGCCACTTCGTGGTGGCCGCCGCGCATCAGGCCCAGCTCGACCTGGTCCTGGATGTCCTCGATGTGGAAGGTGCCGCCGGCCGGGCGCGAGCGCAGCAGCGCGCGCACGACGTTCTCGGTCAGGCCGTCCACCGTCTCGCGCACGCTGGCCGAGGCCGCGCCGCTGGTGCCGTGCACGGCTAGGAAGGCTTTCATCAGGGCAACCGCGATCTTGCTGGGCTCGAACGAGACCACCGCGCCGTTGCGGCGGATGATCTGGTACGCCTGGTAGGCGGATGCGGCGGCGTTGGCCGTGCCGGCCGGCACGGCCCGCACCGCACCTTCGGGTCCGGTTTGAGCGACAGCGCTTGCTTGTTGCATGAAGATTCCTCGTTCGGTCTGAAAGGTCAGCAGAAAAAGCGCTGCCCTGGGCGCGTCAGGCGCGCCTCGGGCGGGCGTCATTTCGTGGGTTTGTTGCGATTCGCTGGGAGCACTGCTTCCCTGCTCGGGCAGGCTGCAAGACGGTGGTCCGAAAGGTCCGACGGAGTGGACCGGGGGCAATGGTCTTGCAGCACTTCTTTGCCAGGGCTGAAGGATAGCATGAGGACACTATATATGTGGCATCGGGCACCTTCAAGCACTAGCCATAGCGTCCATGAGCGTGACGCGGATGTTGCAGAAAGTTAATGGAAACGCGGCCGGGCGGCCCGTTTTCCCGATGCCTTCTGGATGCCGCGGCGCGAACCCGCACCAGGCCTGCATCAGCGAGGCAAATCGCCCGCCAGGCCGCGCCAAATCTCGCTCTGAGGCCGACTCGGGTCAGGTCTTGCCCGCTGCACGCTGTTCACCCTGTCGCTGGGTCGCCATTCTGCAACCGGGGAAACACCTGAGATCGCTAACGCTGAGTCTCGACGGCGTCGTTCAGCCCTCGCCCGCGGCGATGTTCAGCCGTGCCATGCGGTAGCGGATCTGCCGCAGCGACAGGCCCAGGCTGGCGCCGGCGGCGGTGCGGTTGAAGCGATGCAGTTCCAGCGCCCGCAGCAGGATGGCGCGCTCGACCTCGTCCAGATAACTCGCAAGATCAGCGGGCAGTTCCGCCGGCGCCTCGGCGCCGGGCTCGGCCGGCGGCAGGGCCGGCTCCGGCGCGTCCAGCGTGGCGAACTGGGAGTCGTCCAGCAGCGTCTCGGGCAGGTCCAGGTCCGCCTCGTCGATCAGTTCGCCGCCCGACAGCGCCAGCGCCCGGTGCAGCAGGTTCTCCAGCTCGCGCACATTGCCGGGGAAGGCATAGCGGGCCAGCTGCGACTGGGCGGCCGGCGTCAGCCGCGGCACCGGCGAGACGCCGGCGTCGGTGGCGATGCGCTCCAGCACCCGCTCGGCGATCAGCGGCACGTCCTCGATGCGCTCGCGCAGCGGCGGCACGCGGATCTGGATCACGTTGAGGCGATAGAACAGGTCCTGGCGGAAGCGGCCCGCGGCCACCTCGGCGCCCAGGTCCTTGTGGGTGGCGCTGAGGAAGCGCACGTTGACCGGCGTCTCCGCCACCGCACCCACCGGCCGCACCGAGCGCTCCTGGATCGCGCGCAGCAGCTTGCTCTGCATGGCCAGCGGCAGGTCGCCGATCTCGTCGAGGAACAGCGTGCCGCCGTCGGCCGCCTGGAAGAAGCCCTCGCGGTCCTCGGCCGCGCCGGTGAAGGCGCCCTTGCGGTAACCGAAGAACTCGGCCTCCAGCAGCTGCTCGGGGATGGCGCCGCAGTTGACGGCGACGAAGCGCTGGCGCTGCCGCGCGCTGCAGTCGTGGATGGCGCGCGCCACCAGCTCCTTGCCGGTGCCGGACTCGCCCTGCAGCAGCACCGGGGCCATGCTGCGGGCGACCTTCTCGATCAGCGAGCGGACCTGCTCCATCGCGGCCGAGCGGCCAGCCAGGCGGGCCAGGGCGGGCGTGGACGCAGCCGGCTTCGACGAGGAGCCGCTCGGTTTGGGCGTTACGGCCGGCGCCTGCGCGGCCGGCGCACGGCCCAGCGCGGTGGCCACGACCAGGCGGAACTGCCGCAGATCCACCGGCTTGGTCAGGTAGTCGTACGCACCCGCCTTCAGCGCCTCCACCGCCCCCTCGGCCGAACCGAAAGCGGTGATCACCAGCGCCTTCTCGCGCCGCCCCTGCCCCTCCAGCCAGTTCAGGATGTCCAGGCCCGAGCCATCGGGCAGGCGCATGTCGGTGATGACGGCGCTGTAGGCACGCGCGGCCAGGCGGTCCAGCGCCTCGCCGACGCTGCCGGCCGTCTCCAGCTCGTAGCCTTCGCGCAGCAGCGTCAATTCATAGAGGGTGCGCAGGTCCGGCTCGTCGTCGACGACGAGCAGGCTGAATCCGGGGGCTGGGCTCATGGGGTGATCGGGTTGGGGAACAGGCGCAGCGTCAGGACGAATTCGTTGCCGCGCGCGGCGCGGCGGTGCTCAAGGCGCGCGCCGTGGCGCTCGCAGAGTTCCCGGCAAATGTACAAGCCCAGGCCCGAGCCACGGCTGCGGGTGGAGAAGAAGGGCTCGAACAGGTGGCGCTCCACCTCGGGCGGGATCGGCGGCCCGGCGTTGAAGACGAGCAACCGCGCCCAGCCGGGCTCGCCCTCGGCCGTGGCCAGCGTGACCTGCACGGTGCCCGCGCCCTTGTCGGCATGGCGCAGCGCGTTGTCCAGCAGGTTGACCAGCACGCGGCGCAGGTGCTCGGTCTCGAAGCTCACGACCAGCGGCTGCAGCGGCACGCTGCAGACCAGCGGATCGTCGGGGCCCGGCGGCAGGCCATTCGTGCGCGCCCAGTCCAGGCAGGTGCCGGCGACCAGCTCGCTCGCCTCGACCGGCATCGACTCCGGCGCCTGGCCCGGCGCCAGCTCCGTCACGTCGTCGACGATGCGCTTGAGCCGCTCGACATTGCTGGCCACCATGCGGGTCAGCTGCTGCGCACGCGGCTCCTCGGCCACGTCCTCGGCCAGCAGGGCATTGGCCTGGGCGATCGCGGCCAGCGGGTTGCGGAACTCGTGCGCGATGCCCACCGACACCCGGCCCATCGCAGCCAGCCGCTCCTGCTGGCTGCGCTGCTGGACGCGCCGCTTGTCCTCGATGAAGAGCAGGCAGACGTCCTCGGTCGTCTTGCCCGCGGCGCGCCGGCGGGTGAAGCGCATGCGCAGGCGCAGCGCACGCTGCTGGCCGGCGCCAATCAGCAGGGTCACGTCGCGCCCGCCCTCGGGCCAGGCGCCGGCGGCAAAGGCCTGCTCGACGGCGCCGACCAGCGGCTGCCAGGCCGGCACGCCGCGCAGCTGGAACGGCGCCGGGCGCACCGGCTCGTCGCAGTCGGACAGCAGGCTGCGCGCCGCCGGGTTGGCCGCGCGCACGCGGCCGCGGCGGTCCACCACCAGCACGCCCTCCTGCATCTCCTCGATCACCAGCCGGTTCAGCTGCGCCTGCTGGCGCGCATATTCGAGGCTGCCGCGGGCGGCCCGCTCCTCGCGCCGCAAGCGCGTGGCCATCTCGTTGGCCAGCAGGCTGATGACGAAGAAGCCGGCGCCGACCAGGCCCGCCTCCGTCATGCGCAGGCCGACGTCGGCGCCGCCCAGCACCGACCAGCCCGCCACGCCCAGCATCAGCAGCGCCGCCATCGCCGCGGTGGCCAGCGCCAGCAGCCGCGGCGTCAGCACGCCGGCCATCAGCACCGGCAGCACGAACAGGGCGCCGTAGTTGATGCTGGCGCCCTGCCCCAGCGCATGCAGCACGCCGAACACGATCAGGTCCAGCCCGATGCTGGCCCACCACTGCGGGCTCGACACCCGCGCCAGCGTCCGCACCGTGGTGCCGCGCTGCAGGCGCGGGAACAGCCACAGGGTCAGGGCTTGCACCGCATAGCCGATCACCAGCACCACGTTCCAGCGCGGCGCCGGCGCACCGAACCGGCCGGCCACCAGCAGCGCGAACACCAGCGCCACGCCCAGCGCCGCACGGGCCAGCAGGAAGGCGCGGAACAGGCGAACGAAGGCGCTGTCCTCGGGCGTGCGCTCATTGCGCCGGCGCTCCTGCTGGAAGAAAAGCTGGGTGTCCAGCAGGCCGGAGCTCGGCGCCTCCCCGGCCTGGGGCTCGAGGATCGACTCGTCGACCGCGTCCGCATCCTGGCCCGGGCCGAACCAGGATTGCGCGGAGTCGCTCATGACGAGGACGATCCGCCGTGCGCCGCCTCGTAGGCCGCGCGATGGGCCGCGCCGCAGAACACGCCGCCGCGGCCGGGCAGCGCCTCGTCCTGCGGCAGGTGCAGGCCGCACTGGGCGCAACTGACGATGGCCTTGGGCCTGGGTGGCGCCGGGGGCGGCGGGGGCGTATCCCGGCGGGCCTGCGCTTCGCCGCCGCCGCGCTGTCGCGCACCCAGCATGAAGAACACCAGGCCCAG
Source organism: Pelomonas sp. KK5 (assembly GCF_001984095.1). GTDB lineage: Bacteria > Pseudomonadota > Gammaproteobacteria > Burkholderiales > Burkholderiaceae_C > KK5. Next base: position 20,312 of record NZ_LYVQ01000014.1, read on the forward strand.
CACGATGAAGAGCAGCAGGTACTTCATCATCATCAGACGATCGGCCGCTGCAGGATCACTTCGAGCACGAAGCGCGAGCCCGCATAGGACAGCAGCAGCAGCACCGCACCGAGGTAGAGCCAGCGCGTCGCCAGCCGGCCGCGCCAGCCGAAGGCGCGCCGGCCGGCCAGCAGGCCGCTCAGCACGATCCAGCCGAGCACGGCCAGCAGGTTCTTGTGGTCCCAGCGCCAGTGCGGCGTGAACCACCAGCCGAGCAGGATGGCCAGCGAGAGCACGATGACGCCGGCGGCCACGAACTGGAAGGTCAGGCGCTCCAGGCGCAGCAGCGGCAGGCCGGGGCTAACGCCGGGATTCGACGGCTTGTGCCCGCGCAGCTGCCGCTCGGCGCGATTGAGCATCACCGCATGCAGGACCGCCACGCCGAACAGGCCGTAGGACGCCAGGCCCAGCACCCAGTGCAGCGGCGCCCAGGGGGATCCCGCCAGCGGCCGGCTCTCGCCGGGGAAGGCCACCGCCACCAGCACCGCGAGCAGCGCCAGCCCGGCCAGCACGCGCCGCGCGCTGGGCAGCGGCAGCAGCCGGCTCTCGATCATGTAGACGGCCAGCACCAGCCACAGGGTGGCCGACAGCGCCGGCGCGAAGCCGAAGCGAGCGCCCGGTGTGGGCAGGCCGATGCCGGCAATGTCGATCGTCAGCGCCACCGCATGCACCAGCCAGGCGAGCGGCAGCAGCCACTGCAGGCGCTCGCGCCCGGCGTTCAGCGCCGCGCCGAGATAGGCCAGCGCGGCCAATGCGCTCACGGCGATCAGGACCTGGCCCGAGGTCTCCATCGATGCCCCAGATAAAATCATGGTCCACAGTGTACTTTTGCGCACCCGCCTCGCCAGGCGGCGCACCCTCGATGGCCTCCAATCTGACCGACCGCCTGAGCCAGCTCGTGAAGACGATGCGCGGCCAGGCCCGCATCACCGAATCGAATGTCCAGGACATGCTGCGCGAGGTGCGCATGGCCCTGCTGGAAGCGGACGTGGCGCTGCCGGTCGTGCGCGACTTCATCGCCCGCGTGAAGGAAAAGGCGCTGGGCCAGGAGGTGGTCGGCTCGCTGAACCCGGGCCAGGTGCTGGTCTCGGTCGTCCACAAGGAACTCGCCGCCACGATGGGCGAAGGCGTGGCCGACATCAACCTCGCCGCCCAGCCGCCCGCCGTGATCCTGATGGCCGGCCTGCAGGGCGCCGGCAAGACGACCACCACCGCCAAGCTGACCAAGCACCTGATCGAGAAGCGCAAGAAGAAGGTGCTGACGGTCTCCGCCGACGTCTATCGCCCCGCCGCCATCGAGCAGCTGAAGACGGTCACCAAGCAGGCCGGCGGCGAATGGTTCCCGTCCACACCGGACCAGAAGCCGCACGACATCGCGCTGGCCGCGATCGACTACGCCCGCAAGCACTACTTCGACGTGCTGCTGGTCGACACCGCCGGCCGCCTGGCGATCGACGAGGCGCTGATGGCCGAGATCCGCGACCTGCATGCGGTGCTGAAGCCGGTGGAGACGCTGTTCGTCGTCGACGCGATGCAGGGCCAGGACGCGATCAACACCGCCAAGGCCTTCAAGGAGGCGCTGCCGCTGACCGGCGTGATCCTCACCAAGCTCGACGGCGACTCGCGCGGCGGCGCCGCGTTGTCGGTGCGCCAGATCACCGGCGCACCGATCAAGTTCGCCGGCGTGTCCGAGAAGATCGACGGGCTCGAGGTCTTCGACGCCGAGCGCCATGCGGGCCGCGTGCTGGGCATGGGCGACATCGTCGCGCTGGTCGAGGAAGTGACCAAGGGCGTGGACATCGCCGCCGCGCAGAAGCTGGCCGACAAGCTCAAGAGCGGCACCAGCTTCGACCTGAACGACTTCCTCGCCCAGATCTCGCAGATGAAGAAGATGGGCGGCCTCTCCAGCCTGATGGACAAGCTGCCCGCACAGATGAGCGCCAAGGCCGGCGCGGCCGACATGGACAAGGCCGAGCGCGACATGAAGCGCATGGAAGGCATCCTCAGCTCGATGACCGCCAAGGAGCGCGCCAACCCCAAGCTGCTGCTGGACGGCAAGAGCAAGGCCAGCCGCAAGAAGCGCATCGCCCAGGGCGCCGGCGTTCAGGTGCAGGACGTCAACCGCGTGCTGAACCAGTACGACCAGATGGCCGGCATGATGAAGAAGATGTCCGGCGGCGGGATGATGAAGATGATGAAGAAGCTGGGCGGGATGAAGGGCCTCGGCGGCATGATGCCGCCGGGCATGAAGTAACTCGTTATTCCAGCAGCGCCTGCGCGAACTCGCGGGCGCTGAAGGTCTGCAGGTCTTCCAGCTTCTCGCCCACGCCGATGAAATAGACCGGCACCGCGCGCTCGCGCGCGATCGCCGCCAGCACGCCGCCCTTGGCCGTGCCGTCGAGCTTGGTGACGATCAGCCCCGTCAGGCCCAGCGCGTCGTCGAAGGCCTTGACCTGGGTCAGCGCGTTCTGCCCGGTGTTGCCGTCCACCACCAGCAGCACCTCGTGCGGCGCGCCCTCCTGGGCCTTGCCAATCACGCGCTTGATCTTCTTCAGCTCTTCCATCAGGTGGAGCTGCGTCGGCAGGCGCCCGGCGGTGTCGGCGATCACCACGTCCTTGCCGCGCGCGCGACCGGCGCTGACCGCATCGAAGCTGACCGCCGAGGGGTCGCCGCCCTCCTGGCTGATGATCTCCACCGAGCTGCGATCGGCCCAGACATTGAGCTGCTCGCGGGCTGCCGCGCGGAAGGTGTCGGCCGCGGCCAGCAGCACGGACTGGTCGGCCTCGGCCAGGTGGCGGGTCAGCTTGCCGATGCTGGTCGTCTTGCCGGCGCCGTTGACGCCCACCACCATCATCACCGTCGGCGCGGCCTCGCCCACCGCCAGCGACTTCTCCAGCGGCTGCAGCAGTTCGGTCAGCGCATCGGCCAGCAGGCCGCGCACCTGTGCGGGATCGGTGGCCTTGCTGTCCTTGACCCGGCGCTTCAGGTCTTCCAGCAGGAACTCGGTCGCCTTCACGCCGGCATCGGCCATCAGCAGCGCGGCTTCCAGTTCCTCGTACAGCGCATCGTCGATCTGCGTGCCGGTGAACACCTGGGCGATGCTGGAGCCGGTCTTGCGCAGGCCGGCGCGGAGCTTGTCCATCCAGCTCTTGCGAGGCGCGGGTGCCGGTTCGGCCGCCACAGGCGCCGGCACCGGCACCGGCATAACGGCGACTTCAAGCGGTGCCGCCGGTGGGGTCAGTTCTTGCGCGGGAGCGACGAGCGGTGCGGCCTCGGGGGCCGGGGCGGGCGCAGCAGCGGAGCCGCCGCCGAACTTCTTCTTGAAAAAACTGAACATCGATGGAGGCGCCGAGTGGGGTCGAGAAGGCCCCGACAATCGAGGCTGCGAGCCGCTCCGAAAAGAATTTCGAAGAATGCTTGCATTGTCTCCCAAAAGCTGGCTAGAATAGCGGGCTTACGAAGGCGCTTTAGCTCAGCCGGTTAGAGCGACGGAATCATAATCCGCAGGTCCGGGGTTCGAATCCCTGAAGCGCCACCAAAACATGAAAGCCTTGCAGGTCAACGACCTGCAAGGCTTTTTCATTTCCGCACCGCGCAGCGCGCCTTCGTCCTCACACGGACGGCTGCTCCCACGCCCCTCGCGCGCTATAACGGAAGGCCAGCGCCATCGGACTTCCCGATGCCGCAGACCTGCGAGGTGCCACCATGCCTGACAGCGACGAACCGCTATTCCGCAAGGACTTCAAGCTGGAACTGTCGAAATTCCGGACCAAGACCAAGCCGCACCTGGTCGAGGCCCTGGCCTTGCGACTCGAGATGGCCGACCTGATGAAGGCCGACGCGCCCGACGACAAGCGCATGAAGGCGATCGACCTCAGCCTGAAAAAGCTGAACGACGTCTACCTCAAGGAGGCGGACGGCTTCGAGTCCCGGGTCAACAAGATGCTCAAGGACTGCACCGTGGCGCCCAAGGACGCGCGCGGGCTCTCCAAGTGGTACGCCGACCTCGTCGACAAGGAGTCCGGCCTGGACATCGGCAAGGACATGAAGCTGTGGGGCGAGGTGGACTTCGGCAGCAAGGAATTCACGCTGACGCTGAAGGGCAAGTTCTCGAACCCTTGAGTGAGCGGCAGGGCCCTCAACTCAACGCGAGCGCCTTCGCGCGAACCAGTACCCCAGCCCCACCACACCCCAGCCGACGACCAGCAGATACGGCCGCGCATCCGCCTTCAGCCCCGCGACGATGATCGCCGCGGCGGCCACGATGCCGATCCAGCCGGCGATGCGCACGCTCGTCGCGGACAAGCCCAGCTGCGCGCTGCGATGCAGCTCGGGATGGTGCTTGACCAGCCGGATCGCCGCCAGGCAGGAGCCGAGGTACTTGAGCATCGTCGGGATGTTCACCGCGAGCAGCAGGAAGACCAGGTTCGACGGCAGCAGCAGGCCCGCCATCGAAGCCAGCCAGGCGACCGCGAGCGCCACCGTCGGGCTGTTCTTCACCGGATGCAGCCGGCCCAGCGGCGCCGGCAGCACGCCGCCACGCCCCATCGCGAACAGGTAGCGCGAGAAGATCATCACCAGCGCGTTCAGCGTCTTCAGCACCGCGAAGACGGCGGCGCCGACGATCAGCGGCTCGGCGAGTTGCCCCAGCGGCCCGCGCGCGGCCTCCAGCAGCGGCGCGGCGCTGGCACCCAGCGCGGCGGGCCCGATCAGCCCCAGGGCCACGGTGGCCACGCAGGCATAGACGCAAGCGGTCAGCGCCACCGCCAGCGCGATGCCGCGCGGAATGGTCTTCCTGGCATCGCGCACCTCCTCGCCGATCTCGGTCGCCGACTCGATGCCGAGGAACAGCGTGATCATCAGCGGCACCGCGGCCAGCACGGCGGGCCAGCCGGCGGCCAAGGGATCGCCCAGTTGCGCCAGATCCACCTTGCCGACGCCGGTGACGCAGAACAGGCCCATCGCCGCCAGCAGGAAGACCATCATGACGGTCTGGGCCTGGGCGGCCACGCGGATGCCGAGCAGGTTGATGCCGAACAGCGCGGTGATGACGACGGCCTTGGTCGCCAGCTCCGGCACCGGCCAGACCATCCGCAGGTAGTTCACCAGCACCGTCGCCAGCGTCACGATGACGCCGACGCTGCCGAGGATGCGCAGCCACGCGATCATGAAGCCGAACAGCGGGTGCACGAACCTCGCCGGCCACTCGTAGGACGCGCCCGACTTGGGCAGCGCCGAACTCAGGTAGGCATACACCAGCGCGAAGGGCAGCATCGGCAGCGCCGCCAGCACCATGGCGACCAGCAGGCCGGAGCCCGCCACCTTCGCCGCCGGCCCCAGCACCGATAAGATCGAGACGCCGATCGCCGTGCCCGCGCCGAACATCACCACGCCCAGCAACCCCACCCGCGGCTCCAGCCGCGCGGACTCGGCCGCCTCAGTCGAGATGGGGTTCATCGTCATGTTCGGAGAAGAAGGCACCGCCGCCCTGGCCGTGAGCGGCGCTCGTCGTGGCGGCCGGCACGCTGATCGGCGGCGTCGATGCGAACGGCTTGATGCTCAGCGCCTCGTAGATCTCGCTCGGCTGGTAGACAGCGCCGCCCTTGAACACCAGCCGCGCCTTCTTGATCGCGCGGATGTCCCGGGTCGGGTCGTCGGCGACGAGAAAGAAGTCGGCATCCTTGCCGCGCTCGATCGTGCCGCGGCGCTGGCCCTGCTTCAGGTACTCGGCCGCGTCCAGCGTGCCGGCGCGCAGCGCCTCGGCGGGCGTGTAGCCGGCCTTCGTGTACAGCTCCAGCTCGCGGTGGACCGTGAAGCCGGTCTCGTCGTCGGTGCCGGGCAGCAGCTGGATGCCGCGGGCGTGCAGCAGGCGCAGCGTGTCCAGCAGCTTGTCGAAGGCAGCAAAGTAGGCCTTGTCGTCGGCCTCGCCCTTCAACGGCACGAAGGTACGCTTGCGGTAGCGCTGGATGCCGATCGGGAGGTGGTCCAGCGTGTCCACGTCGCCGGGCGGCAGCTTGCCGGCGCGGCTCAGCATCAGCCGCTCGATGACGACGATGGTCGGGTCGAGCGGGATCTTGCCGTCGACCATCGCCTGCACCGTCTTCTGCACCGGCGCGGAATTCAGGTCCAGCGTCGCGGCGCGGGCCAGCGCGGTCAGGCGCAGCGCGGTGCGGGTGTCCTCGCCGTCCTTCAGCAGCCAGCCGAGCACCAGCTGGTTCAGGTGGGTCAGCTCGCCGTAGCCGTCGGCGATGACGCGATCGGGCGTGTCGAAGGCCGGCACGTGGCCGGTGACGCCCATGCCGCGGCGCTTCGCCATCTCGACGATCGGCCGCACCCAGTCGGGGTTCATCGAGTTGTAGATCTTGATCTGGAAGTAGCCGCGGTCGGCATACCAGTCGACCCAGCGCTGCGCGTCCTCCAGCGATTCGGGGATCGCGCCGATGCGCAGCGAGAAGGGGCTGCGGCCTTCCAGCAGGCCGTTGGGCGTGATGCGCGGCCCGGCCAGGGTACCGGCCTCGATGCGCGGCAGCAGCCACTGCAGGAAGGCGTTGTCGTTGCCCATGTCTCGCGTGGCAGTGACGCCGGCGGCGAGATAGAACAGGCCCGAGTTCAGGCTGGTGTGCGAGTGCATGTCGTGCAGGCCCGGCACCAGCACGCCGCCCTGGCCGTCGATGACGACCTGGTCTGCCGCGGCGGCGCCGTCCTGCTCGTCGGGCAGGATGCCGGTGATGCGGTCGCGCATGACGACCACGGTCGACAGCGGCCCGACCTGGCCCGTGCGCGGGTCGAACACCTTCACGTGCCGCAGGCGCACCGGCGCGTCGTAGCGATGCGCGAGCCGGGCCTGCAGTTCGCCGGCGCGCAGCTGGTCGGCCTCGCCGACGGCGCGCTTCAGCTCGGCCGCCTGCGCTTCATAACCTTCGCGCACGGTGATGCCGAAGCCACCGGGCGCGGCGAACAGCCGGCCCTTGCCGTCGAGGAACACATAGGACGGGCTCAGCTGGATGCCTTCGAGCCGGTAGAGCTTCAGGTCCACCGCCTGGGCGCCCTGCCCCACGCGGCGCTTGCCCACCTCGATGAGCTTCATCGTGCCCGAGGGCAGCAGCGCGATCGAATGGTCCTTGCGCTTCAGCAGCGCCCGCGCGTAGACGCCCAGCGCCCAGGGGCTGTCGTCGTTCAGCACGTACAGCGGCGCCTGGGGCGCGGCCACCTCGCCGGCATCGGCCTGGCTCTTCCAGACGGCCTTGCCGGCCTGCCACTGGAAGCTCTCGTTGACGGCGCCGCCCATCAGCGAGGTGCCCTGCACGGTCCAAGCGAGCGGCACCTCGTTGGCACCCAGCGTCAGCGTGACGTGCTGCTTCGGGCCGCGGCCGTTGTCGTTGACTGCATAGTCCACGGCGACCGAACGGCCCTCGGTCGTGGCGACGATGCTGCCGACCTTCTCGCCGTTGGCGACGACGACAAGGCGTTCGGTGGTCGTGGCGGCATGGGCCGCGGCGCCGGCGAGCAGCAACGCGGCGGCAAGGGATCTCATAACGAACATGTTCATCGGACTCCGTTCAGCGCACGAACTCGCGCAGCGCCGCGGTGAAGCGCGCGAGGTTGGCATCGTCGTCATAGGGCGAGTGAGCGCCGGGCAGCACCTGCATGCGCACCCGCTCCATCGGCAGGCCCGCATGCTCCAGCGCATAGGTGGCCGCACCCACCGGCGTGGCCATGTCGTAGTAGCCACCGACGTAGAGCACACGCAGCTGCGGGTTCGCCGCCATCGCCGTCGCCACGTGGCGGGTGGCGTTCAGGTAGAAGGCCTCCTGCGTCGGCGATGCATCGAAGAAGTTCCAGCCGCCGTTGACGGTGAAGGACAGCGGCACGTACTTGCGCGTGATCGGCACGTTCAGCTCGTTGCGGAAGTAGGCCTCGGTAGGAGTCAGCTGATTGGCCACCGGTGCGGTGACGACCAGCGAAGGATCGTTGGTCGGCTTGCCAGCCGGCGGCGGCGCCGAGGAGCCGATGACCCGCGTGTCCAGCCGCCCGAGGCGCTTGCCGTCCTGGCCCAGCACATGGGTCAGGAAGTCCTCGCTGCCCGGCCGCAGGCGCTGCCTGACGATCTCGTCGACCGGCAGGCCCAGCAGCGCGGACAGGCGCGCGGCGATGGTCTTCTGGCGATCAGCAGGCAGCTTCGCGCCCTCCAGCAGCGCCGGCACGTACTCGTCGCGCGCAAAGGCCGTCGCCCGCTCGAACACCTGCTGCACCGTCTCGCCCTGAACCGCGCGGTCGCCCTTGCCGTGCTGCCAGGCGGCCACGGCCATCGAGGGCAGCTCCGCGCCGTGCACCAGCTCGTTGCCCGGTGCATCGGCCATCAGCGTGGCGTCCAGCATCGGCGAGATGAAGACGATGCCGCTCAGCGGCGGCAGCTCGGCGGTGAACTTCATCAGCGTGGCCAGCCGGTAGCCGCCATAGCTCTGCCCGCCGACGTAGACCGGCGCGCCCTCGCGCTGCGTCGCCTTGACGATGTGGCGGATCAGCGCGGCGGCGGCGCGGGCATCGGCCTCGGTCGCCCAGTAGCGGCTCTTGCCCGCTTCCAGCACCTGGCTGAAGCCGGTGCCCACCGGGTCGATGAAGACCAGGTCCATCGTGTCCAGCACGGTGAAGGGGTTCGGCTGGAGCTGCTTGTCCACATAGCGCTTGGGGCCGAGGCCGTTCAGATGCAGCGGCGTGGACGAGGCGCCGGGCCCGCCGTTGAACAGGAACAGCAGCGGGCGTGCCGCCTTGCCGGCCGCTGGAGGCTTCGTGTACATCGTCGCCGAGATCGTCGCGACCGGGGCGGTGGCGTCGGGCAGCGGCAGCTCGAAGAAGGTCGAGGTATAGCCCTGCTGCTGCGCGATCACCGGGGCTTGCAGCCACGATGGGTCGGCCGCAGCGGCAACGAGGCAGCACAGCGAGGCGGCGCAGGCGAGCGCCATTCGTCGGATGACAAGGTTCATGTGGAGGCCCTAGCGGAGGACATCGAGCAGGCGTTCGATGTCCGCCATGTCGTTGTAGATGGAGGGGGAAATGCGCAGCCGGTGCGGATGGAGCTGGATGTGGACGCCCGCCTCGGCCAGCGGCCCGGCAAAACGCTGCTGCGCGTTCTCGGCCGCGAAGGCGACCAGCGCCGAACGGTTCCCCCTCGGCGTCAGCGGCGTGAAGCCGCGCGCCGGCGTCAGCTCGCGCTGCAGCAGCTCCAGCATCGGCTGGCGGTGCGCCTCGATGCGCTCGATGCCGAGGTCCAGCAGCAGCGGCAGTGACTCGCACATCGCGATCGCCGCCGAATTGCTCAGCGTGCCCAGCTCGAACAGCGCGCCCGCCCCTTCCCGCTTGCGGTAGCTCAGCGCGTCGGTGGCCGGCGTCTCGAAGGGGAAGTGATGGGTGGCAAAAGCCTGCAGCTGCCGGTAGCTCTGCTGCATCGGCTTCAGCGCCTTCTGGGCGCGGCGGCTCGCGTAGAGAAAACCGGCGCCGAAGTCGCCCATCAGCCACTTGTAGCTGGCGCAGCAGGCGAAGTCGACGCCGCTGTCGTGCAGGTCGATCGGCGTGGCGCCGGCCGCCTGGATGATGTCCGCGAAGACCAGCGCGCCCTGGGCGTGGGCGATCTCGCAGAGGCGCTTCAGGTCGTGCTGGAAACCGTTCTGGGCGGACACCAGCGACACGGCCACCAGCGTCGTGCCCGGGGCGATGGCGTCGCCCATGTCCTCCAGCGTCACCGCGCCCTCGCGCTGCGGCACGATGCTGACCAGCCGGCCCTGCGCGGCCAGGGCCTGGTAGAGGTAGAGCGAGCCCTCGAAGTGCAGCTCGTCGGTGACGATACGCCCGGCCTGGCGCAGGCCCAGGGCGCTGACGACCATGTTCTCGCCGGCCGTCGTGCTGGGCACCCAGGCGAGTTCGTCGGCGTCGGCGCCGACCATCGTGGCGAACAGGCTCAGCGCCCGGTCGCGCGCCGCCTGCGTGTTGACGGGCAGGCCCTGCCTCGCGCTCGCGTAGGCGCCCAGCGCGGCGGCGGCCGCCCTGGGCAGCGGATGCATGAAGGCGGCATTCAGGAAGCAGGCGCCGGCCAGATCGAATTGGTCGCGGGCCGCATCCATCAGCGTGCTCCGGCCGCCAGCATCGCCCGCACGTCGCGCATCAGCGCCACGAGGCTCGCTTCGATCGTGTAGGCCATGTGGCCGCCCTGGTAGGTGCGCATCGTCACGCGCTCGCGCGGCCAGCCGCTCTGGGCCAGCGCCTGCTCGGCCGCGCCGACGGTCGTCAGCGTGTCGTGATAGCCGGTGCCGACGAAGACGCGCAGCGCCGGCGCCTTCTGCATCGCCACGCGCAGGTCTTCCATATAGGGCCAGTCGCCGAAGGGCTGGGCATTGCCCCAGTTCCAGCCGTCCAGGCCGTTCTTCACCGGCGAATCGGTCTCATAGGCGCCCAGCGTGGCGGGCAGGCCGAGTTCGCGCTTCTGATAGTCGGCAAAGGCCTCGTACAGCCGCGGCAGGATCACGCCCGAGGCGTCCTCACCGGGCTTGCCGGCCTTGGCGGTGTAGCGCCCGTCGTTGGCGCCCAGCACCAGGCCCTTGTCGGCCAGCAGCTCCATGCGGAAGCGCGGCTTGGAGACGCGCAGGTTCAGCGCCTCGTAGCGCTTCGCGGGCAGGCCGGTCAGCGCCTCCAGGCGGGCGGAAACGCGGGCCAGCTCGGCCTTGTCGATCAGCTGGCCCTTCAGCAGCGCGGGCAGGTACTCGTGGGTCGAGAAGGCGCGCACCTCGTCGAGGAAGGCCTCGAACGTGCGGCCCGCCGGCGCCACCTTGCCGTGATACCAGCCGAGCGCCGCCAGCGTGGGCAGCGAGACGACGTAGGACATCACATTGGCCGGCCGGTTCACCGTCTCGATGATGTTCAGCGCCTGGCCCATCAGCAGCACGCCGTCCAGCCGCACCGGCTGCGGCTTGTGCTCGACCAACTGGCGCGCGGCGACGGCGGCGCGGATCGTGCCGTAGCTCTCGCCGAACAGGTACTTGGGCGAGGCCGAGCGGCCATGGGCCTCGGACCAGCGCGCGACGAACTCGCTGAGCTCGCGCGCATCGCGCTCGACGGTGAAGAAGTCCTCGACGCGGCTTCCCTCGGCCGCGCGGCTGTGGCCGGTGCCGGCCGGGTCGTAGAAGACGAGGTCGGCGGCGTCGAGCACCGTCTCGCCGTTGTCCACCACCTTGAACTGGGCCGGGTCGGCGGCGAGGTCGTCGGGGATGGCCAGGCGCTTGGGGCCGAAGGCCAGCAGGTGCAGGTAGGCCGAGGCGGTGATCGGGCCACCGTTGAAGATGAAGATGAGGGGCCGCTCGGCCGCGGCATTGTTGCCGCCAGCGAGGTAGGCGGTCGACACGATGTCGGCGGCGGGCCCGTTCTCCAGCGCCACGCGGGTGCGCTCGACCAGCGCGCGGTAGGGCACGACCTGACCCTGGATGGTCAGCTCGTGCGCGCTCTCCTTGAGCAGCTCGGCCCGTGCCGGCGCGCCGAGCGCCAGGGCAAGGCCGACGACGATCAGCGGCTTACGCATAGAGCATCACCTCCCCTTCGATCTCCACCGGGATGTTGAACGGCAGCTCCGCCATGCCCACCGCGCTGCGGGTGTGGCGGCCCTGCTCGGGACCGTACAGCTCCAGGATCAGCTGCGAGAAGCCGTTGATCACCGCCGGCTGCTGATGAAAACCCGGCGCGGAATTGACCATGCCGAAGATGCGCGTCCAGGCCTTGATGCGGTCCAGGTCGCCTAAAGCGCGCTGCAGGCTGGCGAGGATGGCCAGGCCGGTCAGCTCGGCCGCGCGGTAGCCCTGCTCGATGGTCAGCTCCGAGCCGACCTTGCCCAGCGGCTGCGCCACGGCGCCGTCGTCGTCGAGCGGGCCGTGGCCGGAGAAGAGCACGCGGCTGCCCTGCACCTGCACGAAGGCGAAGGGCAGGCTCACGCCTTCCGGGGGCTGGATCTGAGCCGGGAGCTTCAGTCCGAGTTGCGCGAGGCGCTGTTCGATCAATGCCATGGTCCTGCCGGTTTGAACAAACGAAGTCTTTGTAAACAGTTTGTTGAATATCAGATGGAGGCTGCCCCTTGAGGGACAGCCCGGCGTTCAGGCGCGCTTCGAGCCGCGCGTCATGTTCTTCGGGAAGGAGGCCTCGTCGGTGTCACCGCGCTGGCGCAGCACTTCCATGTAGTTGTAGATCGTGAAGCGGGTGACGCCCAGCGCCTGGGCCGCCAGCTCGACACCGCCCTTCACGATGAACAGGCCGCGCCGCAGCATCGCCTGCACCGCCTGCGTCTTCTCGTCCTTGTTCATCATCGATACCGGCTTGCCCAGGCGGCGCACCGCGTCGCTGATGATCTCCTGCATCAGCGTGTCCATCTCGGGCTGCGGCTGGGCCGGGTGTGCCGGCTTGGCCTGCGAGCGCATCAGGAAGCCTTCCAGCCAGGCGTGCGTCGCCTCGAACATCGTCATGTCCGCGTTCAGGCACAGCGCCGCGTAGGGCTCGCCCAGCGAGTCGCGGAACAGCACCGTGGACGAGCGCAGCCGCAGGCCGCCGTCGGTCACCGTCGGGTAGTTCAGCATCACCGAGTGCAGGCCCTCGCCCTTGATCGAGAGCTGGCGCTGCGCCTCGTAGAAACCGACGTCATCGCGCGGGCCGGAGATGATCGACCCGCCGACGTCGCGGTTGGAGATGTGGCCGTTGGCGATGGCCAGGATCGAATGCTCGGGATTCGTCATGTCGTGCAGCAGCACTTCCACGTTGGGCCCGACCATCACGCCCAGCATCTCCACGATCGGGCGCAGCGCCGCGAACAGCGTGGCCCGCTCCTTGGCCACGGCCTCCGGCAGCGCGCCCTTGCGGGGGCGCCACTTGGGCTTGACGGTGTCGACGCTGCTTTCCTTCTTGGCCATGGGTTCGATTCAACAGTTTGTGGCGGCGCTCAACTATGACCGAACTCGCTTACAGATTCCAGGCCAGCGTGAAGCCGACCGTGCGCGGCTGGATCAGCGCGGCGCCCAGCGTGGCCGCTGTGCCGCTGCTGACCGAGGCGGCGCGCCGGCTCGCGTTGGTGTAGCCCTTCACGTCGGTGAGGTTGCGGGCGTACAGCGTCAGCGTCCAGTTGCTGCCCGTGACGCCGGCGTTGAGCCCGTAGGTCTCGTAGCTGGGCAGGCTGATGCGCGGCAGCGTGCTCGACTGCTCGAACTCCATCAGCCGCCCGCCCACGTAGTTGAAGTTCAGGCCGGCGAAGCCCTCGTAGCTGCCGCCGAAGGAGAAGTAGCGCGTGCCCGACAGCGCCAGCGTGTTCTTCGCGGAATAGGGCAGCGCGTCGCCGCTGCGGCCGTAGGCGGTGGAGCCCTGGATGAAGCCGGGGATGTCCTGGGTCAGCTTGGCGTCGTTGTAGGCATAGGCCAGCGTCACGCGCCAGTCGCTGCTGGGCAGCCAGGTGCCGCTGAGTTCCAGGCCGTCGCTGCGCGCCTTGCTGCCGTTGATCGTGTAGCTGGAGCCGAAGGTCAGGTCTTTCTGGATCAGCTGGATGTCGGACCAGTCGATGCGGAACAGCGCCGCGTCGATGCTGAGGCCCCAGTCCTGCAGCGTGGTCTTGGCGCCCAGCTCGTAGCTGTTGAGCTTGTCGGACTTGTAGGTGAGCGGCCAGGTGGCGCCCGGGATCGCGCCGTTGCTGCCGCCGGGGCGGAAGCCGGAGGCCGCGCGGAAGTAGGTCATCAGGTTCTTCGACACCTTGTAGCGCGGCGAGAACAGGTAGGTCGTGACCTTGTCGGTATTGCTGTCGTCGGAGGTGATCGGGTCGGCGAGGATGCCGCCGGCATCGCTGTGCGAGCTGTTGCGGCCTTCGGCGCGGCGCAGGCCGACCTGCACGTCGAACTGCGGCGTGAACTTGTAGCTGGCGTCGCCGAAGACGGCCTTGGAGGTGTAGGTGCCGCGCGTGTCGTTGGCCAGCAGCCCCGGCTCGGTGACGACCTTGTAGACCTTCTTCTCGGCCAGGTAGAAGTTCTGCACCGTGTGCGACTTCTCCTGGCTGTAGTAGCCACCCAGCAGCCACTGCAGGTTGGAGCCGTCGCCGTCCTTGGACGAGAGGCGCACTTCCTGCGTCGTGGTCGTGCTGTCGAAGCGGTTGTCGATCACCGCGCCGGGGCTCTGCAGGCCCAGGCCCAGCGCCATGTTGATGCCGAAGGCGGCCGAGCCGATGGCGGTGTAGGACACGTCCTGGTGGGCGTGCTGCACGTGGTCGTTGTAGCCGGTGATCGAGTCCAGCTGCGCGAAGCCGAGGTCCACGCCCAGCTTCAGCGTCGTGATGCCGCTGCGGCCGTGGAAGTCGTCGTTGCCGACGGCGCGGGTGTGGGTGTAGTCGGTGCCGATCGGCTGCAACGCGTAGTTGACGTCCTGGGAATTGCTGGACACCGCCTTGGTGTCCTGGAGGATCGAGGACAGCTTCAGCGTGACGCGGTCGCTGATCTTCCAGATCGCGGCGATGCGGCCGCCCTCGACGATGGCGTCGCCATCCTCGGACGGATCGTTGACGTTCTTGATATAGCCCGGGTCCCGGCGCTTGAAGCCGCTGATGCGCACCGCGACGTTCTCGCCCAGCGGTTGGTTCAGCGCGAAGCGCGCGGTGTAGCCCTGGCCGCCGTGGTCGGTGTCCGAGGCACCGATCTCGACGCGGCGCGTGGCGCGCTTCGTGTCCGCATCGGTCAGCACATACTTGACCAGGCCGCCCATGCTGCTGGCGCCGTAGAGCGTGCCCTGCGGCCCGCGCAGCACCTCGATCTGGCGCAGGTCGGACGGGTCCAGGTCGGGCACGACGCCGGAATTGGTGGCCGAGCCGTAGGCCACGTCGTCGACGACGAAGCCGGCGGTCGGGCGCGTGGTGATGCCGGTGGTGGTGCCGATGCCGCGCATCATGATGCCGCCGCTCATCGCGCTCTGCACGAAGGTCAGGCCCGGCACCTGCGTGTAGAAGTCGGCCAGCTTGACCATGCCCTGGCTGCTCAGCTTCTCGGGGTCGACCACCTCGACCGACATGGGCACTTCCTTGATGCTCTCGGAGCGCTTCTGCGCAGTCACCACCACCGTGTCGAGCTGGGCCGCCTCGTCGGCCGCGACGGCGGCTTGCGGCAGCAGCAGGCCGGTCAGCGCGCCGCAGGCCAGCAGCCGGGCGGCCTGGCCGATCGGCGACAGTCGCGGCAAGTTCAGGTTCGGGAGAGAGGTTTTCATCGGAGACCTTTCAGAACGTTTTGTTTATAACTCAACCATTTGTTGAATTGTAGGCGTGGCGCTGTTGAAGCGGTACTGGGGTTGCCCCGGATCAGGCGCGCGGCAAGGCGGCCAGCAGGCGCTCGATATCGTCCATGCCGTTGAAGACGGACACCGACACGCGGAAACGGTTGGCGCTCAGCGTGATGCGCACGCCCGCCTCCTTCAGCGGGCCGGCCAGGCGCTTGCGCGCGTCCTTCAGCGTGCAGGCCACCATCGGCGTGCGCGCGTCCTGCGGCGTCAGCAGCTCGTGGCCCCGCCGCGGCAGTTCGTCCTTGAGGCGCGTGGTCAGCGCCTGCGCATGGGCCTGGATCGCAGGCACGGTGAGCCGCTGGATGTAGTCCAGCGAATGGTTCAACAGGGCCAGGCCGGTGTGCGAATAGGTGCCGATGCCGAACAGGCCCTGCGCGTCGTCGCGGCGGGCGTAGTCGACCACCTGTTCACCGGGCGGGTCAGCCGGTGGGTCATACGGCAGGTAGTGCGGCGTGAAGGCCGAGAGGCCGTAGTAGCCGAGCTGCGGCGGCCGCAGCAGCGCCTGCCGGTCGCGGCGCACGTAGAGGAAGCCCAGGCCGAAGTCGCCCTGCAGCCACTTGTAGCCGGAGCAGGCGGCGAAGTCGACGCCGGTGGCGCGCACGTCCACCGGCACGCAGCCGGCCGCGTGGACGATGTCCGCGTAGACCAGCGCGCCTTTGGCATGGGCGATCTCGCAGACGCGCTTGAGGTCATGCTCGAAGCCGTTGATCGTGGACACCTGCGACAGCGCCACCAGCCGCGTGCCCTTGCGCACGGCGCGCTCGATGTCGTCGAGCAGGATGCGGCCGTCCTTGGTGGCCTTGATCCACGTCACCTCGACGCCGTTGCGGGCCAGTTCGCCATAGGTGGGCAGCGAGCCGAAGAAGTGCAGCGTGTCGGTCACCACATGGGCGCCGCGCGCGGGCAGGCCCAGCGCCTGCAGGATCAGGTTCTCGCCGGCCGTGGTGCTCTGCACGTAGGCGATCTCGGCGGGGTCGGCGTTGATGAGTCGCGCGAACTTGGCGCGCACCTCGTCGTCGTCGAAGCCGGACTCCGGCGCGCGGCCCTTCGCCACCGTGCGGTAGGACATGTACTGGTCCAGCGCGGCCCTGGCGCCGCGGCTGACCGGATGCATCGTGCCCGAGTCGAGATAGCAGAGATCGGCCGGGAAGAAGAAGGCCTCGCGGTCCGGGAAGCCCGCCGACGCGGCGCCGGCTGCCGATGCCGCCGGCACCGAGGCCGCGGCCCCGGCCAGGCGAAGAACGTCTCTGCGATTCACGTCGGCTCCTTCGTCTTCTTCAGATGCGGCAGGCCGACCCGGCCACCGCGGGCACGCGCTCGATGCGCGCGCTGTCCACCGCGGCGGCGCGCGGCGGGTAGACCACCTTCAGCTGCTTCTCGCCGCGCTGCAGCGTCAGGCTCATGTCCAGGCCTTCGTCGCGCGCCGCGGCCAGCTTGGTCATGGCGACGATCCTGTCGCCGTCCTCCACGCCCGCCTTGGCCGCCGCGGAGTCCTTGCGCAGCTTGCTCACCACGCCGAGACTCATCTCATCGAAACCCAGCTCGAACGGTTGCTCCTTCACCTCGGACACCTTGAAGCACGGGCCCATGACGTCGGATTTGAGCGTCATGCGTTGACCGGCGATCATCGCGTCGAAGTCCTTCGTGCCTGCCTCGCCCAGCACACCGCCGACCATCTCGCGCCACTGCACCAGGCCCACCACCTCGCCAGCCTTCTGGCGGCGCTGCACCTCCAGCACCAGGTCGTCCAGCCGCTTGGCGCCGCCGGTCTTCGCACGGATCATCGCGTCCAGCCGCAGGAAGTAGACCAGGCCGCGACCGTAGGGCACGCGCTGGGCGCGCGGGTCTTTCCAGAAGATCTTGCCGGCCTCCTGGTTGGACAGCGTCAGGAAGGGGTTGGTGTAGTAGCCCTTGACCATCTCGCCGACCACCTTCTGGAACTTCTCCAGGCTGATCGCGCCGGAGCGCAGCGCCAGCACCGCGGAGTAATACTCGGCCGTGCCCTCGCTGTACCAGGCGGTCAGCGCGTGGTCCTCGTCGGCATTGAACTTGGGCCAGTTGTGCGCCATCTCGTGGGCCAGCAGCATCTGCACGTCGCCGCCGCTGGCGGTCTCGCCGCCGGGGCCGTAGCCGAACATGAAGGACTTGGCCAGCGCGGTGCCGCCACCGGCCGGATACGGATTGCCGCGTACGAACACGCGGTACGGCGCGCTCGCGTCATCGAAGAAGCGTGACATGAAGCCGTAGAGCTTCTGCGTGTCCTGCGCCAGCGCCGCGGTGTCGAAGGGCGGCTTGGCCAGCCAGTACAGCGCGAAGTTGGTGTCGCGCGCGGGCGGGTAGCTGTTCACCGGGCCGGCGGCATAGAAACTGAAGCTCAGCACCTCGGCCGGCACCACCGCATGCTGCTCGCCCTCGCCCAGGCTCCAGACGCCGCGCCAGCCGGTCGGCGCGCCGCTGAGGTCCCACTTGAGCGAGACGGCATAGGGCGTCTTCGTGTCCGGCAGCGCATAGAAGTAGTTGCCCGAGCCGACGATGCCGCCGGCCTCGGCGCGCAGGTCGAACAGCGGGCCGTTGCGCGTCGACGCATCGACGGCGCGCGGCGCGGTGCCGTAGTGCACGCGCACGTCGCCGTGCGTCGCGCGGGCGGCGGTCCAGCGGCGGTAGGTGCCGGTGGGCGTCGGTGCCTCGTCGACGACCTTCAGCGGCAGTTCGCCCTGCGCATCGCTGGCGCGGATGCTGGCCGCGCCGTAGCCGGCCATCGGCGTGCCGACCAGCACCACCGGCGCCTTCAACAAAGTGTTGCCGGCTTCCACCTGCGGCGCCTCGATGCGCAGATCCACCTCGAGCCGTACCACCTTGCCGTCCTCGGCCAGCGGTTTCAGCACCACGTCCAGCGCCGGAGGCTGCGCCGCCGATACGGAGATCGCCCACGACAGGCCGCATGCCGTCGCCGCGCCCAGAAGCCAACTCTTGCCTTGCATCGTCTTTTCAACCTTCACAACGGTACGTTGATGATTCAACCAACTGTTGAATATGTTAGGCCAAGGCGGCCTCGGCCGTACTGGGGTTCACCCGCAGCGCGGCTTCGTCGGGGGCAATGCCCCAGCCCGGACCGGCGGGCACCAGCAGTTGCCCATCGACCACTTCCAGTTGCTGGCGGAACAGGCGGCGCACCGGCTCCGGCACGTCCACGTCCAGCTCCATCAGATGGAAGTTCGGCGTGACGGCAGCGAGCTGCGCCGCCATCGCGGTGGCCAGCGGGCTGCTGAAGACATGGGTGTTGATGCTGACGTCGAAGGCGCCGGCCAGCGCCGCCAGCCGCACCGACTCGCCCATGCCCGCCCACATCACGTCCACGATGGCGAAGTCGACCGCCTGCGCGGCCAGATAGGGCAGCGCGCCGCGCCGCTGCAGCATCGTCTCCAGCGAGGCGATCGGCGTGCAGCTCGACTGCCGGACCATCGCCAGCGCCGCGGGATCGGGCAGGTCCGTCTCCAGCCACATCAGCCGCTCCGGCTCCAGCGCCTGCGCGATGCGCCGCACGCCGGCGGGCCTGAAATTGCAGTTGAGGTCCAGCGCCAAGCCGAAGCCCGGGCCCACGGCGGCGCGCAACGCCACCATCTGCCGCTCGATCGCCTCGAGCAGCGCGTCGTCGAGGTTCAGCCCCGGCCCGCCGGCGCCGCGGCCGAAGCCGGGCATGTAGAGACGCGGCGGCGCATCGCCGTCATTGAACAGCATCACATTGGTCTTCAGCGCCCGGAAGCCGCGCGAGGCCGCCTGGCCGGCCAGCGCGGCCAGGTCGTCGAGGCTGCGCAGCGGCGGCACGCCCAGCGCCGCGGCACCCTGCACCCTGTACATGCCGAAGTGCGACCAGTAGCAGGCCAGCCGATCGCGCACGGCGCCGCCGAACAACTCGGCAACCGGCACGCCATACGCGCGTGCCTTCAGGTCCAGGCAGGCGTTCTCGATCGCGGCGGCGGCCTGGGCATTGAGCCCGCCGGCGGCGCTGCGCGTCTGCGCCTCCAGACGCTGGGCGAGGCGCGCGGTGTCGCGCGGATCGCTGCCCACGAGGCCCTCCGCCAGCCGCGCGATGACCGCGCCGACGCCCGCGCCGCCGAGGATCTCGCTGTACTCCGACCAGCCGGCCTGCCCGCACGCGGCGGTGATCTTCAGGAAGCCCAGCGGCTTGAGCCCGCCATCCACATGGAACTGTTCGACGCTTGCAATCTTCATGCGCCGCATGCTGCGCCACAACCGTTGCAATGTCAACGGTAAATACCGTTGCATGATCATCGGTTCATGTGATCTACTGGACCGCATGAAGACCACGAACCCCGACACCTCGCTGCCCGACAGCTGGCGCGAGCCGACGCCCGACGGCGCCACGCTCGCCATGGGCGATTTCCCCAGCGTGCTGCTGGTCGGCACCGGCACGCTGATCCAGCGCCACGTGACCAAGCCGGTGCTGGAGACGCTGCACTTGAGCGTGCCCGAATGGCGGCTGCTGGCCTTCCTGCACGAGAACGGCCGCAGCGTCGCCGGCGAGATCGCCAGCCGCACCTGGATGGACAAGGCGCAGATCAGCCGCGTGCTGGAGGCGCTGGTCGAGCGCGGCCTGGTGAGCCGCGAGGCCGATCCGCAGCACCGCCAGCGCCAGCTGGTGGCGCTGACCGCCAAGGGCCGGCGCCTGCACGCCCAGGCCTTCGAGGCCACGCGCAAGCTGCAGTCCGAACTGCTGCTGGCGCTGTCGGCGTCCGAACGCAAGGGCCTGTTCGGCGCGCTGACGAAGCTGCGGGCGCTGGCCGAAGCGGCGGGTGCCCCATGAGCTTGCGACGCTTCATCCTCGTCCTGTGCCTCGCCGCAGGCTCAGCTGCCGCGGCCGATCCCGCAACGCTGAGCCGCACGATGCATGAAGGCCGCTTCGGCGGCGTGCACGTGCGCTACGCGGCGCTGGTCGAACGCACGCCCGTGGCGCTGCCCGACGGCGGGCCTTCCGGCCAGGTCGTCTCCACCTCGTACATCGCCGAAGGTGCCGCCGATCCCGCCTCCCGCCCGGTGATCTTCCTGTTCAACGGCGGGCCCATCGTGCCCTCGGTCTACCTGCACATGCTGGCCTTCGGGCCGAAGCGCATCGCCGTGCCCGACGACCTGCGCGCCGACCCGGCGAACTTCCCGCTGGTGGACAACACCGACACCGTGCTGGACCGCGCCGACCTGGTCTTCTTCGACCCGATCGGCACCGGCTACAGCCGCGCCACGGCGCCGTCCCGTGCGCAGGACTTCTTCTCGGTGGATGCCGACGCGAAGGAACTCACCGAGTTCATCGCCCGCTGGTCCGCCGCCCACGGGCGCAGCGCCTCGCCCAAGTTCCTGTTCGGCGAGAGCTACGGCACCGTGCGCGCCGCCGCCACCGCGCGGCGCCTGGCGCTGACCGCCCCGCAGATCCGCTTCGACGGCGTGTTCCTGCTGGGCCAGGGACTCAATATCGTGGAGACCGTGCAGCGGCCGGCCAACATCATGAGCTACGTGGTCTCGCTGCCGACGCTGGCCGCGCTCGGCTGGTACCACGGCAAGGTGAAGCACGAGGAAGGCCGGCGCTTCGAGAATTTCCTCGACGAGGTGCGCCGCTTCGCCCGCGACGAGTACCTGCCGGCGCTGTTCCTGGGCGCCGCGCTGCCGCCCGCCGAGCAGGCGCGGCTGGCGCGCCGGCTCGAAGCGCTGACCGGCCTCCCCGCGGCCCGCTTCGAAGCCGCCGACCTGCGCGTCTCCAAGATGCGCTACCGCGCCGAACTGCTGGCCGACCAGGGCCTGGTGCTGGGCATGTACGACGGCCGCTACACCGCCCCGGCAAGCAAGACGCCGGGCCCGCTGCCGGACGGCTCGGAACTGCTGTTCCAGGCCGCCCACCGCGCCTTCGACGGCTACGCCAGGCAAGACCTGGCCCTCACGCTTGACGCCCCCTACGTCACCGACTCCGCCGTCAAGTCCTTCAGCGACTGGCAGTGGGGCGGCAGCGCGCCCTTCGACGACTGGCCCTTCATGGCCTGGATGCGCGAGGCGATGCAGCGCAACCCGCGAATGCGGCTGGTGATCGGCAACGGCTATGCGGACACGCTGACCACCGTCGGCGCGGCCGAGCAGGCGATCGCCCAGTCCGGCTGGCCGGCCGACCGGCTCAGCGTCCACTACTACGAGGGCGGCCACATGTCCTACTCGATCGAGCGCAGCCACCGGCAGCTGATGCAGGACGTGCGCGCGATGCTGGACGCCGCGGCGCCATGAAGCCGCGGCTGACCGAAGCGCCCGCCTGGTGCGCGGCGCTGATCTTCGGCGCGATGACGCTGAACTACCTGGACCGCTCGATCCTCTCGGTGCTGATCGTGCCGATGAAGGCGGAGCTGAAGCTCAGCGACACCGACATCGGCTGGCTGCTGGGCTTCGGCTTCGCGCTGGTCTATGCGGCGCTGGGCATCCCGCTGGCGCGGCTGGCGGACCGCATCGGCCGGCCGCGCGTCGTCGGCGCCGGCATGCTCGTGTGGAGTGCGGCCACGGTGGCCTGCGGCCTGGCCGCCGCCTTCGCGCCGCTGTTGCTGGCGCGGGTCGGCGTGGGCATCGGCGAGGCCGCGGGCACCGCGCCCGCGGTGGCCCTGGTGGGCGACCGCTATCCGAAGGCCCGGCGGCCCTTCATCCTGGGCATCGTCAACGCAGGCAGTTCGCTGGGCACCTCGCTGGGCCTGGCGCTGGGCGGCTACATCGCCCACCTGTACGGCTGGCGCGTGGCCTTCTTCGCGGCCGGCGCGCCGGGCCTGCTGCTCGGGCTGGTGATCATGGCGACGCTGCGCGAGCGCCGTGCCGATGCTTCGGCGGCTGCGATGCCTTCGGTGCTGGCCTCCGCGGCCTTCGTGCTGAAGCAGCGGGCCATCCTGCTGACGCTGGCCGGCAGCGCCTTCATCGGCATGATCCTGATGGCCCTGATCGCCTGGTCGCCCAGCTACTTTGCGCGGGTCCAGCGGCTCGACCTTTCCACCATCGGCTACACACTGGGCCTGGTCAAGGGCGTGGCCGGCGTCGGCGGCGCGGTGGCGGGAGGCTGGCTGGCCGCGCGGCTGGCGCGCCGCGACGAGCGCTGGCAGGCAGGGCTGCCGGCCGCCGCGGCGCTGCTGCTGTGCCCGGCCTTCGCGGTGTTCCTGACGGCGCACGAGCCGGCGCCGGCCTTCGCCGCGCTGGGCCTGGCGATGGGCCTGTTGTCCGCGACGCTGGGGCCGATCTACGCCATCTACCAGTGCACCGCGCCGGCCGCGCTGCGCTCGCAGGTCTGCGCGCTGCATGTGCTGGTCGCCAGCCTGGGCCTGGGCGCCGGCCCGCTGCTGGTGGGCACGCTGAACGACTCGGTCTTCGCGGCGCGCGGCGCGCTGGCGCTGCAGGCTTCGCTGTGGGTACTGGTGCCCGCGGCGGCCGCCGCCGCGGCCTGCTTCGCCGCGGCAGCGCAGGTCCTGCGCAAGGACAGCCTCAATGCTGAGCGGCAGGAGGCCTCGGCCTGAACAGCACTTCGTGCAGGCCCATGCCGGCCAGCATGGCCAGCACGAACACCAGGCCCTGGGGCACGCCGATGCCCAGCGCCACCAGCGCGGGCCCCGGGCAGAAGCCGGCGATGCCCCAGCCGATGCCGAACAGCAGGCTGCCGACGACCAGCGGGCGGTCGATCGCCCTGCCGGCCGGCAACTGCATCTTGTCGCCCAGCCACGCCCGCTGCCGGCGCCGCGCCAGCGCGAACGACGGCAGGCCCACGGCGATCGCCCCCGCCATCACGAGGGCCAGCGAGGGATCCCAGGCGCCGGCCAGGTCCAGGAAGCCCAGCACCTTGGCCGGGTTGCTCATGCCACTGAGCAGCAGGCCGAGGCCGAACAGCAGGCCGATCGCGAAGGAGGCTGCCGCTCTCACCGCAGCACCCCGACGGTGAGGAAGCCCGCGCCCATGAAGGCCAGAGTCGCGAGCAGGGAACGCGGGGACAGCCGTGACAGGCCGCAGACGCCATGCCCGCTGGTGCATCCGGAGCCGTAGCGCGTGCCGAAGCCGACCAGCAGGCCGGCGGCGATCAGGGCCAGCGGCGAGGCCTCGACCTGCGGCCGGGGCACGGCGGCGAACAGGCGCCAGGCCAGCGGTGCCGCGATCAGCCCCGCCACGAAGGCCAGGCGCCAGCCGATGTCACCGCGCGCCGGCCGCAGCAGGCCGCCGACGATGCCGCTGATGCCGGCGATGCGGCCCAGCAGCAGCGCGAAGGCCGCGGCGGCGAGACCGATCAGCAGGCCGCCGGCCAATGAGGTCCAGGGGGTGAAGTGGGTCCAGTCCAGGGTCATGGTGGTGGGTCGTCCGTGCTCGATGGCCGGATCATCCCACCAGCTTGAAGACGGCCACCGCCTGCACCAGCTGCACCGCCTGCTGCTTCAGGCTCTCGGCCGCCGCCGCGCTCTGCTCGACCAGCGCCGCGTTCTGCTGCGTGGCGTCGTCGATGCGCGAGACCGCGCCGGCCACTTCGCCCACGCCGCTGCTCTGCGCGGCGCTGGCGCTGCTGATCTCCGAGACGATGTGCTCGACGCGGCCGATCGCATCGACGATCTCGTCCATCGTGCCGCCGGCGCGCGCCACCAGGCCGCTGCCGCGCTCGATCTGCTGCACGCTGGCGGTGATCAGCGCGCTGATCTCGCGGGCCGCGGCGGCGCTGCGCTGCGCGAGCGCCCTCACCTCGCCGGCGACGACCGCGAAGCCGCGGCCCTGCTCGCCGGCCCGCGCGGCCTCCACCGCCGCATTGAGCGCGAGGATGTTGGTCTGGAAGGCGATGCCGTCGACCACCGCGATGATGTCGGCGATCTTCTTCGAGCCGGCGTCGATGCCGCGCATCGTCTGCACCACCTCGCCGACCACCGCGCCGCCCGCGGCGGCCACCTGCGACGCCTGCTGCGCCAGCTCGCGCGCCTGCCGTGCGGATTCGGCGTTATGCCGGACGGTGGCGCCCAGTTCGTCCATCGTCGCCGCGGTCTGCTGCAGCGCGCCGGCCTGCATCTCGGTGCGCTGGCTGAGATCCTGGTTGCCCTGGGCGATCTCGGCACTGGCGTGGGCGACGCTGGCGGAGTTGCCTCGCACCTGGGCGACCAGGCCGGCGAGCGAGGCGCGCATCTCGTCCAGCGCGAGCAGCAGCGGGGAGAACTCGTCCTGGCGTGAATCTTCGTCTCGCGCATCCTGCGTCAGGTCGCCATCGCGCACCCGCTCGGCCACGCGGCGCGATTGCGCCACCCGCTGCCGCAAGGCCCGCGCCACCCACCAGGAGCAGGCGGCCAGCCCGGCGATCGACGCGCACACCAGCACGGCCAGCACGACCAGCGTGCGGCGCGCCTGCGCGGCCAGCTCGGTCAGGTCCTCGCGCAGACCGCCCTGCTGGGCCGCCACCGTGTCGCGCAACGCGTTCAGCAGCTCGGTCCGCGCCGGCACCGTCTTGTCGACCAGGTAGGTAAAAGCCTCGTCGCGCCGGCCCTCTCGGATCAGCCGGATGTCGTCCTCGGCCACCGCGAAGAAGGTGTCCAGCAGCGCCGGCACCGAGGCATAACGCTGACGTTCAGCGTCAGACGCCAGGCCCGCGCCGAAGTCCGCCATCATCTGCCGCACCTGGCCACGCTTCTCCTCGATGCCGGCCAGCGAGCGGTCCAGCTCCTTGGCCGTGCGCGCCAGCATCGAATGCCTCAGCAGCAGCAGCACCTTGGTCACTTCCAGCTCGGTGGAGGAGATGCGCTGCAGCTGCGGCACGCGCAGCGCCTCGGTGCGCTGCGCCAGCGCGCCCACCTGGCCCAGGCTGTGCCAGGCGAACAGCGCCACGCCGGCGAGCGCGAGCGAGAGCAGCCCGCAGGCGAGCTGCAGTCTTCTTGCGATGCCCATCGTCGTTACTCAGCGACCGCTCGGCACGTACTGAGGAGTCGAGTCTTCCCAGAGGCTGTCGGTGATCTGCCGCTGGCCGCTGCCGTCGGCGTTCATCACCCAGAGCTGGCCGTAGGGCTGGAAGGTCATGTCGTAGTGCGGCGCCTCGTCGCGGTAGCCGTTGCGCGCGCTGTTGAACAGGATCTGCCTGCCGTCGGGCGTCCAGACCGCGTGGCCGTCGCTGGCCGGGTGCGTGGTCAGGCGCTTGAGGTCCGTGCCATCCGGCTTGATCGTCCAGATGTCGAAGTTGGACCAGATGCTGTTTGGGATCTTCTCCCCGCGGGTGAACATGATGCGGCTGCCGTCGGGCGACCAGATCGGCAGGTTGTCGTAGCCGTGGGTCAGCTCGCGGATCTTGCGCGTCTCCAGGTCGAGGATGCGAAGGCCCATCTTGCTGTAGTCCGTGCCTTCGCCGAACCAGGAGCGGAACACGACCTGTTTCCCATCGGCCGAGAAGCTCGGGAAGCCGGCGTTGAAGACCGAGTCGTCGGTCAGCGCCTCGGCGCCGGTGCCGTCGCGGCGCACGCGCATCAGCTTCGCGCCGCCCTTGCCGCGCTCGGTGAACCAGCTGCCGAGGCCGAAGACGATCCATTCGCCATCGGGCGACCAGACCGGGAAGAAGGCGCCGGCCAGGCCGCGCTTGACCAGGCCCATGTCCAGGCCGCCCTGCTTCGTGACGTCGAAAACGCGCCTGCGCTCGGAGCCGTCGGGCCGCATGATGTCCACCGAGGAGTCGTCGCCCTTGGCGGTCAGCACCATCATGCCGTCGGTGCGGGCGAAGGCGGGCCACACGTCGGTGTAGCGGTACTCGCGATCGGCGTCCCAGCTGAACAGCGGCTGGTTCTGCTTCCAGCCGCGCCAGGTGAACTTCTCGTAGATCACCTGCTTGCCGTCCGGCGACCAGCTCGGCGTGCGCAGGCCGGGGATCTTCACTACCGCCTTGCCTGCCGCTGTCGAATACAGGCCCTCGCCGGCGCCGCCCTTGCGGCGGTAGGCGATCTCCTCGGCGCCGACGTACTGCGGGCTGATCTTGAAGCCGGGGCCGCTGGTGTGCTCGACGCGCTCGCCCGTGGCGACATCCACCGAGACGATCTGCGAGGTGATCTGCGGCAACAGGTCCGGGCGAAGCACCCAGTAGGTGTACTCGGACAGCGTCTCGTAGAACACGATGCGCTTGCCGTCCTGCGACCACTTGGGCGAGCCCTGGCAGTAGTCCTTGCGCGTGCTCACCCGGCGGAAGCCCGTGCCGTCCGCTCGGATGACGTAGATGGACAGCTCCTGCGTGTGTTCCCAGCCGGCGCCGTTGTGGTGGCCTTTCCATTCCGTGTTGCGGTCGGAGGAGAAGGCGAGCCACTGGCCGTCGGGCGACCAGGACGGGCGGAAGAAGCCGTCGGGCAGCATCGGGTCGCCCTGGACCCCGGCCACGCCGGTGAGGTTCTTCAGCGCGCCGCTCTTCAGGTCCTTGACCCAGATATTGGTGCGCAGGCCGTCGCGGGTGCTGACGAAGGCGAGCTTGCCGCCGTCCGGCGAGAGGACGCCGGCGTCATCGACGTTCGGCGAATCGACGAGGCGTTCGGCCTGCGTGCCGTCCACGCGGGCGCGGTAGATGTTGGCGTTGCCCAGACCGTCGCGCTCGGAGGTGAAGACGATCCACTGGCCGTCGGCCGAGAAGGAGGCGTTGAGGTCCAGCGTGCCGCTGTCGATCAGCTTGCGCTCGTTCGTGCCGTCTGCATTGGCGATGTAGATCTGCGAGGCCGAGGGGCCGATGCGGTTGAGCAGCAGCGGGCCCTGCTTGGCGGCGGCATTTGCTGCCTTGACGGTGGGCGCGAGGGCCAGTGCCGCGGCGGCGCCGAGAAAGGATCTGCGATCGAGGGTCATCTTCATTGCTCTTGCTTCATCGTCACAAAGGTCACGCTGACCGGGCCGGGCGTCTCGACGGACTGGCCGGTGTCGCCGAGGCGGCCCGAGGCCGGGTCGATGGCGAACAGGTTCACGCGGTTGCTGCGGAAGTTCGCCAGCAGCAGCCAGCGGCCCTCGGGCGAGATGTCGAAGGCCCAGGGGCCGTCGCCGCCGGCGGGCAGGCGCTGCAGCAGGCTCAGCTCGCCGGTACCTTGATTCACCGCATAGACCAGCAGCGTGGCCTCGCCGCGATCGGCGATATAGACGAAGCGCCCATCGCGGCTGACGGCGATCTCGGCGGCGCTGCGGGCGCCCTTGAAGCCCTCGCTGGAGATCGCCAGCGTCTGCACGGGAGACAGCGTCGGCGCATCCCAGCGCAGCACCATCACCTCGGCGCTCAGCTCGTTGAGTACGTAGACGAAGCGGCCCGAGGCGCCGAACACCGCGCGGCGCGGCCCGCTGCCGGGCGGCGTGGCGAAGGCCGTGTCACCGCTTGCGCTCAGCGCATGCGTGGCTCGGTCGAAGCCGTAGACGAAGACGCGATCGGCGCCCATGTCGGCCACCAGCGCGTAGCGGCCGCTCGGGTCGATGCTGATGCCGTGGGCGTGCGGGCCGGCCTGGCGGCGGTGCGGGCCGGAGCCGGTGGCCTTGATCGTCGAGGCTGGCGTCGCGCCCAGGCTGCCGTCGGGTTTGATCGTTAGCGAGGCCGCGGAGCCGCTGGTGAAATTGGCGGCCAGCAGCGTGGACGAGGGCTTGTCCAGCGCCAGGAAGGTGGTGCCGCCGCCGCCCGCGTTCGCCGTGTTGATCGGGCTCAGCGCGCCGGTCCTGCGATCGAGCGCGAAGGCCGCGACGCTGCCGTCCTTGCCGCTGCCATCCTCGGCCACGTAGACCCGCGCCAGCGTCGGATGCGCCACCAGCCAGCGCGACTTGGGCACATCCGCCACCGGCAGCGAAGCGCTCAGTTGGCCGCTGCAGCCGTCGAAATCGAGCTTGCGCAATTGCGGGCCGTCGCTGCCGATGAACGCGAACGCCTTGCCGCAGGCCACAGGCACGTCCTCGCGCGTCGCGCAGGCACCCAACGACAGCAGCAAGGCCGCCATCCAGAACATCCTCATCCGCTTGTCTCCGGTGTTATGTCTTCTTCTTTTCTTGCACCGAAGAATAG
>NZ_LYVQ01000015.1 GCF_001984095.1 Pelomonas sp. KK5
CGCAGCACTGGGCCTGCGCCAGCTGCCGCCGGCCCAGTGCTGCGAGCCGTCGGCCCGGCGCAGCCGGAAGAGCGTCAGCGCGCCGCCGTCGTCCAGGTTGAGGCCCGCCCAGTCCCAGCCGACCGCCTCGCCGCCGAGGAAGCGGTCGCTCCATTCATGATCGAGCCAGGAGCGGCCGGCCAGGCGCAGCTCTTTGCCGTCGCGTCGCAGCCGCGCCTCGGTCGCCAGCTGCGGTTCGCTGTAGTAGTGGCTCCAGCTGTCCGGTCCCTTGCGCGACCAGCCCTGGTCGCCCTGGGCCAGCACCGGCTGCGTCGCGCGCAGTTGCAGGTCCAGCTCGAAGCGCTCGCAGCGCAGTGCGGCGCGGTAGCCGCCTTCGTGGCGTTGCAGCGACCAGTCGCGGATGTGTACGTCGGTATCCGCCTCGCCCGCTTCGGCCAGGCCGAATCCCGCCCGCGCCAGGCGCTGCTCGTGCAGCAGCCGGCCGGCCTGCAGATCGCTCAACGCCGCATGCCCGATCAGCAGTTGCCGCGCCGCGAAGGCGCTCGGATGACCAGCCGGGGCGGGGCCCTTCAGGCGGAAGAAGGTCAGCTGGTAACCGAAGCGTGACTTGCCGGCCTCGTCCGCGAGGATGCCGGTGAGGTACCACCATTCGAGCTGCGATCCGGGATGCGAGCCGAAGTCGCGGGGAAAGGCGAGGCCCGGCTGCGCACGGGCAGCGCCGGCACCGAGCGATGCAAGAAGGATCAGCAGGGCACGTCGGTCCATCGTCACCTACCAGTCCTCCTTGACCGCCTGCACCGCATCGGCCGTCGCCGCCTTGTGCCCGGCCGCCAGCGCCGCCAGCACGCCCGCCGCGAACATCGCCGCCAGCAGGGCGATCAGCCGCGGCCACGGCAGGCTCATGTCCATGCTCCAGTGGAAGCTCTGCGGGTTGACGACGAAGACCAGCACCGCGCTCAGGGCCAGGCCCAGCGCCAGCCCGGCCAGCGCGCCGACCCCGCAGGCCAGCGCCGCCTCCAGCGCCAGCAGGCGCAGCACGCCGGCGCGCGTGAATCCCAGGTGCAGCAGCAGCCCGAATTCCCTGCGTCGCGCCATCACCTGGGCCGACTGGCTGGCGGCGATCCCGAACAGGCCGATCGCCAGCGCCACCGCCTGCAGCCAGTGGGTGACGGCGAAGCTGCGGTCGAAGATGCGCAGCGAGATGCCGCGCAGGTCGGCCGCGGCGGCGAAGTCGAGGTCGGCGGCACCGGGCAGGCGCTTCTTCAGCCGCGCGATGGCCTCGGCCGGCGCCAGCCCCTCGGGCAGCCAGAGGTAGGCCTCGGTGATGCGCGCATCGCCACCGGATGCGCGCCAGCCGGCCAGCGACAGCAGCAGGGCCGGGCTCTGGCGGGCGTAGTCGCGCCAGACGGCGCGCAGGTGGGCGGTGATCGGCGGGCCATCCGGCTTCAGGCGCAGGGTCAGCGCCTGGCCGGGCGTGAGCTTCAGCGCATCGCGCAGCGCCTCGTTGGCATAGACCGGCAGGCCGGGGCCGTCGAGCAAGGGCGAGGCGGCCGGCAGCCCGGCCTCGTCGATCTCGCGGGCCAGCATCGTCACCGGCTCGGCGCTGCCGTCAACCACGATGCTGCCACTGCGCTGCAGCGTCATCCGCCGGACCAGGTCGTCCGCCCCTTCGAGCGCCTGCAGCGTGCGCGCCGGCAGCGGCGCGCCCTGGGTCAGCGAGACGCGCAGCGAGGAGCGGATGTAGACATCGGCTGGCAGCATCTGCGTGAGCCAGCGCTCCAGCGAATCGCGGAAACTGCCGATCATCACCACCATCGCCACCGACAGGCTCAGCGCCACCAGCACGCCCGCCAGCGCGCGCGCCGCCTCGCCGGCCTGGTCGCGCGAGCGCTCTCGGGCGAGCAGTTGCAGCGGGGCGTGGCGTCCGAGCATGCTGACGGCCAGCCTCAGCAGCATCGGCACGCAGGCGATGCCACCGAGCAGCAGCGCGAGCATCGAGGCGTAGGCCGCCAGCGGCACGTCGTCTGCCAGTGGCGGCAGCAGGGCCAGGCCCGTGCCGGCCGCCAGCAGCACCGGGCCGATCCAGGGCGGCAGTTCGCTCGCCTGGCTGCCCAGGCCCTTGAGCACCTGCGCCACCGGCATGCGGCGCACGGCCAGCGCAGGCGCCAGCGCGCTGGCCAGGCTCACGCCCAGGCCCAGCGCGGCGAACAGCAGGGCCAGCGGCAGCTGGTCGAGCCCGAAACGCAGGCTCGCATGCAGGCCGGTCGTACCGTTCTGGCCGAGGTCCGCGCCGAGCAGGCGCAGGCCCAGGGCGGCCAGCTGCCAACCCAGCAGCAGGCCCGCGGCGCTGCCGACGATGCCCAGCAGCAGCCCCTCGGCCAGCACCAGGCGCATGCGCTCGCGGGCCGTCATGCCCAGCACGCCCAGCAGCGCCAGCTGCGGCAGCCGCTGCGCCACCGACAGCGACATCACCGCGAAGACCAGGAAGCTGCCGGTGAACATCGCCATCAGCGAGAGCACGCCGAGGTTGACGCGGTAGGCCCGGGTCAGCTCGGCGAGCTTCGCGTTCTCGTCCGGCGGCGGTGCCGCGGCCAGATCCGCGAGGCCGGCGGGCAGGGCAGTCTCGCGCAGCCAGCGTTGCGGGTCCTGCCCGGCGGCGAGCTTCAGGTCGATGCGGTCGATGCGGCCCAGCTTGTCGAGCAGCACCTGGGCCGCCGCGATGTCCAATACCGCCCGCGGTCCGCCGGCGGCGGCGTTGTCAGGGCCGAGATGCAGGCTCAGGCTGCGGGCGGTGCCACTCTCGTCGGAGGCGGCGCGCAGGTTCACCAGGGGCACGGCCTGGCCCTGGAAGCGGGCCCGCGCCGCGGCGTTCAGCGAGAGCTGCATCGGGTCGAGCAGCCCCAGCGGGCTGGTGGGCCGGGTCGGCAGCAGCTCCGGGCTCAGCGGGCCGGCCTGCAGCGCGTCCCAGCCGATCACGCGCAGCAGGAAGCGCTCGCCCTTGGCATCGCGGGCCATCGCCACGCCCTCGACCGCCGGGGCGGCGAGGGCCACGCCGGGCAGTTGCGCGGCCTGGGCATAGAGCTTTTCGTCAAAGGCCTCGCCCGAGCGCGCGCGCAGCACCAGGTCGGGCCGGCCGTTCAGGCTCGCGGCGGCACTGCCGAACTCGGCCAGCGCGGTCGTGTTGAGCAGTTGCACCGCATAGCCCAGCGCCACGCCCAGCGCGATCGCCAGCAGGGCCAGCAGCTGCCGGCCGGCCTGGTGCTTCAGGGCCGGCCAGGACAGCTTGGCAAGCCACTGCAGGTTCATCCGAGCCCTTGCTCGCCGAGATGCAGGCATCGGTCCGCCCGCGCCGCCGCCTTCTCGGAATGGGTGACCAGCAGGCAGGCCGAGCCCTGCTCGCGCGTCTGCGCCAGCAGCAGGTCCAGCACGGCCTGAGCATGGCGCGGGTCGAGGTTGCCGGTGGGCTCGTCGGCGAGCACGACCAGCGGCCGGTGCACCAGCGCGCGGGCGATGGCCACGCGCTGCAGCTGGCCGCCGGAGAGCTGGCGCGGCATGCGCTGGGCATAACTGCCAAGCCCGACGGCATCCAGCATCTCCGCCACCCGTACGGGATCCGGCCGCTTCAGTAGCAGCAGCGGCAGGCCCACGTTGTCGGCCACGTTCAGGTGCGGCAGCACATGGAAGGCCTGGAACACGAAACCCAGCTTCTCGCGCCGCAGCCGGGCGCGGCCCGCTTCGTCGAGTGCACCGAGGTCCTGGCCGTCGACCAGCACGCTGCCGGCATCCGGCTCGTCCAGGCCGGCCAGGCAGTTCAGCAGCGTGGATTTGCCGGAGCCGGACTCGCCCACCAGCGCGACCAGCTCGCCGCGCTGCAGGCTCAGTTCGATGCCGTCGAAGACCGGCGTCGAGCCGTAGCGCTTGGCCAGGCCCCTGGCTTCGAGCACCGTCATGCGGCGAGCAGCCTCTGCATCGCGGCGAGCAGCGCCGCCTGCGCGTCCGGCTCGTCGCAGGCAATCACCTGGCGCTGCGGCATGCTGCGCAGCCAGGTGATCTGGCGCTTGGCCAGCTGGCGGGTGGCGGCGATGCCGCGCTCGGGCAGGGCGGCGAAGTCGCCGCTGCCCAGCCCGGCGTCAAGGGCCTCCCAGGCCTGGCGATAGCCGACGCAGCGCATCGAGGGCAGGTCGGGCGTCAGGTCGCCGCGCGCGCGCAGCGCCTTCACCTCGTCGACCAGGCCGGCAGCCAGCATCTGCTCGAAGCGCAGCGCGAGGCGTTCGTGCAGCCAGGCGCGGTCCTTCGGCTCCAGCGAGAGCAGCGGCCAGTCCACACCCTCGCTGCGCTGCTGGTGCAGCTCGCTCATCGGCCGGCCGGCCAGCGTGCAGACCTCCAGCGCGCGCTGGATGCGCTGCGAGTCGTTCGGCGCCAGCCGGGCGGCGGTGACGGGGTCAAGTCTTGCCAGTTCGGCATGCAGGGCCGGCCAGCCTTCGGCGGCGGCGCGGGCGTCGATCCTGGCGCGCAGCGCCTCGTCGGCCTGTGGCATGTCCGAGAGGCCGTCGAACAGGGCCTTGAAATACAGCATCGTGCCGCCCACCAGCAGCGGCAGCCTGCCGCGGGCCAGGATCTCGTCGGCCAGCCGGCGGGCGTCGCGCACGAACTCGGCGGCCGAATAGGCCTCGGTCGGTTCGATGATGTCGATCAGATGGTGCGGCACTGCGGCCAGTTCGGCCTTCGTCGGCTTGGCCGTGCCGATGTCCATGCCGCGGTACACCAGCGCCGAATCGACGCTGATGATCTCCACCGGCAGCAGCTCGGCCGCCGCCAGCGCCGCTGCCGTCTTGCCGCAGCCGGTCGGGCCGGCGATGCAGATCGGGCGCAGCTTCAGAACCGTTCCCAGGGCGACAGGAAGCGCCACTGCCCGGCGGGCAGGTGGCCCAGGTTGATCTGGCCGATGCGCACGCGCTTCAGGCCCACGACCTTCAGCCCCACCAGCTCGCACATGCGGCGGATCTGGCGCTTGCGGCCTTCCTTCAGCACGAAGCGCAGTTGGTCGTCATTGATCCAGCTGACCTTGGCGGGCTTGAGCTGCACGTCGTCGAGCATCAGGCCGTGGTTCAGCAGCGCGATGCTTTCGGCGGGCACGCGCTGCATCGGCGCGCCCTGGCCGTCGTACTCGACTCGCACCAGGTATTCCTTCTCGACCTTCGAGTCCTCGCCGATCAGCGTCTTGGCGATGCGGCCGTCCTGCGTCAGCACCAGCAGGCCGGTGGAGTCGATGTCCAGCCGTCCGGCGGGCGCGAGGCCGCGCGCATGGCCGATGTTGAACTTCAGGCCGGAAGGATCGTCCTTCCACTGGTTGGCGCTCTTCACCAGCACCGAGGCGGGCTCGTAGCCGTCCTCGGCCTGGCCGGAGACGTAGCCGATCGGCTTGTGAATCAGGATCGTCACCTTGCCGGCCTGGTGCTTGAAGGCCTGCGGGTCGATCTCGATCTTCACGTCACCGACGACCCGGTGGCCCAGCACGGCAAGCTTGCCGTCCACCTTGACCCAGCCGGCGCCGATCCATTCGTCCGCCTCGCGGCGCGAGGCCATGCCCAGCGCCGTCATGCGCTTGGACAGGCGCTCGCCCTCGGGGCGGGTGTGGACGACGAAATCGTCGTCGTCGTCATCGTCGTCGTGATGCGGGCGCGCCTGTTGCTGAGGGCGCTTGGCGTAGGGCTGGGTCTGGTAGGCCTGCGGGGCCGGGTAGCTGGCGGGCCGTGCCGGGCCGCGCGGGCCCGGGGCGCCTGCCGTCGCGCGGCGCTGGTCGCGGCGCGGCTCGGCGAAGCGCTGCTCGTCGCCCGGGCGCTGCCCATAGGCCTGGCGGTGCTGCTCGGCGTGGCGCCGCGGTTCGTCACGCTGGAAGCTGCCCGGCTGGGCCGGCCGGCCGGGGCGGCGATCGTCACGGCGCGGCTCCTGGGACTGCGGCTGCGGCCGGGCATAACGCTCGAATCGCTCGGCTTCCGCCGCGCGGCGCTGCTCGAATTCGGCCTGTTTCTGCGCGCGCTCGGCCTGGGCGGCCTCCAGCGTCTGGCGCGGGCGCGAGACGCCCTTGCCGCGCAGCGGGGCGCGGCGTTCCTCGCCGGGCGCGGCCTTCTTGGCGGCGGGTGCCGGCTTCTTGTTCAGTTTCAAAGTGGCCATGACGGCTCCGTTTCTTGTTGCTTAGCGCCCGCGCAGGAAGAGGGCATCGAGCTCGCGCATGGTGAGTTGCCGCCAGGTGGGGCGGCCGTGGTTGCACTGGTCCGCGCGTTCGGTGCGCTCCATGTCGCGCAGCAGGCCGTTCATCTCGTCCAGCGTCAGCTGCCGGTTGGCGCGCACCGCGCCGTGGCAGGCCATGGTGGCGAGGATCTCGTGCTGGGCCCGCTCGATCGCCTGGCTGGCCTCGAACTGGCCCAGCTCGGCCAGCACGCCGCGCGCCAGCTCCACCACGTCGCCGCCGGCCAGCAGGGCCGGGCGGGCGCGGATGGCCAGCATCTTGGAGGACAGCGGCGCCACGTCCAGGCCCAGCTTCGTGAGCGTCTCGGCATGGGCCTCGGCGGTGGCGATCTCGGCGGCGGTGGCGGCGAAGGTGACCGGGATCAGCAGCGGCTGCGATTCGATCGTGCGCTCGCCGAGGCTGGCCTTCAGCCGTTCGTAGACGACGCGCTCGTGGGCTGCATGCATGTCCACGATGATCAGCCCTTGAGCGTTCTCGGCCAGCACGTAGACGCCCTGGATCTGCGCCACCGCGCGGCCCAGTGGCCAGTCGTGCGCGGGCAGCTCCTGGCGGGGCGCCGCAGGTACGGGGTCAGGTCTTGCCGGCGCGGCAGGCTGGCCGTACAGCGTCGCCACCTCGGCCAGGCCCAGCGAGGGCTGGGTGTTCATGCGCCAGCTGGGCGTCGCGCCGTAGCTGGGCCGCGGTTCGGCGGCGAACCAGGCGGGCGGGCTGCCGGGCGCGGGCTTGCTGGCACCGGGCAGGTCAATCTGCTGCGTGACCGGCATCTGCACGACGACGGGCGCCGCCGCTTCCGACGAGCGCGACACCGCCAGCGCATCCTGCACCGCATAGCGCACCCGCTGGTGCAGCTCGCGCCCGTCGCGGAAGCGCACCTCGATCTTGGTCGGGTGCACGTTGACGTCCACCAGCGCCGGCGCGATCTCGATGAAGAGCACGTAGCAGGGCTGGCGATGGCCGTGCAGCACGTCCTCGTAGGCGGAGCGGATGCCGTGGGCGATCAGCTTGTCGCGCACGAAGCGGCCGTTGACGTAGACGTACTGCATGTCCGCGCGGCTGCGCGCCGCCTCGGGCAGGCCGGCGCGGCCGTAGCAGCGCAGCGGGCCGGTCTCGGCGAAGAGCGGGCGGCTCTCGGTCATGAAGTCCTCGCCGAGCACGTCCTTCAGGCGCAGCTCCGACGTGGCGGCGCGCCACTGCTCGACCAGCTTGCCCTCGTGCCAGACCGAAAAGCCCACGTCCGGCCGCGCCAGCGCATGGCGGCGCACGGCCTCCAGGCAGTGGGCCAGCTCGGTGGCATCGGTCTTCAGGAACTTGCGGCGGGCCGGGGTGCTGAAGAACAGCTCGCGCACCTCCACGCTGGTGCCGCGGGCGCGCGCCGCGGGGCTCAGCTCGCCGCTGCGCGCGTCGAGCCGCTGCGCGTGGGGCGCGCCTTCGCTGCGGCTGACGATGGCCATCTCCGAGACCGAGGAGATCGCGGCCAGCGCTTCGCCGCGGAAACCCATCGTGGCGACAGACTCCAGTTCATCGAGCGAGCGGATCTTGCTCGTCGCATGGCGCTTCAGCGCCAGCGGCAGCTCCTCGACCGGGATGCCGCAGCCGTCGTCCTCGACGACGATGGCGCGCACGCCGCCGGCCATCAGCTTGACATTGATCTGCGTGGCGCCGGCATCCAGCGCGTTGTCCACCAGCTCGCGCACGACCGAGGCCGGGCGCTCGACGACCTCGCCGGCTGCGATCTGGCTGATCAGTTCATCGGGGAGTTCGCGGATCGCGCGGCGTTGCACAACGTTGGCGGCTTCTGCTTCCATCGGCGGATTATCCCGCCAGCGCTTGCGCGAAGTCCGCGATCAGGTCTTCCGCCTCCTCGATGCCGATGGACACGCGCACCAGCCCGTCGGCAATGCCCATCTCGGCCCGCACCGCGGCGCCGGCCTCCCAGAAGATCGTCGGCGCCACCGGGATGATCAGCGTGCGGGTATCGCCCATGCCGGTGGCCTTGACCGGGATGCGCAGCTTGTTGAGCACGGCGTTCATCGTCGACGGGTCCTTCAGTTCGAAGGACAGCAGCCAGGAGCTTGCCTTGAACCACTCGCGCGCCTTGGCGTGCTGCGGGTGAGTCTCCAGCCCCGGGTAGTGGACCGCGTCGATGGCCGGATGCGCGGCCAGGAACTGCGCCAGCGCCAGCGCCGTCTCGCTGGTCTGCCGCACGCGCAGGCTCATCGTCTCCGCGCCCACGGCGATCTGGTTCGCCTGCTCCGACGACAGCGAGCCGCCCATGTCCCGCAGGCCCTTCTTGCGGATCTGCTGCAGGCCCCACTGGCCAGCGTCGCCCTTGCGGTAGTTGGTGAAGATGTTCGGGTAGGTGGACCAGTCGAACTCGCCGGTGTCCGTCACCGAGCCGCCCAGGGCGCCGCCGTGGCCGCTGATGGTCTTGGACAGCGAGTTCATCACCAGGCCCGCGCCCAGCGCCTTGGGCTTGAACAGCGCCGGCGAGGTGACCGTGTTGTCCACCACGTAGAGCAGGCCCTTGTCGCGGCACAGCTGGCCGATGGCGGCCATGTCGGGGATCTGCGTGCCGGGGTTGGCGATGGTCTCGACGAAGACCATGCGGGTGTTGGGCTTCACGGCCGCGGCGACGGCGTCCACCGAGCGGGCATCCACCATGTCGATCTCGATGCCGAGGTCGCGCAGCGTGCCGAACACGCTGTTGGTGTTGCCGAAGACATAACGGCTGGACACGACGTGGTCGCCGGCCTTCAGCAGCGTCAGGAAGATGGCGCAGAGCGCGGCCATGCCCGAGGAGAACACGATGGTCCCGCGGCCGCCTTCCAGCGCCGTCAGCTTGGCCTCCAGCGCCGCGGTGGTGGGCGTGCCCTGGCGGGCGTAGTTGAAGCCGCCCTTGACCGTGCCCTGGAACACGCCGATCAGGTCCTCCACCTTGTCGAAGCCGTACTGGGTGGACGGATGGATGGGCTTGTGCAGGCCGCCGTGCTCGACGTTGCTGCGGCGGTCGGCGTGCACGAGGCGGGTGGTGATCTGTTCTGGCTTGGCTTCCATCTTGCTAACGCTGCTCGGGGAGATCGTCACATTGTCGCCGCCATAATCCGCCGCCATGGAATTCCTTGCCGCCATCCTCGATTTCGCCCTTCATGTCGACAAGCACCTCGAAGGCTTCGTGCTCGCCTACGGCCCCTGGATCTATGCGCTGCTGTTCCTGATCATCTTCATCGAGACCGGCGTCGTCGTGATGCCCTTCCTGCCCGGCGATTCGCTGCTCTTCATCGTCGGTGCGATGTGCGGCACCGGGCTGCTGGACTGGCGCGTCGCGATGCCGCTCATGACCGCGGCGGCCATCGCCGGCAACCAGAGCAACTACACGATCGGGCGCTTCTTCGGGCCCAAGGTGTTCCAGTGGGAGCAGTCGCGCTTCTTCAACAAGAAGGCCTTCCTGCAGGCCCACGAGTTCTATGAGAAGTACGGCGGCGTGACCATCGTGATCGCGCGCTTCATGCCCTTCGTGCGCACCTTCGCGCCCTTCGTGGCCGGCGTGGCGCAGATGACCCGCGCCAAGTTCACGATGTACGACGTGGGCGGCGGGCTGCTGTGGGTGGTGGGTGTCACCAGCCTGGGTATTGCTTTTGGCAATGTGCCCTGGGTGCGGCAGCATCTGGAGATCATCATCTGGGCAACGATCTTCATACCCGGCCTGCTGGCGATCTATGGTGGCTGGAAGGCCGGCCGCAAGAAGAAGAGCAAACAAGGACTTCAATGAACCGAGGATTCAAGCGGGCCGCCACGGCCCTGGCCGCTGCATTGGCGCTGATCTCCACCGCCGGCGCCGCGCCGGCCCTGCTGCGCCAGCCGAGCCTCTCGAAGGACCGCATCGCCTTCGTCTACAGCGGCGACATCTGGACCGCCGACCGCAACGGCGCCAATGCCCGCCAGCTGACCAGCGCCGCCGCCGCCGAGACGGCCCCGCATTTCTCGCCGGACGGCCAGTGGATCGCCTTCTCCGCCAGCTATGACGGCAACACCGACGTCTACGTGATGCCCGCCGCCGGCGGCCAGCCGCGCCGCCTGACCTGGCACCCGGGCGCCGATCTCGTCAACGGCTGGAGCGCCGACGGCCAGCGCGTGCTCTTCACCTCCGCCCGCGAAGTGGCCAACAGCCGTAGCCGCCAGCTCTGGGAAGTGCCCGCCGCCGGCGGCGCCGAGAAGAAGGTGATGGACGCCGTCGTCTTCGCCGGCGAATGGTCGCCGGACGGCCAGCGCATCGCCTACCAGAACTACCTGCCGGCCTACTCCGGCGCCTCCGGCTGGCGCCAGCACCGCGGCGGCTCGACGCCGGCGGTCTGGATCATCGACCCGGCCAGGAAGACCTGGGAGAAGATCCCGCACGTCAACGCCAACGACATCAACCCGGTCTGGTCCGGCGCCGACGAGGTGATCTTCGTCTCCGACCGCGCGGACGACACCGCCAACCTGTTCGCGTACTCGACGAAGACCAGGCAGCTGCGCCAGCTGACCCACGAGACCACGTGGGACGTGCACAGCGCCGCGGTGCAGGGCGGCATCGTGGTCTACGAGGCCGGCGGCGTGCTGAAGGAGCTGACGCTTGCCAGCGGCGCGATCCGTAAGCTCGACATTCAGCTGACCACCGCTGCTCCGCTGGCCCGCCCGCAGTGGAAGGACGCCAGCCACACGATCACCTCCGCGCAACTGTCGGCTACCGGCAAGCGGGTGCTGGTCAGCGCCCGCGGCGAGGTGTTCACCGTGCCGGTCAAGGACGGCTCGGTGCGCAACCTCACCCACAGCGGCGGCGTGCGCGAGAAGGACGCGCTGTGGAGCCCGGACGGCCAGTCGGTCGCCTACATCGCCGAGGCCGGCCACGGCCCGCAGCTGCACCATCAGCTGGTGATGCGCGACCAGGCCGGCATGCTGCCGGTGCGCACTTATGCCCTGGGCGGCACCGGCTATTTCACGCTGCTCGCCTGGTCGCCGGACGGCAAGCGCCTGGCCTACCAGGACAACCACCTGAACCTCTATGTGATCGAGCCCGGCGCGGCTGGCAAGGACGCGATCCGGAAGGTCGCCACCAGCCAGTACCGCTCGAGCTTCGAGGTCGCCTTCTCGCCCGACGGCCGCTGGCTGGCCTACACGGTGGCCGGCGCCAACTACTTCAGCCAGGTGCGCATGCAGGACCTGGCCACGGGCAAGGACATCGCCGTCAGCGACGGCCTGAGCCAGGCCGGCAACCCGGTCTTCGCCACCAAGGACGAGAGCGACTGGCTGTTCTTCACCTCGTCCATCAACTCCGGACCGCAGCAGTGGGGCCTGGACATGTCCACCCAGGAGCGTGCGCTGCGCAGCGGCATCTTCGTCGCGGTGCTGAACGCGGCCGGCAAGTCGCCGCTGGAGCCCAAGGACGGCGACGAGGACACCAAGACCGAGCAGCGCACCGAGGAGAAGAAGAAGGAAGAGGCCAAGGACAAGCAGGAGAAGCCTGCCTCCACCGCCAAGCCGCCGAAGCTGCTGCGCGTGGACGAGGCCGGCCTGCAGCAGCGCATCGTCGGCCTGCCGGTGGCCGAGCGCAACTACGACTCGCTGGCCGTGGCCTCGGACGGCGCGCTGTTCTACCTGGAACACCGCCAGCCCGGCATCAGCCACGAGCCGCCCGGCGCCGGCGAGGAGAACGACGCCGAGCTCTACCGCTTCGACTTCGAGGAGAAGAAGAGCAAGTCCTTGAAGGACGGCCTGCGCGACTTCAGGCTCAGCGCCGACGGCAAGGTCCTGCTGCTGCGCTACGGCGAGGGCAAGCTGGAGACCGCCGAGGCCAAGGACAAACTCGACGCCAAGCCGGTGGACCTGTCGGGCCTGAAGACCTTCGTCGACCCGCGCCAGGAATGGGCGCAGATCTTCGACGAGACCTGGTGGATGGAGAAGGAATTCTTCTACGACCCGAAGCTGCACGGCATCGACTGGGACGGCATCTACAAGCGCTACCGCCCGCTGGTGGATGCGGTGCAGCGCCGCGAGGAACTCAACGACCTGATGGTGGAGATGATCGGCGAGCTGCAGGTGGGCCACAACCGCGTGAGCGGCGGCGACGTCTACAGCGAGCCCTCGGCCAAGGTGGGCCTGCTGGGCGCGGACTTTGCCGTCGAACATGGGCGTTATCGCATCAAGACCATCCTCGGCGGCGATCGCTGGAATCCCTTCCTGAAGGCGCCGCTGGCGGTGCCGGGGCAGGGCGCCCGGGTGGGCGAGTACCTGCTGGCCGTCAACGGCCGGCCGCTCGATGCCACCGCCGGCAACCTTTACGCGCTGCTGGAGAACACGGTGGGCAAGCAGGTGGTGCTGACGCTGGCGCAGGACGCCGACGGCAAGGTCGGCTCGCGCCAGATCACCGTCCAGCCGGTGGCCAGCGAGACGATGCTGCGCCGCTGGGCGTGGATCGAGAAGAACCGCCAGTACGTGCAGGACAAGAGCGGCGGCCGCGTCGCCTACGTCTACCTGCCCGAAACCGCGGACGAGGGCTTCCAGCACTTCAACCGCATGTTCTTCGCCCAGGTGGACAAGGACGCGCTGATCGTCGACGACCGCCGCAACAGCGGCGGCCAGGCGGCCAACTACGTGATCGACGTGCTGAGCCGGCCCTACCTGGCCAGCTGGAAGGACCGCGACGGCCTGGTGGCCGACACCCCGGCCGGCGCGATCTACGGCCCCAAGGCGATGCTGATCGACCAGGACGCCGGCTCCGGCGGCGACTTCCTGCCCTATGCCTTCAAGCGCCAGCAGCTGGGCCCGCTGATCGGCAAGCGCACCTGGGGCGGGCTGATCGGCATCTCGGCCAACCCCGACCTGATCGACGGCGGCAAGCTGGTCGTGCCCTTCTTCCGCTTCTTCACGCCGGACGGCGAGTGGCGCGTGGAGAACGAGGGCGTGGCGCCGGACATCGAGGTGGACCTGGACCCGCTGCAGGTCAACGAAGGGCGCGACGCGCAGCTCGATGCGGCCATCGCCCAGGTGATGGGCCAGCTGAAGGACGCCAAGGCGCGCAGGCTGAAGAGCGCGCCGGCGATGCCTGTCAAGCTCGGCCACTAGTTCGCGAGCGCGCATGCCGCGCAGCCGTGCATTGCGTCACGGCCGCGGCGGCGTGTCGGTACTAATAACGCGTTACTTCAGCGCATTCCGGCACGTTGCGGGCTCATACTGGGCCCATATCGACAACAAGGCACCCCCGCGCGAAAGCCGGGCTCGCAAAGTCACCGGTCTACAGCCCAGCGCCTGCTGGGGCCATGACAGAGGGACTGCCGGTCGTGTCGGCCCGCCAGGAGCGCCATGAGGAAAGGCGCCGGCAGCAAGGGCCGTCGCAGCCGTGATCCGCGGGCTCGTGTCGTTCGCGTCGCCAGGGTGCCGCCCACGCTGCGATGAGCACGAGCTATGACGTCTGGCTGGTCCTGCTGTCCTATCTGGTGGCCTGCTATGCCGCCTATACGACGCTGGGCCTGGCGCCGCGGGTCTCCCGCCCCGACGGGAGCCTGGCTCGCGGCTGGATGGCCGCCGGCGCGCTGGCCATGGGCCTGGGCGTCTGGGCGATGCATTTCATCGGCATGCTGGCGCTGCACCTGCCCGTGCGCCTGTCCTACGACCTGACGATCACCCTGCTGTCCATCCTGCCGGCGGTGGCCGCCTCGGCCATCGTGCTGGTGCTGATGCGCCGCCCGGTGGTGAGCCGCGGCCTGCACCTGGCGGGGGCCGTCGCCATGGGCGTGGGCATCGGGGCGATGCACTACAGCGGCATGCAGGCGATCCGCATGCAGCCGGACCTCAGCTACCACCCGGCGCTGGTGGCCCTGTCGGTGGCGATCGCAGTGGGCGCGTCCTGGCTGGCGCTGGCGATTGCGCTGCGTGCCCGCGCCCGGGCCTCGGCGCGTGCCCGCGGCGCCGCGGCGCTGGTGATGGGCGCGGCCATTGTCGCCATGCACTACAGCGGCATGGCTGCCACCGACTTCGCCGAGGGCAGCGTCTGCATCTCGCCGCCACTGGGGGTGGAGCCGCTGTGGCTGGCGGTGATGGTGGGCCTGGGCAGCTGCGTGCTGCTGTTCGCCACGCTGCTGGCTTCGCTGCTGGACGTGCGGCGCCTGGAGCGGCTGCGCCGCAGCGATGCGCAGATGCTGGAACGCGCCACCGCGCTCGCCACCACGCTGGCCGCCGACGCCCGCGCCAGCGAGGCGCACAAGCGCGCGATCGTCGAGGCCTCGCTGGACGCCGTCGTCACCATCGATGCCCAGGGCCGCATCGTCGACTTCAACCCGG
Organism: Pelomonas sp. KK5; assembly: GCF_001984095.1. Classification (GTDB taxonomy): domain Bacteria; phylum Pseudomonadota; class Gammaproteobacteria; order Burkholderiales; family Burkholderiaceae_C; genus KK5. The sequence continues at coordinate 14,567 of NZ_LYVQ01000015.1, forward strand.
CGGCGGTGGCCATCTTCGGCTATGCCCGCGACGAGGTGCTGGGCTGGCCGCTGTCGCAATGCATCGTGCCGCCGGACCTGCGCGAGCGCCACGAGCGCGGCTTCGCGCGGGTGATGGCGGGCGGCCCTTCGCATTTGCTGGGCAAGCGCATCGAGATCCGCGCGATGAGGAAGGGCGGCGCGGAGTTCCCGGTCGAGCTGGCGCTGACGCGCACGCCGATCAGGGGCGAGCCGGCCTTCACCGCCCACCTGCGCGACCTGACGGAGCGCCAGGCGGCCGAGCAGTCGCTGCAGCTGCGCAGCGTGGCGCTGGACACGGTGGACAACGGCATCTGCATCGTCGACGCGCAGGGCCGCATCGACTACTCCAATCCGGCCTTCGCCGAGATCGTCGGCCGCGCCGCGCTGGTGGGGCGCGACTTCGGCTGGCTCTTCGCGGAAGGCCGGGACGGCCAGCCGCGCATCCCGCGCGCGCTGCGGGCGGCGGTGGCCCGCGGTGGCCTGCCGCTGCGGCGCATGCGCTATCGCAAGCCCGACGGTCGCGAGATCTGGTGCGACGTGGTGGTCAAGATGCTGCGCGACACGGCCGGCATGGTGACGCACAGCGTGGCTGTGGTCAGCGACGTGACCGATGCGGTGCTCCATGAGCAGCAGCTCAGCAAGCTGGCCAACTTCGACGCACTGACCGGCCTGCCCAACCGCGCCAACTTCCGCCGCCAGCTGGAGCAGCGCCTGGCGCGCGACCGGGACCGCGCCATGAGCCTCTTCTTCGTGGACCTGGACGAGTTCAAGCAGGTCAACGACCGCCACGGCCACGAATGCGGGGACGCGCTGCTGGTGGTGCTGGGCCAGCGGCTGAAGGCCTGCGTGCGCGACGGCGACCTGGTGGCGCGCCTGGGCGGCGACGAGTTCGTGATGATGGTCGAGGCCCGCGGCCTGGCCTGCGAGATGGTCGAACGGGCGCTGATCGAGCGGGTGCTCCACAGCATCGGCCAGCCGATCCACCTGGACGGCCGCCTGCTGCACGCCAGCTGCAGCATCGGCGTGAGCCGTTTCCCCGACGAGGGCATGGACGCCGACACGCTGCTGCGCAAGGCGGACCAGGCGATGTACGCCGCCAAGAGGGAAGGGGGCCGCCCGGCGCTGCTGAACTGAGGCGATGCCGCTCCAGGATCAGGGAGCGATACGCAGCCCCACCAGCCCGGCGATTGCCGCCCCGGTCGTCTGCGCGGCGTTGAGGCCCAGCAGGAAGTCCTTGTCCGAGTAGTTCACGTAGAGGTCGGTCGGCTGGTGCCAGTGCGGGTTCCAGCCGGCGCCGATCTGCTGGCCGCGCTCGTTCTCGCGCAGCGAGATCGCCGGCACCCAGTCCATGAAGGGCGTGGAGTCGGTGTTGGTCATGTGGAAGCCCACCGCCGCGGGGTAGTTCGTCGCGTACTTGTCGTTGGCGGCGCGGAAGGTCCAGGCCAGCTTGGCGGCCGCGTCGGCGAAGCGCGAGTTGGCCTGGTACTCGATGTTGACGTCGGCCTCGGCGCGCTGCTCCTTGGGCGGGGCGTAGCGCGGCTTGCCGCTGGCATCGAGCACCGGCTTGCCCTTGGCGTCCAGCACCGGCACCGGCATGCCGTGGTCGAACATCATCATGTCGTGCTGGATCATGCCCAGCCAGCGCGGCTCGGGGTACTTGCCCGAGCCCTTGGGCGACTCGATGCCCTGCAGCTGCAGGCGCTGCTGCACATAGGCGGCAGCGCCGTTGAGGCCGGTCTCCTCGTTGTTCCAGAGGATGAAGCGGACCGAGCGCTCGGTCTCCACGCCGGGCATGCTGAAGATGCGCGCCAGCTCCATCACCAGCGCCGTGCCGGAGCCGTTGTCGTTGGCGGCCTCGCCCCAGCCGATGCCGTCCATGTGGGCGCCGACGATGTACATCTCCTCGGGGTGGGTCTTGCCGATCTTGGTGCAGTAGACGTTCTCGCGCAGCGAGGTGCCGGGCGGCGTCGGTTCCTCGTTGAGCTTGCGCAGGCGCTCGTCGGGCTGGGCCATGGCGTCCTGGTTGACGCCGGTCGGCGCGCGCTGGCCGAACAGCGTGCTGCCGCCCTGGCCGGCGGGTCCGCCGGCGCGGGCCGGCAGCGGCGCGGCCGAGCTGCCGTAGCTGCGCTTCTCGGGCTCGGTGAACATGTACTGCAACCGCTCGGTGTTCGTGCAGCCGTAGGACTTGAGCTGCGCCTCGATCCAGTCGAGGGCCTTGCGGTTGCGCTCGGTGCCCTGGCGGCGGTCGCCGAACTGGGTCAGGCCCTTGATGGTGGCCTTGTAGTTCTCGAGCTTCAGTTCCGCGATCACCTTGGCGATGGGATCGGCGGCCGGCTGCTGGGCATGGACATTGCCCAGCAGGGCGAGCAGCGAGGTGGCGGCCAGAAGGGCTTTGCGTGTGGGATGGGCGTTAGGCATGATCCGCATTCTGGCCCGGCGGCCGATTCGCGCACCTCGGGCCTTCACCACCCCGGATTTCGCACATCCATGCACAAGGAGACACCTATGCCTGCCAAGAACACGATCTGCATCTGGTATGACCGCGATGCGCTGGATGCCGCCACCTTCTACGCCGCCACCTTCCCGGACAGCAAGGTCGGCGCCGTCCACTACGCGCCGGGCGACTTCCCCAGCGGCAAGCAGGGCCAGGCGCTGACGGTGGACTTCACCGTGGCCGGCATCCCCTGCGTGGGCCTCAACGGCGGCCCGCAGTTCAAGCACAGCGAGGCCTTCTCCTTCCAGATCTCCACCGAGACCCAGGAAGAGACCGACCGGCTGTGGAACGCCATCGTCGGCAACGGCGGCGCCGAGAGCGCCTGCGGCTGGTGCAAGGACAAGTGGGGCATCAACTGGCAGATCACGCCGCGCACGCTGATCGAAGGCGTCACGAGCAAGGATCCGGCCGAGGCGAAGAGGACCTTCGAGGCGATGATGACGATGGGGAAGATCGATATTGCCGCGATCGACAAGGCTCGCCGCGGCTGAGCCCGTGCTTCAGGGCTTGGCGCTGCGCTTCGGCTTGGCCAGCGCCGCCAGCGCCTCCTTGAGGATGCCCAGCCAGTTCTCCTCGTAATGGATACCGACCCGCAGCACCAGGTGCTGCAGCGCGGCCTCGCGGTCCTGCGGCTCGGTGGGGAAGTCACGCGCCTCGATGCGCTGGTACTGGGCCAGCTTTTCCTCGTGCAGCGCGATGCGCCGGCGCAATTCCTTGTCCAGCCCGGTCGGCCCGACCGCAGCCTCGGCCCGCAGCCGCACCAGGAACTCCTCGCGCAAGGTGGCCGGCTCCGCCTCCTGCCGGATCCAGCGCTTCAGCTCTGCGCGGCCGGCGGGCAGGATGCGGTAGTCGCGCTTGCGGCCCCGCGCCGCTTCTTCCTCCGACAGGCCCTCGATGAAGCCGGAGGCTTCCAGCCGCGCCAGCTCGCGGTAGATCTGCTGGTGCGTGGCGTGCCAGAAATAGCCGATCGAGCGGTCGAAGCGGGAGGCCAGTTCGGAGCCTGAGCTGGCGCGTTCGACCAGGGCGGTGAGCAGGGCGTGGGGCAGGGACATGGCGCTGATTCTCGCCGCGGCTTGACAGCGAATGCAACTGGTTGCACCATCCGCCCCATTCGATTTGCAACCAGTTGCATTACCATGACCCCTCCCTATCCCCACCTGCTGAAGCCGCTGGACCTCGGCTTCACCACCCTGAAGAACCGCGTGCTGATGGGCTCGATGCACGTCGGCCTCGAAGAGCTGCCGAACGGCTTCGAGCGCATGGCCGCCTTCTATGCCGAGCGCGCCCGCGGCGAGGTGGGCCTGATCGTCACCGGCGGCATCTCGCCGAACGAGCGCGGCCGCCCGATGAAGGGCGGCGCGATGCTGACGACGGAAGCCGAGGCGGAGCACCACCGGCTGATCACCGACGCCGTCCATGCCGAGGGCGGCAAGATCGCGATGCAGATCCTGCACTTCGGCCGCTACTCCTACCAGAAGGACCTGGTGGCGCCGAGTGCCCTGAAGGCGCCGATCAACCCGTTCACGCCGCATGCGCTGAGCGAGGAGGAGGTGGAGCAGACGATCGAGGATTTCGTCCGTTGCGCCGCGCTGGCGCAACAGGCCGGCTATGACGGCGTGGAGATCATGGGCTCCGAGGGCTACCTGATCAACGAGTTCATCGCCGCCCGCACCAACCAGCGCGACGACCGCTGGGGCGGCGCCTACGAGAACCGCATCCGCTTCCCCGTCGAGATCGTGCGCCGCGTGCGCGAGCGGGTGGGCCGCGAGTTCATCCTGATCTACCGCCTCTCGATGCTGGACCTGGTGGAAGGCGGCTCCACGCTGGACGAGGTGATCCGGCTCGCGCAGGCGGTCGAGAAGGCCGGCGCCACGATCATCAACACCGGCATCGGCTGGCACGAGGCGCGCATCCCGACCATCGCCACCAAGGTGCCGCGCGCCGCCTACGCCTGGGTGACGAAACGGGTGATGGGCTCGGTCTCGATTCCGCTGGTGGCGACCAACCGCATCAACACGCCGGAGATGGCCGAGGCGCTGCTGGCGGATGGCGCCTGCGACATGGTCTCGATGGCCCGGCCCTTCCTGGCCGATGCCGATTTCGTCGCCAAGGCCCGCGCCGGCCGGGCCGACGAGATCAACACCTGCATCGGCTGCAACCAGGCCTGCCTGGACCATACCTTCGGCGGCAAGGTGACCTCCTGCCTGGTCAACCCGCGCGCCTGTCATGAGACCGAGATCGTGATCCGGCCGGCGGCGCAGGCCAAGCGCGTCGCCGTCGTCGGCGCCGGACCGGCCGGCCTGGCCTGCGCGGTGACGGCGGCCGAGCGCGGCCATGCGGTCACGCTGATCGAGGCCGGCTCCGAGATCGGCGGCCAGTTCAATATCGCCAAGAAGGTGCCGGGCAAGGAGGAGTTCTACGAGACGCTGCGCTATTTCAAGCGCAAGCTGGAGACCACCGGCGTCGAGCTGCGGCTGGAGACCCGCGTCAGCGCGGACGAGCTGCTGCAGGAGGGCTTCGACGAGGTCGTGCTGGCCACCGGCATCGTCCCGCGCCGGCCGCCGATCGAGGGCCTGGACCATGCCAAGTCGCTGGGCTACCTGGACGTGCTGCGGGACGGCGCTCCGGTGGGCGAGAAGGTCGCCATCGTCGGCGCCGGCGGCATCGGCTTCGACGTGGCCGAGTACCTGATGCATGGCGAGGGCGAATCGGCCAGCCTCGACGCCGCGAAGTTCTTCGCCGAATGGGGCGTGGACACCCACTACGCCGAACGCGGCGGCCTGGCCAAGGCGCCGCGCCTGGAACCCGCGCCGCGCCGCGTGCACCTGCTGCAGCGCAAGGCCAGCAAGGTCGGCGAGGGCCTGGGCAAGACCACCGGCTGGATCCACCGCACGGCGCTGAAGGCGCGCGGCGTGGACATGGTGTCCTCGGTCGACTACCGCCGCATCGACGATGCCGGCCTGCACATCGCCATCGACGGCCAGCCGCAGACGCTGGCGGTGGACCATGTGGTCATCTGCGCCGGCCAGGAACCGCAGCGCGAACTGCTGCCGCCGCTGCAGGCGGCGGGCGTGCGCGTCTACCTGATCGGCGGCGCCGCCGAGGCCTCGGAACTCGATGCCAAGCGCGCCATCCACCAGGGCACGACGCTCGCCGCCGGCCTGTGAACCCCAAGGAGACAAGAAGCATGAACAAGGCCCATCCCGCCGTCGCCCGCTCGCTCGAACTCTGGCACGAGATGGTCGCGAGCCGCGATCTCTCGAAGCTCGCATCGATCGTCCATCCCGAGGCTACCTTCCGCTCGCCGATGGCCTTCAAGCCCTATGCCCCCGCGCCGGCGCTGATCCTCGCGCTGAACACCGTGGTCAAGGTCCTCGAGGACTTCAGCTACCACCGCCAGTTCGCCAGCGCGGACGGCCTGGACGTCGTGCTGGAGTTCAGCGCCGTCGTGCAGGGCAAGCAGCTGAAGGGCATCGACATGGTCCGCTTCGACGAGGAAGGCCGCATCGTCGATTTCGAGGTGATGGTGCGGCCCTTCAACGCACTGCAGGCGCTGGGGGCGGAAATGGGGGCGCGGCTGGGCGAGCTGCTGCCGAAGTTCAAGGGCTGAGGAGGCTCAGCCGCGCCTTGCGCGGTGCAGTGCGGCCAGCGTGATGTGCCGCACCTCCAGCTTGCTCTGCTCGATGTGGGCGCGCAGCAGGCGCTGCGCCTCGTCCGCGCGGCGGCGCACGATGGCGCGCAGGATGCGGGCGTGCTCGTCGTAGGTGGCGGCGATGCGGGCGGGCTTGGTGAAGTCCAGCCGGCGCACGATGCGGATCCGGTCGGTCAGCCCGAGGTGCACGCGGGCCATCTCGCGGTTGCCGCTGCTGGCGACCAGTTCGGAGTGGAAGGCCTCGTCCAGCGTGCCGACCTCGACCGGGTCGGCCAGCCGCTGCTCGGGAGGCACCATCCAGATGTCCACCAGCGCCTGCAGGTCAGCGCGGTCCTCGCTGGTGGCCAGCAGCTGGGCCGCATGGCATTCGATCAGCAGGCGCAGGTCGTAGAGCTCGTCGATGACGTCGAAGTCCAGCGGCGCCACCTGCCAGCCGAGCTTGGGGAACACCTGCAGGAAGCCCTCGCGGGCGAGACGCTGCAGCGCCTGGCGCAGCGGCGTGCGGCTGAGCTGCAGCTTGGCCACCAGGTCGGCCTCGGAGAAGCGGTCGCCGGGCATCAGCGAGAAGTCGAAGATCATTTCCTTGACCTGCGCATAGGCCTGGTCAGCCAGTGATTCGGGCAGGTCTTGAGGGAGCGCGCTCATGATCCGGCGATTGTCGGTCAGGCTCCGAAGGGAATCATCGAGACATGCGCCGCGACGATGCGCCAGCCGATGCCGGGCAGCCGCATCCAGCTCTGGGTCTGGAAGCCGCGCAGGGGGGTGTCGCTGCGGATGAACTCGACCTGGGCGACCGCGGCATCCGTGCCGAAGGTGGTGATGCGCAGATTCTCCAGCTCGCGCGTGAAGTCCGGCGCCGGCGTGGCCGCACGGAAGGCGCGCATCTCGTCGATGCCGAGCTGCCTGTCGGCGATGCCATAACGCGTCAATCGAGCGTCATCCCAGAAGAAGCCGGTCAGCGCGGCGACGTCGTTCGTCATCAGCGCGCGCTCATAAGCGTGGAACAGCTCGGTCACTTCGGCGAGCACGCCGGGTTCGTCGATGGTCATGGTTGGAGTGAAGCCATGTAGGCGCGCCAGCCGCCGTGGGCGCTGATGTCCGGCGCGCCTTCCAGCGCGGCCGGTTCGCAGATGAAACCCTTGACGCAGCGGCCGTCTTGGAGCTCCACGGTGCCCAGGCCCAGCGGCGGCGGGATCAGGGCGAGGAAGGAGCCGACATCCGCCTGCGGCATCTCGTAGACCTCGACCTCGATGGCCGTGCCGGGCGCGCCATCGGCCACGCGCGCCAGGCCCGGCTTGGGCGGCACGGTGCCGGGCAGCGCATGCAGCCGGTAGTGGGCGGCGGTGCGGGTCTTCTCGACCAGCCGGCAGCCGCGCTCCAGCAACTGGCCGTGGAGCGGCATGCCCGAGAGATGGGCGCCGACGACGGCAATCTCCAGCGTCGGTGCCGCCACGGGCGCCTTCAGCAGGGTCAGGTCTTGCCCGCGCTTCGCGCGCAGCTTTGCGCCGAGCGGCAGGTGAGCATGGGCCGCCTCCCAGCGCAGGCCCCAGTGGGTCAGCGCGGCATCGGCGCCGGGAGCGGCCACGAAGGTGACACCGAACGGCAGGCCGAAGGGCGTGAAGCCGCTGGGCATCGCCAGCGCCGACAGGCCCAGCAGGTTGACGAAGTTGGTGTAGCGGCCGAGTTCGCTGTTGCGCAGGATCGGCCCGTCCAGCACCGCGGTGCGGGTGGGGCAGGTGGGCGCGGTGGGCAGCATCAGGAAGTCCAGCTCGTGCCACAGCGGCACGATCTGCAGGCGCAGCTGCTCCAGCCGGTAGCGTGCCGCGAAGCCGTCGGCGGCGGTGAAGGCACGCGCCTGGTCGATCACCTCGTGCACGGTCGGGTCCAGCTGCTCCGGCTGGCGCTCCATCAGCTGCGCGACGATGGCGTAGCGCTCGGCCACCCAGGGGCCGTGGTACAGCAGCCGGGCGACGGCATCGAAGGGCGCCATGTCGACCGGCTGGATCATCACGCCCATCGAGGCCAGGCGGGCCTTGGCCTCCTCGAAGGCGGCGGCATAACCGAGATCCTCATCGCATCCCGGATCGCGCGGCACGCCCACGCGCAGCGGCCGGCCTTCGAGACCCAGCCAGGGCACGCGCGGCGCGTGGCGCTGGAAGCCCGGCTCTCCGCTGGCGCCCTCCATCAGCGACATCACCAGCGCTGCGTCGGCAGCGGTGAGGGCGAAGACGGAGACGACATCCAGCGTGCGGCAGGCCGGCAGCACGCCATGCATCGGCACGCTGCCCGGCGTCGGCTTCAGGCCGACGATGTTGTTGAAGCCCGCCGGCACGCGGCCGGAGCCCGCGGTGTCGGTCCCGAGCGCGAAGGGAACGAGCCCGCGCGCCACCACCGAGGCCGAGCCCGAGCTGCTGCCGCCGCTGACGTAGGCCGGATCGAAGGTGTTGGGCACCTCGCCGTAGGGCGAGCGGGTGCCGACCAGGCCGGTGGCGAACTGGTCCAGATTGGTCTTGCCGACGACGATCGCCCCGGCCGCCTGCAGCCGCCGGATCACCGTGGCGCTGCGCATCGCGCGGTGGGCGAAGGCGGGGCAGGCGGCGGTGGTGACGAGGCCGTCCACGTCGATGTTGTCCTTCACGGCGAAGGGCACGCCCCACAGCGGCAGCTCGTGCGGGGCGATGCCTTCGAGCCGGGTGATCTGGGCCTCGATGAAGGCCGGCTCGCAGCGCAGCAGCCAGGCCGTGTCATCGGCAGCGAAGGACGCGACGAGGCGTCCGATCAGGTCGCGTGGTGTGGCCCCGTCCTCGCAATATGCTTTTCTCCAGTCCGCCAGTGTGTGCAATGCCATCGACTACAGCTCCTTCAACACCATTCCGCTCGTCGCGCTCCAGCCGACGATGCCCCCCTGCGCCGTCATCATGGCCAGCGCAGCCTTGTGGAACTCGGGGAAGTAACTCGCCGTGCCGTCCTCGACGATCAGGCATTCGTAGCCGCGGTCATTGGCCTCACGCATCGAGGTCTGCACGCAGACTTCGGTGGTGACGCCCATGAACAGCAGGTGCGTGATGCCCGCCGCCTGCAGCCGTTCGTGCAGCCGTGTCGCGTAGAAGGCGCCCTTGCCGGGCTTGTCGATCACCCACTCGCCTTCAATCGGGGCCAGCTCGGGCACGATGTCGTTGCCGGGTTCTCCGGCGATCAGGATGCGGCCCATCGGGCCCTTGTCGCCGATGCGCAGGCTGGGTGCGCCGCGCAGGCGCTTGGGCGGCGGGCAGTCATGCAGGTCAGGCGCATGGGCTTCGCGGGTGTGGATCACCAGCCCGCCGGCGCGGCGCCAGCCGGCCAGCATCGCGGCCACGGCGGGGATGATGGACTGCAGCAGGCTCACGTCGTTGCCCAGCGTCTCGCCGAAGCCGCCGGGCTCGACGAAGTCGCGCTGCATGTCGATGATGACGAGGGCGGTCCTGCTGAGGTCGAAACTGTAGGGATAGGGCGTGGCCGTGGCGATCGTCGCGGTCGTCATGCGGCCTCCGCGACGGCGGCGCTCGGCTGCGGCGCGTCGTGATGATGGTGGCCGTGGCCGCCCATGTAGGCGCCCAGCGCCTGCCGGTTCGCATCGGCCGCCGAGACCTCGTGGACGATGCGGCCCTCGCTGATGACGACGATGCGGTCGGCCAGCTTCAGCAGCTCGTCCAGGTCCTCGCTGACCAGCAGCACCGCCGCGCCGCGGTTGCGCGCGGCCATCAGCCGGCCGTGGATCTCGGCGACGGCGGCGAAATCCAGGCCGAACACCGGGTTGCTGACCAGCAGCAGCTCCGGCTCGCCGGCCAGTTCGCGGGCCAGCACGGCGCGCTGCACATTGCCGCCGGACAAGGTGCGGATGGCCGCGCCTTCGCCCTGGGTCTTGACGCCGTACTCGGCGATCCACGCGCGCGCCCGGGATGCCAGCGCACCCCAGCGCACCCAGCCGGCCGCGGCCTGCGGCGCCGCGTCGAAATCGCGCAGGCCCATATTGGCGGCGACGCTGAGATTGCCGACGCAGGCATTGGCCAGCGGCTCCTCGGGCAGGCTGCGCACCTTCAGCTCGCGGTTCTCGGCGCGGGTGGCGTGGAACTCGCGCCCGGCCACCTGCACGGAGCCACCCTCGCGCCGGCGCTGCCCGACCAGGCTCTGCATCAGCTCCCGCTGGCCGTTGCCGGAGACACCGGCCACGCCGACGATCTCGCCGGCCCGCACGTCCAGGTCCAGCTTCTGCACCGCCATCTCGCCGCGGTCCCCGCGCACGTCGAGGCCCTGGATCGCCAGCCGCACCGCACCCCGCTCGGCCTGGACGCTGCGTTCCAGCGCCGCGCTGATCTTGGTCTCGCCGATCATCGCGGCGGCCAGGCGCACCGAGTTGGTCTCGGCCACCCGGCCGGTCTCCACCAGCCGTCCATGCCGCAGCACGCTGACGTCGTCCGCATGCTGCTCCACCTCGCGGAACTTGTGCGTGATCATCAGCACCGAGCAGGCGCCCGAATGGGCCCGCTCGCGCAAGGCGCCCAGCACCTCGTCGGCCTCCTGCGGCGTCAGCACCGAGGTGGGCTCGTCCAGGATCAGCAGGCGCGGCTTCAGGAACAGCTGCTTGAGGATCTCGAGCTTCTGCTTCTCGCCGGCGGAGAGCTGCACCGGCGTCACGTCCAGGTCCAGCTTGAAGGGCGTGGTCTGCATGAAGGCGTCGAGTTCCCGCCGGGCCGTCTTCCAGTCGATGACGGCGGGCAGGTGGCCGCGGGCCAGCAGCAGGTTCTCGGCCACGGTCATGCCGGGCACGACGGTGAAGTGCTGGTAGACCATGCCGATGCCCAGGTCGCGCGCCACCGTCGGGCTGTCGATCTGAAGCTCGCGGCCGTCCACCAGCACCGAGCCGCTGGTGGGCTTGTGGTAGCCGACGACCGCCTTCACCAGCGTGCTCTTGCCCGCGCCGTTCTCGCCCAGCAGCGCGTGGACGGTGCCGGGGCGCACCTCGAGCGACACGCCTTCGAGCGCGGTGAAGGCGCCGAAGCGCTTGGTGAGCTGATAGGTCTGGAGGGTCAGTGCATTCATGGCCATATGCGTAGGTTCAGGCGTTCATTTCCCGACGGAACACTTCCAGCGTGTGGCCCTTGACCCGGATGAACTCCGGATCGACGGTGCTCTCCGGCGTGCGCGGCCGCGGCAGCGTGAAGGGCACGATCTCGGCGATGCGGGTGGGCCGGCGCGTCAGCAGCAGGATCTGGTCGGCGAGGAAGACGGCGTCCTCCAGGTCGTGCGAGACGATCACCATCGTCACGCCGGTGGCGGCCTGCGCCTGCTGCAGCTTCTCGCGGATGAACAGCGTCATCTCGAAGTCCAGCGCGGAGAAGGGCTCGTCGAGGAACATCACCTCGGGCTTGGTGGCCAGCGCACGCATGATGCAGACGGTCTGCATCTGGCCGCCGCTCAGCTCGTAGGGGTAGCGCTTCAGGTCGAAGCGGATCTCGAACAGCGCGGCCAGCTCGTCCACGCGCGCCTTGACCGCGTCGGGCTTCATGCCGCCGCGGCGCAGCGGGTAGGCGATGTTCTCCCAGGACGTCAGCCAGGGGAACAGCGCGTCGCGGTAGTTCTGGAACACATAGCCGATGCGCGTGTCCTTGAGGCTCTTGCCGTCGAACAGGATCTCGCCGGCATCGGGCTTCGTCAGGCCGGCGATCATGTTCATCAGCGTGGACTTGCCGCAGCCGTTGGGGCCGAAGATCGAGACGATCTTGCCGCGCGGCAGGTCGAGGTTGAAGTCGCTGTATAGCGGCGAGCCGGCGAAGGCCTTCGAGAGGCCGCGCACGGTGACGTGCGCCTCGACTGGCGCGGGCCGCACGGCCACGCTGTTGGCGATGGCCGCGCCTGCAGCGACCGCAGCCTGCGCCTCGGTGAACTCGGGGGTGATGTTCATGCCTTGCCGCTCCAGTGGATCAGCTTCTTCTCGATCAGCAGGAAGCCGAGGTTGAGCACATAGCCGAGCGCGCCGGTGACGATGATCGAGCTGTACATGGACTTGACGTTGAACACCTGCTGCGCGTCGATGATCCGGTGGCCGAGGCCGGTCTCCGAGCCGATGAACATCTCGGCCACGATGACGATCACCAGCGCCATCGAGACCGCGCTGCGCAGGCCGACGAAGGTCTGGGCCAGGCTCTCCATCAGCATCACGTCCTTGAACTGGTGCCAGCGCGACACGCCCATGATCTGGGCCGCCATCACGCGGGTCTTCTTCGCGTGCATCACGCCGTAGGCGCTGTTGAACAGCACGATCAGCATCGCGCCGAAGCTGGAGATGGCGATCTTGTTCACGTCGGTGATGCCGAAGATCAGCATGAACAGCGGGATCAGCGCGGAGCTGGGCGTGGAGCGGAAGAAGTCCACCAGGAACTCGACGCTGCGGTAGGCGCCTTCGCTGGCGCCCAGCATCACGCCCAGCGGCACGCCGACGGCGACGGCAATGGCGAAGGCGCTGAGCGTGCGCATCACCGTGACCTGCAGGTCCGGGAAGATCGCGCCGCTGGTGAAGTCGTGGACGAGGAAGGCCAGCGTCTCGCCGGGCGGCGGCAGCAGCACCGGCTTGATCCACTGGGCGGACAGGGCGAGCTGCCAGAACGCGAGCAACAGCAGCGGGCCGATGATCGGCAGGAGGCGGCGCTTGTCCATGAGGGTCATGCCGTGTAGAGCAGCGGCTTGACCGCCAGCTTGCTCGGGAAGATCTTGCGCTCGGCGAACACGTCGAAGAACTTCTGGAAGTAGTCGATGTCGCTGGCGGTGAACTCGTTGTAGAGCGTGAAGCCCGACAGCGGCACCTCCTTGGCCAGCGCCTCGTCGATGGCGGTGAAGCCGTCCAGGTGCGTGCGCGACTCGTCAGGGTTCTTGCGCACCCAGTCGACCGCCTTGGCGTAGGCCGCGACATAACGCTTGGCCACAGCGGGCTGTTCCTTCAGGAAGCTGCTGGTGACGGTGGCGGAGCCGCCGAACCAGGGCGCGTCCTTGCTGCCGAGCGCATAGCTGGCGATGACGCCGGTCTCCAGCACGCGGGTCAGGCCCTTCAGCCGGCCGGCAGTGCCGGTGGGTTCCAGCGTGTAGACCGCGTCGAGCTGGCCCGCCGCGAGGGCGGCCACATGCTGGCCGATCGGCAGCTCAACGACGCGCGCGTTCGTCACGCCGTTCTTCTCCAGCACGATCTTGGCCAGCGTCACGTTCTGGATGCCGGGGCCGCTGCCGACCGTCTTGCCCGCCAGGTCGCCGATCTTCCTGACCGGGCTGTCCTTGGCGACGACGAACTCGTCCAGCACCAGCTTGTGGTTGGACGGGTTGGCGCAGATGATCTTCAAGAGGCCCGGGTTGGCCAGTTCCGCCAGCGCCAGCGCGGCGGAGGCGGTGCCGTTGGCCGAGCCGTGGATGCGGCCGGAGATCATTGCCTCGGCTACCTGCTGGGCGCTGGCGAATTTCGTGGCCTCGACGTTGAGCCCCTCGGCCTTGAAGATGCCGCGCTCGACGCCGACGAACAGCGGCAGGCCGGAGGCCACCGGCCAGAAGCCGATCTTGATCGGCTCGTCATTGGCGGCGCGGGCCTTGGGCAGGCCGGCAGCCAGCGCGGCGCCGGCCAGGAGAACGTCACGACGGGTGGGTTTCATAACGTCGAATCTCCTCAGAGTGCCTTCAGCGCCGCGATCAGCGGGCCGGACGATGCGACGGCGCCGAACACGCCGCCCTGCATCTGGATCATCTTCAGCGCCGCCGCGTGGTTGGCCGGGTCGGTGGCGCCGGTGCAGTCCTCGACCAGCACGCACTCGTAGCCGCGGTCGTTGGCGTCGCGCATGGTCGTGTGCACGCAGACGTCGGTGGTGATGCCGGTCAGGATCAAATTGCGCACGCCGCGGGTGTGCAGGATCAGCTGCAGGTCGGTGGCGTAGAAGGAGCCCTTGCCCGGCTTGTCGATGATGGGCTCGCCCGGCAGCGGGGCCAGTTCCTCGATCAGCTCCCAGCCCGGCTCGCCGCGCACGAGGATGCGCCCGCAGGGCCCCTCGTCGCCGATGCCGATGCCGTTGGTGCCGATCTGGCGCGAGCGCCAGCGCTTGTTGGCGGGCAGGTCGGAGAGGTCGGGCCGGTGGCCTTCGCGCGTGTGGATGATGTGCAGGCCCGCATCGCGCGCGGCAGCCAGCAGCGCCTGCAGCGGCTTGATCGGGGCGCGGGTGTAGGACAGGTCGTAGCCCATCTTGTCCACGTAGCCGCCGATGCCGCAGAAGTCGATCTGCATGTCGATCAGGATCAGCGCCGTGTTGCCGGCGGACAGGTGGCCGTCATAGGGCCAGGCGTAGGGCAGGGTGCCTTGGACGAAGGGCATGTCATCGACTCCTTATCGTGAAACACCAAGTTCCATGGGTGCGCCGCGCAAGGCGCGCTGCGGCGAGCAACTGGCGACCAGGATCACCAGCGTCAGCACGTAGGGCATCGCGTTGAACAGGTAGTAGCCGCCGCTGACGCCGACCGACTGCAGGGCCGGCCCCACCGCGCCCGCGCCGCCGAACAGCAGCGCCGCGCCGAGGCAGCGCCACGGGCTCCAGCGCGCGAAGATCACCAGCGCCACCGCGATCAGGCCCTGGCCGCTGGACAGGCCCTCGTTCCAGCTGCCCGGGTAGTAGAGCGAGAGGGACGCGCCGCCGAGGCCGGCGATGAAGCCGCCAGCGGTCGTCGCGGCGATGCGCACGCCGTTGACCGAATAGCCGGTGGCCCGCGCGGCATCGCTGGAGTCGCCGGCCATGCGCAGCACCAGGCCCCAGCGGGTGTTCTTCAGGCCCCAGGCGATCAGGCCGGCCAGCAGCACGCCCAGCGGGAACAGCGCGTTGATCGACAGCGCGCTCTGCACGGCCGGGTCGCTGCTCCACGCGCCCAGCGGCAGCGAGGGAATCTGCGCGGCCTGCGGCTGGATCAGCGGCTTGCCGAGGTAGAAGGCAAGACCTGACCCCAGCAGCATCAGCGCGATGCCGGTGGCGATGTCCGACACCCGCGGCAGCGAACAGAGCAGCCCGTGCAGCATCGCCAGCAGCGCGCCGCAGACGCCGGCCAGCGCCACGCCCAGCCAGGGCGAGCCGGTGAGGTAGGAACCCGCGAAGCCGGCCATCGCCGAGAACACCAGCACGCCTTCCAGGCCCAGGTTGATGCGACCGGACTTCTCGGTCAGGCATTCGCCCAGCGAGACGAAGAGGAAGGGCGTGCCGACGCGGATGGCGCCGCCGGCGACGGCGAGGGAGAGATCGATCCAGGCGTGTGCGTCCATATCAGTTGTTGTCCATGGCGCCCGGCGCCATACGTTGCCGATGAAGCAAATGCCCGTTCGCCCTGAGGTATCGAAGGGCCCAGGAGAGACGTCCGCGAAAGTGGGCTGTGGGCTTCGATACCTCAGCCCGAACGGAGTCTGGGCCGACGCGGAGAGCGAAAGGCTGCTTCATCTCAGGTGGGCGTGGAGGAAGGGATCGGGCCGATCGCGGGCGGTGTCTCGGGCGGCCTCGGCCGCAGCGTCAGCAGCAACTGCCACATCCGCCCGCGCAGTGCCTCGGCGGCCAGGATCATCACGAAGGCGAAGCCCTGCAGCACCAGCACCGAGGCGTCCGGCAGGCCCAGGCGCCGCTGCAGCAGGCTGCCCGCGGCCGCGAAGCCGCCGAACAGCACGGCCACCGGCGGGATCGCCCACGGGTTGTGCCGCGCCACGAACGAGACCAGGATGCCCGTGTAGCCCATGCCGGCGATCACCGAGGCATTGGCCGCCGTGTGCACCGCCGCCACCTCGATCGCGCCGGCCAGGCCCGCGCAGGCGCCGCCAGCGAGGCAGGCGACGAGGATCAGCCTGTCGGCCGGCAGGCCCACCAGCCGCGCCGTGCGGACGTTGCCGCCGACGACGCGCACCGAGAAGCCCGAGGCGGTGAAGCTCAGCCACGCGCCCGCCAGCAGGCTCAGCACGATGCCGATCACCAGGCCCCAGTGCACGTCGCCGAGGAACTCGCCGATCGGGCCGATCAGCAGGCCGTCGACCAGCGGCTTGGTCGATGGCTTGTTGAGGCTCGCCGGGTCGCGCAGCGGCCCCTCGACGATGTGCTTGAACAGCGCGATCGCGATGTACCCCAGCAGCAGGCTCGAGATCGTCTCGTTGACGCCGCGCCACTGGCGCAGCCAGCCCGCCAGCATCACCCAGAGCCCGCCCATCAGCGCGCCGCCGGCGAGGATCACGACGAGGCCGAAACCATTGGCCGGCACCAGGCCGCCGAGCGCCGCGCAGCCCAACGCACCGAGCACCAGCGCGCCCTCGCCGCCGATCATCGTCAGCCCTGCCGCCGCCGGCAGCGCCACCGCCAGCGCCGTCAGCATCAGCGGCGCGGCGCGCTGCAGCGTGTTCTGCCAGGAGAAGGCATCGCCGAAAGCGCCGCGGAACAGCAGGCCCCAGGTCTCGACCGGGTCCTTGCCGTCGAACCACACGAACACGCCGAACAGCAGCAGCGCGGCAAGCAGCGCGAAGGTGGGCAGCAGCAGGTTCTCCGCGGCGGTGTACCAGCCTTCGGCGTATTTGGTGGGTGCGCGGGCCATGGAGTCAGACCTTGCCGACGACGCCTTCGACGAGGTAGTTCATGCCTTCCAGCGTCGGATCGGTCTGCTTCAAGGCCGTGCCCTTCGGGATCACCACCTTGCCGGTGTTGTCCTTCAACTCGCCCGCGAAGATGTCGAAGCTGCCCGCCATCATCTTGGCCTTGACCGCATCGGCGTTCTTGCGCGCGGGCTCCCCGACGCTGCTGCCGTAGGCCGAGGGCTTGACGAAGCCGTCCTTCAGCCCGCCGCGCACGAAGTTCGGATGCGGCTTGCCGGTGGCGGCGGCGTCGATGAACTGCTTGTAGGCGACGATCCAGTTCCACTCGGCGCCGGTCAGGTAGGCGGCCGGCGCCAGCTTGGCCTGGCTGGCGTGATAGCCGCAGACGAACTTGCCGCGCTTCGCCGCGGTCTCGACGATCACCTTGGGCCCGTCCACGTGCATCGTGAAGACGTCGACGCCCTGGTCGGCCAGGCTGTTGGTGGCCTCGGCCTCCTTGACCGGCATCGACCAGTCGCCGGTGAAGATCACCGTCGTGGTGATCTTCGGGTCGACCGAGCGCGCGCCCATCGTGAAGGCGTTGATGTTGCGCAGCACCTGCGGGATCGGCTTGGCGGCGATGAAGCCGAGCTTCTTGCTCTTGGTGCTGTAGGCGGCGACGACGCCGTTCAGGTACTGGCACTCGTCGATGTAGCCGAAGAAGCTGCCGACGTTCTTCGGGTGCTTGCTCGCGTCCCACAGGCCGCCGCAGTGGGCGAAGCGGATGTTGGGGTTCTTGGCGGCCAGCGCCAGGATGTGCGGCTCGAAATAGCCGTAGGAGGTGGGGAAGAGCAGGGTGACGCCGTCCTGCGCGATCATGCCCTGCATGGTCTTCTGCACGGCCATCGTCTCGGGGACGTTCTCCTCCTCGACGATCTTCATGCCCGGCATCTTCTTCACCATCGCCGCCGCGTCGGCGTGCGACTGGTTGTAGCCGTAGTCGTCGCGCGGGCCCACGTAGATGAAGCCGTCCGTCGAGCCCTTCTGCGCCCAGGCGCTGGTCCCGCCCATGCCGGCCGCGCCCAGGGTGCCGAGCGCGCCCATCGTCTTGATCCATTCCCGCCGGTTCGTCTGGTGATCCATGTCCTCACGCTCCTGTTGGTTGGGTTCAGTCAGGTATCTCAGCTTGTATACAAGCAAGTCGCGGGCCAGCCTGCTGGATCGGGGCGCTCACCGGGATGGGCGCCGGTACCGGTCGGGCCGGCGCTCCGCTTGCGGGCCCGAAGCGCCATTCCGGAGTGCATCGGCGCACCGGCGATGTGCGGCCGTAAACTGCCGCCGCCTCCTGGTCATGAACGCCCGCCGTGAATCGCAGCAAGACTTCTTCCCCTTCCCCCGCCGACCTGTTGAACGAAGGCCGCGCCCTGCATGCGCAAGGGCGCATCAACGAAGCCTTCGCCCGCTACCAGGCCGCGCTGATCGCGGCCCCCGACGATGCGGACGCGATGCAATTGCTGGGCCTGGCCTACCTCGGCCTGGGGCAGGGGCAGGTGGGCATCGCCTTCCTGCGCCGTGCGGTGGATCGCCAGCCGGGTTCGGCGGCCTTCCGGGCCAACCTGGCGACGGCCGAGGCGCAACTCGGGCGGCTGGACGAGGCGGTGGCGCAGATGCGCCAGGCCTGCGCGCTGGAGCCCGGCGATGCGCGCCTGCTGGCCGGCCTGGCGGGCCTGCTGCGCGAGCAGGGCCAGGCCGACGAGGCTGAGGGCTGCTACGAGGCAGCGATCGCCCAGGGCGCCGCCCAGCCCGCCGGCCTGCTGGCCGACTGGCATGCCACGCTCGCCCAGATGCGCTATGCCCGCTGGGATATCGAGGCCGCGCAGGCCAGCGCCGAACGGCTCGGCACCGTGGCGCCGGCACGGCGCCTGGACATCGGCGCGGCCTGGGCCGACGGGCCCCTGCCCGACGCCGAGTCGATGGCGCGCCAGTTGCTGGCACTGGCACCGGGCCTGGACGAGGCGGCCCTGCGCCAGGCCAGTGCGGCGCGCGACCTGGTCGTCATCGACGATTTCCTGCCCGACCCGCTGGCCTTCCGCGCCGAGGCGCTGCGCCTGTGCGCTGCCCAGGCGGCGGCGGGCGGCAGCGGCTTCGAGGGCAACTTCCCCGGCGTGCAGACGGCGGCCCTGCCGGTGCAGCAGGCGATGCAGCGCATCGCCCAGGCGCTGGGCCGCCCGGTCAAGTGGAACTCGCCCGACAACGGCGCGCTGCGCATCAGCCTCGCCCGCGACGACGCCCGCGCCGACGTCCACGTGGACAACCCGACGCTGAGCGATATCTTCGGCGGCGTGCTGTATCTCAGCCTGCCCGGGGACTGCCGAGGCGGCACCCGTTTCTACCGCCACCGCGCCAGCGGCTGGGAGCGCCGGCCCGATGCGGCCGAGCTCAGGGCGCGCGGCTATTCATCGTTCCTCGACTTCCAGAAGCGCAGCCTGCCGGCCAACCGCAGGCAGGGCTTCGGCGAGTGGCTGCAGCGCCGCGACGCGACCTGGGAGCCGCTGATCGAACTGCCGATGCGCTTCAACCGCCTGGTGCTGTTCCGCAGCGACTGGTTCCACGCGATCACCGAGCTGTTCGGCGACCGCCCGGAGAACGGCCGGCTGGTGCAGCTGTTCCACTTCGAGGCGAAGCCGCTCGGCGCCAGCAGCGCCTGAAGTGAAACACACCGTTCAAACCCGAACGGATCCTGTTTCGCCATGGAAAACTGAAGTGAGCCCCTCTCCCTACCAGCCCGGCCCCGCCTGGCGCATCGCCGCGCTGCTGTTCCTGTTCATGCTGGTCAACTTCATGGACAAGATCGTCGTCGGCCTGCTGGCGGTGCCGATGATGGCGGAGCTGGGGCTGAGCCCGGCGCAGTTCGGCCTGCTGTCCAGCAGCTTCTTCTGGCTGTTCGCGCTGGCCGGCGTGGCCGGCGGGCTGCTCGCCGACCGGCGGCCGGCGACCGGGCTGCTGCTGGCGATGGCGCTGCTGTGGTCGCTGTGCCAGCTGCCGATGGCCTTGTCCGGCAGCCTGGCGGGGCTGATGCTCGCGCGGATGCTGCTCGGCGCGGGCGAGGGGCCGGCGGCGCCGGTGGTCACCCATGCCCTCTACAAATGGTTCCCCGATCACAAGCGGCATCTGCCGGTGGCGGTGATGACGCTCGGCGCGGCGGCGGGGCTGCTGCTGTCGGGCCTGCTGGTGCCGGCCGTGACGGCGCGCTGGGGCTGGCGCAGCAATTTCATCCTGCTGGCGCTGCTGGGCCTGGCCTGGGCGCTGGCCTGGTGGCGCTTCGGCAGGGAGGGGCCGCTGGACGATGCAGGGCCGGCCGCAGGCGAGACCCGGCCGCTGCCCTGGCGCCGCCTGCTCGGCCGGCGGCCGGTGCTGGCCAGCCTGCTGATGCGCTTCGCGGCGTACTGGGGCCTGGCGCTGATCCTGACCTGGGTGCCCGCCTACCTGCAACTGGGCCTGGGCTACGGGCCTGCCCAGGCCGGGCGCCTGTTCGCGCTGGTGGTGGTGCTGATGATGCCGTTCGGCCTGCTGTTCGCCGGCCTGTCCGAGCGGCTGCTGGCGCGCGGCGTGGCGCCGCTGATCGCCCGCGGCCTGCTGGCGGCGGGCGCGCTGGCGGTGGCCGGCCTGCTGTTCCTCGGGCTGCAGCAGCCGGGCCTGTCGCCGGCGCAGCGCATCGCGCTGCTGACGCTGGCCGGTGGCCTGGCTCAACCGATCTACACGCTGGGGCCGGCCATGATCGCGGCGGCCGTGCCGGCGCGGCAGCGCGGCGCGGTGCTGGCGGTGGACAGTTCCGCCGGCTCGCTGGCCGGCGTCATCGCGCCCTATGCCACCGGCTTGCTGATCCAGCAGCAGCTCGGCACGGCAGGCGGCTACGAGCGCGGCTTTGCGCTGTGCGGCGGCCTGATGCTGCTGGGCGCGGCGGCGGGCGCCCTGCTGCTGGGGCTGCGCTCAGGTGAAGCGCCGGCCGATGCCACGCTGGCTGACGGGCCCTGACGCCGGCGCCGGCGCGGTGCTCAGCGGCGCGACCAGCGCGCCGGCGGTGAAGTCGATCAGGTTGTCCAGCGTGGCCGGCGTGAGCCGGGCCACCGGGTCGCGCGCCATCAGCGCGAGCGCCACCACCACCGATTCGGTGGCCCAGGCCAGCCGTTCGTCCAGCGCCCGGCCCGACAGGCCGGGCAGGGCCCTGACGGCCATCCGGCGCAGCCGCAGCAGCGCGGAGATCACCTCGTCGGGGATGTTCTCCTCGGCCAGGGCCCGCGGGCTCAGCGTGGCCTGCGCGAGGATCTGCGCGTAGCGCGGGCCCCAGCTCGTCTCGCGGATCGCGCGCGCCAGCGGCTCGACGATGGCCCGCGCCAGCGCGCGCGGATGGCGCTCCTCGCCATCGGCCACCAGCCGGTCCACGTACTGCTCGCGCATCGCATTGATCAGGCGCAGCCGTCGCTCCAGCATCCGCGCCACCAGCTCCGGCCGGGAGCCGAAGTGGTAGTGCAGGGCCGAGACATTGCGCTGGCCCGCCTCGGCCACCACCTGGCGCAGCGGCGCGTGCTCCACGCCCAGCTCCGCGAACAGCCGCTCGGCGGCCTCCATCAGCTGCTCGGCGGCGTCGGTCGGTGCCTGCTCGGGGGGATAGACCGGCAGCGGCGGAGCGGCCTGCGGGCGGGCTGCCTTCGGCGGTTTCGCGGACTTCGTCGAGGCTGGGGGCTTGCGCGGCGCGGGCATGTCGGGTCGAGGGCCTTCGTGGGTTCTTCTTCTCGTGCGCCTGCCGCAATGCGGCGAGGTGCGCAAGTTGGAGTATGCCCGCCCCGCCGATGAGGGGGTGGTCCTCGGGACATCCCCCTAGGTGTCTTAATTCCGTGAATTAATACAGTGAATCAATTGATGCATTAATCGATGCATTGATGAAACACACAGGAGCCGCGCATGCTGAAGAAGAAGTCCATTCCCCTCTCTCTGGCCATGGCCGCACTGGCGGCCAGCACCGGCGCCGCGGCGGCCGGTCCGCAGTACACGATCGTCGATCTCGGCGCGCTGAGCGGCGACGTCTCGCAGGCCTTCTCGATCTCGGCCAACGGCGCCAACATCGGCGGCCGCTCGTTCAACGACACCTTCTCCACGCCGGCGACCTGGAGCGCCGCCAAGGGAACGATGACCGCGCTGCCGGAGCTGCCCTCGCGGATGAGCGCCCGGGTCAACGGCATCAACAACGCAGGCACGGCCGTCGGCACCGCCTCGGTGACGGTGTCGGGCCTGAACCCGCTGCCGGTGGTCTGGCAGAACGGCTCGGCCACGCAGCTGCAGCTGCCCACCGGCATCAGCACCGGCCGCGCCACCGCGATCAGCAACAACGGCCTGATCGTCGGCTCCGCCGGCGGCGGCACCAACCAGATCGCCGCCATCTACTCCACCAAGGGCGCAGCCACGGTGATGCCCAAGCTGGCCAACGGCGGCTGGATGGTCGATGCCATGGGTGTCAGCGACACCGGCCTGGTGATCGGCACGGGCTTCGACCCGGACAACCAAGCGCGCAACGCGGCGCTGGTCTACGACACCACGACCGGCATCACCACCGACCTCGGCGCCGTGGCCGGCAAGAACGGCGCGATCCCGTTCGCGATCACCGGCAGCGGCAACTACATCGCCGGCGTCAGCTCGCAGAACCAGGGCAGCGGCGTGCCCTTCATCTGGAGCGCCGCCACCGGCATGCAGGCGATCCCGCTGCTGGACGGCACCGGCTACGGCCAGGCCACCGGCGTGAACTCGTCGGGCTGGGCGGTCGGCTCCGACGGCGGCCTCTACTCGAACCCCTTCCTGTGGGCCGACGGCACCCTCTACAGCGTGGCCAGCCTGGTCACCGATGCGAGCTGGGACTTCAGCTACAACACCGCGTCCTCGGCCTACTCGATCAGCGACAACGGCACGATCGTCGGCACCGCGTACCACAACGGCGTGGCCCATGCCTACGAGATGGTGCTGACCTCGGCCGTGCCCGAGCCGGGCAGTTGGGCGCTGATGGCCGCCGGCCTCGCCGCCGTCGCCGGCGTGGCGCGCCGCCGCAGCCGTTCCTCGTCGTGCTGATCCGGGAGGGCACCACCATGCGTTTGAATAAGCTCCTACTTGCACTGACCCTGCTGGGCAGCGCCTCGGTCTTCGCGGCGCCGAGCTACACCATCGTCGACCTCGGGCCGCTCGCCGGCGACGCCTCGTCGAACGCCTACAACATCTCCGCCGGCGGGCTGATCACCGGCCGCTCCTACGGCAGCGCCAGTTCCACGGCCATCCTCGCGAGCGCGGGTGGCGGCGTCAGCGGGCTGGGCGGCCTGAGCGGCAGGAACTACGCCTGGTCCTACGGCGCCAATGCCGGCGGCACCGTCGTCGGCGCGGCCGCCAGCACATTGGTCGGTTCGGGCGCACTGCCCGTGGCCTGGCAGGGCGGCGCCGCCACGCAGCTCGCGCTGCCCGCCGGCACCACCGGCGGCACGGCCTACGACGTCAATGCGTCGAACCTGATCGTCGGCCAGGCCAGCGGCGCGACGCCGCAGGCGGCGATCTTCGGCACCGGCGGTTCGAGCCTGGTGCCGACGCTCTCCGGCGGCACGACGATGGCGATCGCCTACGCGGTCAACGACTCGGGCCTGGCGGTCGGCTACGGCACCAGCGCGGCCACCGGCTCGGCGCGCATCGGCGTGGTCTACGACACCGCCTCGGGCGCGGCCACGCTGCTGGGCGCGCTGCCGGGCAAGAACGGCTCGATCGCCTACGACATCAGCAACAGCGGCTACGTGGTCGGCGCCAGCGTGCAGAACACCTCGCAGACCGGGCTGCCCTTCATCTGGACCGCAGCCGGCGGCATGCAGGCGATCCCGCTGCTGAACGGCGCCACCACCGGCACCGCCCGCGGCGTCAACGACAGCGGCTGGGTGGTCGGCACGGTGGGCGTGGGCAACACGACGCCCTATGTCTACGACGGCACGAACGTCTACGACCTGGGCACCCTGGTGGGCAGCGCGCCCGGCTGGTCGATGACCAGCTCGTTCACGCAGGTGATGGGCATCAGCGGGAGCGGCATCATCGCCGGCACCGCGGTCTACAACGGTGCCGCCCATGCCTTCGCGCTGATGCCGACGGCCGTGCCCGAGCCGGGCAGCTGGGCGCTGATGCTGGGCGGCCTGGCGCTGGTGGCGGCTGTGGGCGCGCGCCGCGGCCGCAGGCAGGCGGGCTGAGCGATGCCGTCGGCCCACCTCGCGCGCGACCGCTTCGCGCAGATGCTGCAGGTGCTGGAGGTGGAGCTGGCCGCGATCCGCCGCATGCCGAGGCCGGAGCTGGCGGCCCGCGAGGACGAGCTCGTGGGCGTGATCGGGGCGCTGCGTTCGACGATGCAGCGCTTCGGCACCGAGCCGGCGAGCTGGCTCGACCCGCTCGCTACTGCAAGCGTTGCTGGGCCTCGAAGCGCCGGTCGTGGGAGTCCTCGACTTCGGCCTTGAGCAGGCCGCCGCCGGCCGCGGGCATCACGTAGAAGCGGAAGTTCGGGTTCTCGCTGATCGAGATGTCCAGGTCGGCGTCCATCACCCGCTGGCCGGCGTAGCTGACGTTGATGCGGCGCACGTAGTGGGCCGGTGCGTACTGGCGGGTGTACTGGTCCATCGCCAGGCCGCTGTTGTTCGGATGGCTGATCATCAGCTGGACCAGCTCGGGGCCGCTGGCCTGATCCTGGTGGAGGAACTTCATCCTGCCCAGCGTCTTGGCCGCCTCGGCCGCATCCTTGCTGGCCGGGGCCGAACAGCCGCCCGAGGCCTTGACCCACTGGCGGCCCATGTAGAGGCTGCCATCGTTGAGCTCGGCGATCGCGCGCACGTAGCCGTAGTCGTTGATGCGCACGCGGGT
Source organism: Pelomonas sp. KK5 (assembly GCF_001984095.1). Lineage (GTDB taxonomy): Bacteria > Pseudomonadota > Gammaproteobacteria > Burkholderiales > Burkholderiaceae_C > KK5. The sequence continues at coordinate 39,247 of NZ_LYVQ01000015.1, forward strand.
CTCGATGTCGGCCCGGCCGCTGCGCGGCGTGAAATGGAAGACGCCGGCGATCGGCGAAGGGTTGTTGTCGATGACGAGGTAGACGGCGTCGATGTAGCGCTTCTCGCTCTGCGGCACCAGCGTGCGGATGGCCACCGGCACGACGGCAGCATCCTCGGCGCGGGTGGGCGCATCGAGCGCGATCACGCCCTCCGCCGCGGCGATCGGGCGCTTGTCGAACAGGCTGGTGCGTACCTTGTCCCAGATGGCTTCGGCGTCGGCATCGTCCGGGGTCTTGATCTGGGCGAAGCTGCCGGCGGGCAGGCCGAGGCCGGCGAAGAGCATTGAGCGTCGTGTGAACCGCATGGATCAGTCTTCCCACTCCAACTCGGCGAAGGCCGCCGTGACGTTGCGCTTGTGGAACTGGTCCACCAGCAACCAGGACGATGCGCCGTCGCAGGGGATGGTGTCAACCGCTTCCTTCAGGCTGCGGCCGGCCTTGATCGCCGCGCGGGTGTCGCGCAGCAGGGCGGCGAGGTAGTGGCGCTGGGCGTCGAGGGCGGCAGGCCAGTCGGTGCTGGGCGCGCCGTGGCCGGGGATGGCACGCTGCACGTCACTGCGCTGCGCCAACTGGTCCAGCACCTGGAGCCAGCCGCGCAGGCTCCCGTCGAGCACCGGCAGGTGGCCGGCGAACAGCAGGTCGCCGAGGACCAGCGTGCCGGTGCGTTCGTCGAACACGCTGAGGTCGTTGTCGGTGTGGGCGGTAGGCCAGGCCTGGACCTGGAGCTTGCGTCCACCCAGGTCGAGTTCGAGCGGCTTGCCAGGCGCTGCGGTGAGCGTCGGGGCGGGCAGGTCGGCCGGCGTCAGCGCGAGGCGGAAGTCGCGCTCGACGGTGCGGCTGACGTACTCCCGCCGTGCACCCAGCGCCGCTGCATAGCGATCGCTCGCGACGAAGCGGGTGGCCGGGTCCGCGGCGAAGGCGGCCTGGCCCAGCATGTGGTCCACATGGGCATGCGTCGTGATCACGTAGCAGACGGGCAGGGCGCTGCGCTCGCGGATCGCGGCCAGCAGGCGCCGCCCGACGACCGGGCTGCCGCCGGTGTCGACGACGGCGATGCAGCGGCTGCCGATGACGACGGCCAGGTTGGCGATGTCCCCGTCGTTGGCGGCCAGCCAGTCTTCCTGGCGGCCTTCGTGGAGCAGCAGGCCCGGCGCGATCTCGCGCAGCGCCGCCGCATGCGCGGTCGTGACCGCCAGCAGCAGGCCCAGCACGAGCGCCCGCATGGCGCCGCTCAGGGCTTGGCGGCCTTCATTGCCGCCATCTCCTTCTCCATCGCATCCAGCCGCTTCTGCAGCGCGCTCAGGCGCCCGGTCAGCATGCCCACGTTGACAAAGCTCACGTCCTCCGCCGGCGCCGCCAGCGTGTTGCCGTAGCCCAGCCACGAGGAGTCGTAGACCTTGACCTTGGTGAAGCCGATCTCCTGCAGCACGGTGGCGGTCTCGGAGGCGCGCACGCCGCTCTGGCAGTAGACGATGGTTTCCTTGTCCGGATCGAGGGCGCTGTACAGCTTCTTCAGCTCGTCGCGGCTCTTGAGGTTCAGGCCGTCCTTGTTGGCGACCAGGCGGCGCTCGAACTTGGTGACGGCGTCGGGGTCGACCTGGTTGTTCTGGTAGTCGATGGCGATCGCGCCCGGGATGTGGCCGCCGCGGATCGCGCGGATGTCCTCGCCGCGGAACTCGGCCGGCGTACGCACGTCCAGGATCTGCACCGACGGGTCCTTCAGCCTGGCGATCACGTCCTTCGTGTCCACCAGCAGCTCGGGCCTGGTGCCGAGCTTCAGCGTCACCGGCCTGGCGACGGTCGCCTCGGCCGTCACCGGCTTGCCGGCCGCCATCCAGTCGTCGATACCGCCGTGGTAGATGAGCGCCTTCGTGGCGCCGAAATACTGCAGCGTGACCAGCGCGAAGTAGACGCCCGGCGCGCCCTTGGGCCCGTAGACGACGATCTCGCGCTGCGGGTCGATGCCGGCCCGGCCCAGCTTGCGCTCGATCTCCGGCAGCGGCAGGTAGTCCTCGGTGTTGTCGTTGCGCAGCGCGCCGGTGACCTCGTCGATGTTGACGGCGCCGGGGATGTGGCCCTGGCGCCAGGCGCCGGCGCCGCGCACGTCCCAGACCAGCGCTCCATGCTGGCGGGCGGCCTCGACCTGCTCGGTGTCGAGGATGACCGACGGGGCCGCGAACGATCGGCCGGCGAGGGTCAGCAGCAGCAGCGCCAGCGTTGCCGCCGCGGCGGGCATCCTTGATGTCATCGATGTGTCTCCGTGCTTGTCGTCGTCACCCACCGCGCCAGGCATTGCTTGAGGTCGCTGATGCCGAAGGGCTTGGCCAGGAAATCGTCCATGCCGGCGGCCAGGGCCGCATCGCCCTCGTCGGCGCGGGAGTTGGCGGTCATGCAGACGATCGGCAGCCGGGTCGGGCCGGCCTCGATGCGGCGCCATTCGCGGGCGGCGCTGAGGCCGTCCATCTCGGGCATCTGCATGTCCATCAGCACCAGGTCGAAGCGCTCGCTGCGCAGCTTCTCCAGCCCGGCGCGGCCGTTGTCGGTGATGACCACGCTGGCGCCCAGCTCCATCAGCATGACCTGCACGACCACCTGGTTGACCGGGTTGTCCTCGCACAGCAGCACATGGGGACCGCCGGTGCCCTCGGGGGGCGAGAGCGCCGCGATGGAAGCCGGCGCCACGGCCGGGCGCGGGGCGTCGCTGTGTTCCAGGAAGTTCTCCAGCGCGCTGCGGCGCACCGGCTTGTACAGCGAGGTCGTGCCTTCCACATGCAGGTCCGAGCCCAGCGACTGCATCAGGCCCAGCTTGAAGGGGCCGTGGCGCAGCGACATCGGCGGCGGCTCGCCGGGCGGCAGCAGCGCGGCGTCCAGCAGCAGCACCTGGCAGCCCTGCAGCGCGGCGGCCGAGGGCAAGCCCAGGCAGATGCGCGGCTCGATGCGCAGCTCGTTGAACAGCGAGCGCATGTGCCGGGTCAGCGGCTCGCCGGCGCAGGCGACCAGCAGTTCGTCATGGCGCAGCAGCGGCGGCATCGGGCTCTGGCCCTCGCCCGGCCGCAGGGGCAGCAGCAGCGTGAAGGTGCTGCCCCGGCCGGCCACCGACTCGACCTCGATGCGCCCGCCCATCAGCTCGGCCAGCTCCTTGCTGATCGACAGGCCCAGGCCGGTGCCGCCGTAGCGCCGGGTGACGGACTGGTCGGCCTGGCGGAAGGGGTCGAAGACGTCGTTCAGCGCGTCCGGCGCGATGCCGGGGCCGGAGTCACGGACCTCGATGCTCAGCCAGTCCTGCGCGTCCTTGCGACGGCTGGCCACGTGGATGTGCACGCTGCCCTTGTCGGTGAACTTGACCGCATTGCCGACCAGGTTGGACAGCACCTGGCGGATGCGGGTCGGGTCGCCCAGCAGCAGGCGCGGCACCTCGGGCTCGCAGCTGTTGCACAGCTCGATCTGCTTGTTGAACGAGGTGGCCGCGAACAGTTCGTTGACGTCGCTCACCAGGGCGCGCACCGCCAGCGGATGCTGCTCCAGCTGCACCTTGCCGGCCTCCAGCTTGGACCAGTCCAGGATGTCGTTGATCAGCGCCAGCAGGGTCTTGGCGCTCTGCTCCTGCAGCATGGCCAGCTGCTGGCGCTGGTCCTCGTCGGTGCGGCGCGAGCGCAGCAGCTCGGCGGCACCGATCACGCCGGACAGCGGCGTGCGGATCTCGTGGCTCATGTGGGCCAGGAAGCGCGCCTTGGCGCTGGCCGAGGCCAGGGCGGCGTCGCTGGCCTCGCGCAGGGCCGTCTGCAGCTTGCCGCGCCAGAAGGTGGCGAACACCAGGTTGGCGCAGACGTACAGCGAGCTGAGGATCACGGCCATGTGCAGGCGCAGCGAGGGCGAGGCGAGGGCCTTGCCCTCGTGCTCGCCCATCAGGAAGGAGGCGCAGGCATAGGCCATCACCAGCACGCCCTGCAGCACGCCCAGGCGGGTCAGGCCGCTCATCAGCGTGACCACCGGGATCATGGCCATCCACCAGAACGAGGGCGTGTCCACCGCGAAGTGCTGGACCGCGCCCAGGCCCAGGCCGAGGCTGAAGAAGGAGGCCGTCTGCAGCCACAGCAGGCCGCGCCGGTAGTCGCCGTGGCGGCGGGTCCACAGATGGATCAGCAGGGCGCCGCCGAACACCGCGCCGGTCATCCACCAGTTGGCCACCGAGCCACGCACGATGGCCGAGGCGATGTACAGCGGCGCCAGCGCGAAGATGAAGCCGATGTTGAAGTGGAACATGCGGCGCTGGAACAGCCGCTCCAGTTCGGGGCCCGAAGTCAGCGCCGGGCGTGCCGCCGCGCGGTCATCGAGTGACGGAGCGGCAGGGCGGTCGGGCTCTTGGGGCATCGGGAGGGGCGACGCCGGCACCGTCAGGTGTCGACGTTAGGGTGGCACGCCACCGAATCCTGCCATGGCTTCGCCGGCTTGGCGAGCATGTCGGGGCGCGCAAGTCCGCGACCCCGGCCGAGGGGTGCGCCTCAGCCGATCAACCAGGTGCTGACCCTGAAGGTGATGAAGGACGCCAGGTAGGCCAGCCCGAACAGGTAGGCCAGCATGATGGCCGGCATCTTCAGCCCGCCGGTCTCGCGCCGCACCGCGGCGAGCGTGGACAGGCACTGCGGCGCGAACACATACCAGGCCAGCAGCGAGAGCGCGGTGGGCAGGCTCCAGCTGGCGGCGATCAGCGGGGTCAGGGCTTGCGCGGCGTCCTCGCCGGCGGCGGAGAGCGCGTAGACCGTGCCCAGCGAGCTGATCGCCACCTCGCGCGCCGCCATGCCGGGGACCAGGGCCAGGCTGATCTGCCAGTTGAAGCCGATCGGCGCCAGCAGGTGCGAGAGGCCGCGGCCGATCCAGCCGGCGATGCTGTACTCGATCGGGGCGCCGGTGGCGCCCGCCGGCGCACCGGGGAAGCTGGACAGCGCCCACAGCACCAGCGTCATCGTCAGGATCACGCCGCCGACTCGTCTGACGAAGATCTCGGTGCGCTGCCACAGCCCGATGGCGATGCTGCGCGCATGCGGCCAGTGGTAGATCGGCAGCTCCATCATCAGCGGCCGCACCTGCGAGCCGGTGCTGGTGAAGGTCTTGAGGACCCAGGCCACCGCCATCGCGCCGACGATGCCGGCGAGGTAGAGGCCGAACAGCACCAGGCCCTGCAGCTCCAGCCCGCCCCAGACCTCGCGGTTCGGGATGAAGGCGCCGATCAGCAGTGCGTAGACCGGCAGCCGGGCCGAGCAGGTCATCATCGGCGCGATCATGATGGTGACCAGCCGGTCGCGCGGGTTGGCGATCGAGCGGGTGGCCATGATGCCGGGGATGGCGCAGGCGAAGCTCGACAGCAGCGGGATGAAGCTGCGGCCCGACAGGCCGACGCTGCCCATGATCCGGTCCAGCAGGAAGGCGGCGCGCGGCAGGTAGCCGGACTCCTCCAGGATCAGGATGAAGAAGAACAGGATCAGGATCTGCGGCAGGAACACCAGCACCGAGCCGCAGCCGGCGATGATGCCGTCGACCAGCAGGCTGCGCAGCAGGCCTTCGGGAAGGTGGGCGTTGATCGCCTGGCCCAGCCATTCGACCGCGGCCTTGATCGCGTCCATCGGCGGCTCGGCCCAGGAGAACACCGCCTGGAACAGCAGGAACAGCACCACCATCAGGATGATCGGGCCGGCCACCGGATGCAGCAGCACGCGGTCCACGCGGTCGCTGGGGAGGTGGGGCAGGTGCTTGTCCAGGCTCAGCGAGCGCAGGATGTCCCGCACGGTGGCGTGGTCGGCCTCCTGGCTGGTGGTGGCGGCGGTGACGACGTCGCCGCGGGTCGCCCAGACTTCGGGCCGGTCCAGCAGCGCCTTCAGTTCGTCGATGCCCTCGCCCTTGGTCGCCACGGTGCGCACGACCGGCACGCCCAGCGCCCGGCCCAGCGCTTCAACATCGATCGCCAGGCCGCGGCTGGCGGCCAGGTCGGCCATGTTCAGCGCGATCACGACCGGCAGGCCCTGGCGCTTGACGGCCAGCACCAGGCGCAGGTTGCGGCGCAGGTTGGTCGCGTCCAGCACGCAGACGACCAGGTCGGGCCGCTTCTCGCCGCGGGCGCGGCCGGCCAGCACGTCGCAGGTGACCCGCTCGTCCGGGCTGCGCGGGTGCAGGCTGTAGGTGCCGGGCAGGTCCAGCAGCCGCAGCGTCTTGCCGGCGGCGCTCTTGAGCCGCCCTTCCTTGCGCTCGACGGTGACGCCGGCGTAGTTGGCGACCTTCTGGTTGGAACCGGTCAGGCGGTTGAACAGGGCGGTCTTGCCGCAGTTCGGGTTGCCAACGAGCGCGAGGAGCTTGCCGCCGGGATGGATGTGGACGACGGCCTCGTTCATTTCGTGACTGCCACGCAGGCCGCTTCAGCGCGGCGCAGCGCGAAGGTCGACTGCCCGACTCGCACCACCAGCGGGTCCGAGCCCGGCAGGCCCTTGGCCATCACCCGCACCGGCTCGCCCGCCAGGAAGCCCAGTTCTTCGAGCCATGCAGCCCATTCCGGTGCATGGTCGGGCGCGCTGACGTGGCGCACGAAGAGGGCGTCGCCGATGGCGGCCTCGGCAAGGCTGGCGTGAGAAATGCTGGACATGGAGTCGGAACAATCCAATCGAGAATGATTCGCATTGTACGGCTCCGCCGTCATATGCGTTTCTTACAATGCGCCCCGCCCGGTCAACCCAACCCCAACCCAGACCTGCCATGCCCACAAAGCTCCTGCCTGTTGCTGTCCTGCTGTCCTTGCTCACCGCTGCCGCCGCCCAGGCCCAGCAGCCCGCCGTCGTCTTCGACATGGGTGGCAAGTTCGACAAGTCCTTCAACCAGGCCGCCTACGAGGGCGCCGAGCGCTGGAAGAAGGAGACCGGCAAGGAGTACCTGTCCTTCGAGATCAGCAACGAGACCCAGCGGGTGCAGGCGATCCGCCGCATGGCCGAGCGGGGCGCCAACCCGGTGATCTCGATCGGCTTCTCGCAGAAGTCGGCGCTGGAGCAGGTGGCCAAGGAATTCCCCAAGGTCCACTTCGCGATCATCGACGAGGAGATCAAGGCGCCCAACGTCGAGTCCATCCGCTTCAAGGAGCAGGAAGGCAGCTATCTCGTCGGTGCGATGGCCGCACTGACGAGCAAGACCGCCAAGGTCGGCTTCGTCGGCGGCATGGACATTCCGCTGATCCGCAAGTTCCAGTGCGGCTACGAGCAGGGCGCCAAGGCGACCAATCCGAAGATCGAGATCACCTCCAACATGACCGGCACGACCTCGTCCGCCTGGGCCGATCCGACCCGTGGCGCCGAGCTGACCCGGGCCCAGTTCGCCAAGGGCGTGGACGTGGTCTTCGCCGCCGCCGGCGGCACCGGCGTGGGCGTCTACCAGGCCGCCAAGGACGCCGGCAAGCTCGCCATCGGCGTGGACAGCAACCAGAACCATGTGCAGCCCGGCACCATGCTGACCTCGATGGTCAAGCGCGTGGACGTGGCCGTCTACAACGTGATGAAGGGCTGGGAGCCGGGCCTGCAGGTGCTGGGCCTGAAGGAAGGCGGCGTGGACTATGCGATGGACGAGAACAACGCCAAGCTGGTGACGCCCGCCGTGAAGGCCAAGGCCGAGGCGCTGAAGGCCGACATCGTGGCCGGCAAGATCAAGGTCGCCGACTACATGGCAGGCGACGCCTGCAAGTTCTGATGCCGGCATCGGCCGTCAGGCTCCAAGACATCAGCAAGCGCTTCGGCGCGGTTCAGGCGAACCGCGAGGTCTCGCTGGAGGTGGCTGCGGGCACCGTTCACGGCCTCGTCGGCGAGAACGGCGCCGGCAAGAGCACGCTGATGGCCATCCTCTACGGCTACTACCAGGCCGATGCGGGCGCGATCGAGATCGACGGCCGGCCGGTGTCGATCACCAACTCGCACGAGGCGATCGCGCTGGGCATCGGCATGGTGCACCAGCACTTCATGCTGGTGGACACGCTGTCCGCGCTGGACAACGTGATGCTCGGCGCCGAGCCCGGCTGGCTGCTCAAGCCCGCCGCCCGGCAGGTGCGCGAGAAGCTGGTCGCGCTGATGGCCGAGACCGGCCTGCAGGTGCGGCTGGACCTGCCCGCGGGCGAACTGCCGGTGGGCGAGCTGCAACGGCTGGAGATCCTCAAGGCCCTGTACCGCGGCGCCCGCATCCTGATCCTGGACGAGCCCACCGCGGTGCTGACGCCGCAGGAGACCGAGCAGCTGTTCGCCACGCTGCGCCGCCTGCGCGAGCGCGGCACCACCATCCTGCTGATCACGCACAAGCTGAAGGAAGTGATGGCGCTGTGCGATGCGGTCACCGTGATGCGCGCCGGCGCGGTGGTTCATTCGACCGCCATCGCGGACACCAGCCCCGAGGCGCTGGCCGAGGCGATGGTGGGCCGCAAGGTGCAGCTGGGCCGCGTGGCCGATGCGATGCGCGCCGGCGGCGCCCGGCTGGCGGCGCAAGACCTGACCCTGCTGGGCGAGGGCGGCGCGCCGCTGCTGGACGGCGTCAGCATCGAGCTGCGCGCCGGCGAGATCGTCGGCGTGGCCGGCGTGTCGGGCAACGGCCAGAGCGAGCTGCTGGAGGTGCTGGCGGGCATGCGCGCGCC
>NZ_LYVQ01000016.1 GCF_001984095.1 Pelomonas sp. KK5
GAGCCGGTGGCGCTGATGGGCACGCCGCCGGCCGGTTCGCTGGCCGAGCGGGCGGGCCTGCACTCCGGCGACAAGGTGCTGGCCAGTTCGGCGGATGGCATGGACTGGCAGGCGCTGCAGTCGCTGCCCGAACTGACCAGCGAGGCGCTGGCCGCCATCGCCGACGGCCGCAAGCTTTACCTGCAGGTCGACGGCAGCGCCGCCGGCCGCGGCCGGCATACGCTGGTGCTGGCGACCGACACGCTGGAATCCCGCGAGATCGACGCGGCCACCCAGCGCCGGCTCGGCCTGGCGCTGTTCGGCGAGCCGGTGGTCGGGCGCATCGTGCTGGGCGGCGCCGGTGAGCGTGCAGGCCTGCACGTGGACGATCGCGTGCTGGCCATCGACGAGCAGCCGATCAGCGACGGCGCCCAGTTGCGCGAGCTGATCCGCGCGGCCATCGGCCCCGATGGCCAGGGGCGCACGATGCAGTGGCGCGTCGAGCGCGGGGGGCAGGTCTTGCCGCTGGAGGTGACCCCGGCCGTCGTCGACGATGCGGGCAGCAAGGTCGGCCGCCTGGAGATCCAGATCGGCGGCAAGCCCGCGATGACCCGCGTCAGCTACGGCTTCGTGGAAGGCATCGTCCGCGGCGCCGAGCGCACCTGGGACACCGCCTGGATGACGCTGAAGATGTTCGGCCGCATGATCATCGGCGAGGCCTCGCTGAAGAACCTCAGCGGGCCGCTGTCCATCGCGGATTACGCGGGCCAGTCGGTGAGGCTCGGCCTGCCCGCGTTTCTGGGATTTCTCGCCTTTGTAAGCGTGAGTCTCGGGGTCTTCAACCTGCTGCCGCTGCCGATGCTCGATGGCGGACACCTGATGTATTATCTTTTCGAGGGTCTGACCGGCCGCCCGCTCTCGCAATGGTGGCAACAGCAACTGCAGCGCGCCGGCGCGCTGATCCTGGTCCTGATGATGGTTCTGGCCCTTTCCAACGACGTCGTTGCCCGCCTGCCGGGCCTGCATTGATCCCCTCCATGTCCTCATTCTTCAAGCCTGGAGCGCCCCTGCGCCCCACACTTCCGACTTTGGCTGCCGTTGCCATCGTCGCCACAGTGCAGTCGGGCGCCGCATGGGCGGTCGAACCCTTCGTCATCAAGGACATCCGCGTCGAGGGCCTGCAGCGTACCGACCCCGGCACGATCTTCGCCTCGCTGCCCTTCCGCATCGGCGATACCTACAACGACGACAAGAGCGCGGCCGCGCTGCGCGCGCTGTTCGCCACCGGCCTGTTCAAGAACCTGCGCATCGACATCGACGGCACCTCGGTCGTCGTCGTCGTGGAAGAGCGGCCGATCATCGCCAACGTCTCCTTCGTCGGCCTCAAGGAGTTCGACACCGAGGCGCTGACCAAGTCGCTGAAGGACGTGGGCATCGGCGAAGGCAAGCCCTTCGACAAGGCCCTGGCCGACCGCGCCGAGCAGGAGCTCAAGCGCCAGTACCTGACGCGCAGCCTCTACGGCGCCGAGGTCACGACCACCATCACGCCGCTGGAGCGCAACCGCGTCAACGTCTCCTTCAACGTGGCCGAAGGCGAGCCTGCCAAGATCGCCGAGATCCACATCACCGGCAACAAGGTGTTCTCCGAGAGCACGCTGACCGGCCTGCTGGAGCAGACCACCAGCGGCTGGCTGACCTGGTACACCAAGACCGACCGCTACTCGCGCGCCAAGCTCAACGCCGACCTGGAGACGATCCGCTCCTACTACCTGAACCGCGGCTACCTGGAGATGCAGGTCACCTCCACGCAGGTGACGATCTCGCCGGACAAGCAGAAGATCATCGTCGCGGTCACGGTCAGCGAAGGCCAGCCGTACACGGTGACAGGCGTCAAGCTGGAAGGCGAGTTCTTCGGCCGCGAGGAAGACTTCAAGCGCCTGATCAAGCTCAAGCCGGGCGAGGCCTACCAGGGCGAGGCGGTGGCCCAGACCACGCGCGCCTTCACCGACCTGTTCGGCACCTACGGCTACGCCTTTGCCCGCGTGGACAGCCGTCCCGAGATCGACCGCGCCACTGGCCAGGTCGTCGTCACCTTCACCGCCGAGCCGCAGCGCCGCGTCTATGTGCGCAAGGTCATCGTGTCGGGCAACACCCGGACCCGGGACGAAGTCATCCGCCGCGAGTTCCGCCAGTTCGAATCGGCCTGGTACGACGGCCAGCGCATCAAGAACTCGCGCGACCGCGTCGAGCGCCTGGGCTACTTCAAGGAAGTGACCGTCGACACGCAGGAAGTCCCGGGCGCCCAGGACCAGGTGGACGTGATCCTCAACGTCACCGAGCGTCCTACCGGCAACATCAGCGTGGGCGCCGGCTACTCCAGCCAGCAGAAGCTCTCGCTGACCGGCTCGGTGCGGCAGGACAACGTGTTCGGCTCGGGCAACTACCTCGGCATCGACCTGAACACCGCCTACACCGGCCGCTCGGCGGTGATCTCGACGGTGGACCCGTACTTCACGGTGGACGGCGTCTCGCGCGCGGTGGATGTGTTCTACCGCACCACCAAGCCCTACAACTCGCTGGGCGAGCAGTACGAGCTGATCTCGCACGGCGGCTCGGTGCGCTTCGGCGTGCCCTTCTCGGAACTGGACACGGTGTTCTTCGGCCTCGGCTACGAGCGCACCCGCATCTCGACCAGCGCCGGCCTGCCCAACACCTACCTGATCTACATCAACGAGATCGGCCAGGACGCCACCGGCTTCCCGCTGACGATCGGCTGGCAGCGCGACAGCCGTGACAGCGTGCTGGCACCGCAGAAGGGCCGCTACCAGCGTGTCAACCTGGAACTGAGCGGCGCTGGCCAGGCCAAGTACGCGCGCGCCAACCTGCAGTACCAGGAATACTTCGACATCACCCGCAAGATCAGCCTGGGCATCAACTCCGAACTGGGTTGGGGCGTGGGCCTGGCAGGCAAGGCCTACCCGATCTTCAAGAACTTCTACGGCGGCGGCCTCGGCTCGGTGCGGGTCTTCGAGGCCGGTACGCTGGGCACGCCCGACGTCACCGGCTCCTACGTCGGCGGCAATCGCCGCTTCAACCTGAACGCCGAGCTCTACCTGCCTGTGCCCGGCACCGGCAATGACAAGACCTTCCGCCTGTTCGGCTTCATGGACGCCGGCGGCGTGTGGAGCGAGGACACCAAGCTCAACTGGAATGTGCTGACCAGCCAGAACCCGAACATGATCCGCGCCTCGGCCGGTATCGGTCTTTCGTGGACATCGCCGATGGGCCCGCTGCGGCTGTCCTACGGCACGCCGATCCGCAAGGATCCGCGCGATAGAATCGAAAAATTCCAATTCCAGATCGGGACTGCATTCTGATGAAGAGCAAGCTGTTGAAGTCTTTGGCCGTGGCTGCCGTGGTCACCCTCTCGGCCCTCACCGCCCAGGCGCAGGACGGCCCCCTCAAGATCGGTTTCGTCAACAGCGACCGGGTTCTGCGTGAAGCCAACCTGGCCAAGGCCGCCCAGCTGAAGCTTGAGACCGAGTTCGGCAAGCGCGACAAGGACCTGAAGGATCTGGAAACCAAGCTGCGCGGCGCCGCCGACAAGCTCGAGAAGGACGCCCCGACGCTGTCCGAGGCCGAGAAGGGCCGCCGCCAGCGCGACCTGGTCGAGCAGGACCGCGACCTGCAGCGCAAGCGCCGCGAGTTCCAGGAAGACCTGAACCAGCGCAAGCAGGAAGAGCTGTCCGCCGTGGTCGACCGCGCGAACAAGGTCATCAAGCAGATCTTCGACAACGAGAAGTACGACCTGATCCTGCAGGATGCGCCCTGGTTCAGCGCCCGCGTGGACATCACCAAGAAGGTGATCGACGCGCTGAATGCGCAGAAGTAATTCGTTATGTCCCAGCCAGTCACACTGGCCGATGTGATCGCCGCCTTGGGCGGCGATTTGCTTGGTGATTCGCAAACGCTGATCGGCAAGATCGGCCCATTGGCAGAAGCCGACGCAACGACGCTGAGCTTCCTTGCCAATCCGCGCTACCAGTCGCAGCTGACGAGCAGCGCCGCGGCCTGCGTGATCGTCGCGCCGGCCTTCGCCGAAGCGGCAGCGGCTCGCGGCGCCGCGATCGTCACGCCCGACCCCTACCTCTACTTCGCTCGCCTGACCCAGTGGTGGGCGGCGCGCGTGCGGCCGGTGCCGCCGGCGCGCATCCATCCGAGCGCGGTGATCGACCCGGCCGCGGTGCTGGGCGAGGGCGTCGACATCGGCCCCTTGGCCGTCATCGAGGCCGGCGCCCGCATCGGCGACGGCGCGCGCATCGGCGCGCACTGCGTGGTCGAGCGCAACGCGGTGGTCGGCGCCGGCACGCGGCTGGCGCCGCGCGTGACGCTGGGCTTCGACTGCAAGGTCGGCGCGCGCGGCATCATCCACAGCGGCGTCGTGATCGGTGCCGACGGCTTCGGCTTCGCGCCCGACAAGGGCACCTGGGTGAAGATCGAGCAGCTCGGCGCGGTGACGATCGGCGACGACGTCGAGATCGGCGCCAACACCTGCATCGACCGCGGCGCGCTGGCCGACACGGTGATCGAGGACGGCGTCAAGCTCGACAACCAGATCCAGATCGGTCACAACGTGCGCATCGGCGCGCATTCGGCGATGGCCGGCTGCTCGGCGATCGCCGGCAGCACGACCATCGGCCGCCACTGCACGATCGGCGGCGCCGCGATGATCATCGGCCACCTGACCCTGGCGGACCACGTGCACATCTCGATGGGCACGGCCATCACCCGCAGCATCACCCAGCCGGGCCAGTACAGCGGCGTGTTCCCGTTCGACGACAACGCGAGCTGGGAGAAGAACGCGGCGACGCTGCGGCAGCTGCACGGGTTGCGCGAGCGCATCCGCGCCTTAGAGAAGAATCGCTAGAGAAGACAAGACCATGGACATCCACGAAATCCTCAAGAGACTCCCGCACCGCTACCCGATCCTGCTGGTGGACCGCGTGCTCGAAGTCGAGAAGGGCAAGCGCATCCGCGCGCTGAAGAACGTGTCCATCAACGAGCCGCATTTCAACGGCCACTTCCCGCACCGCCCGGTGATGCCCGGCGTGCTGATCCTGGAGGCACTGGCCCAGGCGGCGACGCTGCTCGCGCTGGCCAGCACCGACCTCGTGCTGGACGACACGACGGTCGTCTACTTCGCCGGCATCGACAACGCCCGCTTCAAGCGCGTGGTCGAGCCGGGCGACGCGCTGTTCCTCGACGTCACGCTGGACCGCGCCAAGGCCGGCATCTACAAGTTCGGCGCCAAGGCGCTGGTGGGCGACCAGCTCGCGGCGGAAGCCGAGCTGATGTGCACGATGCGCCGCATCACGCCCTGAAGAACAGCATGGCCAACATCCACCCGACCGCGATCGTCGAAGCCGGCGCGCAGCTGCACCCGTCGGTGACGGTGGGGGCCTACAGCCTGATCGGCCCGCATGTGAAGATCGGCGCCGGCACCAAGGTCGGCCCGCACTGCGTGATCGAGGGACACACGACGATCGGCGAGAGCAACAGGTTCTACCAGTTCAGCTCGATCGGCGCCGACAACCAGGACATGAAGTACGCCGGCGAGCCGACCCGGCTCGTCATCGGCGACCGCAACGTCGTGCGCGAGTTCTGCACCTTTAACATCGGCACCGTGCAGGACAAGGGCGTGACCACGGTCGGCCACGACAACTGGATCATGGCCTACTGCCATCTGGCCCACGACGTCGTGCTCGGCAACCACAATGTGCTGGCCAACGGCGCCACGCTGGCCGGCCATGTGGAGGTGGGCGACCACGTCACCATCGGCGGCCTGACCGGCATCCTGCAGCGCATGCGCATCGGCTCGCAGGCGATGATCGGCTTCCAGGCCCATGTCTCGCAGGACGTGCCGCCCTTCATGACGGTGGACGGCAATCCGCTGTCCGCGCGCGCGGTCAACATCGTCGGCCTCAAGCGCCGCGGCTTCAGCGACGAGCGCATCGCCACGATCCGCCAGGTCTACAAGCTGCTGTACCGGCAAGGCCTGACCCTCGATGAGGCGATTCAGCAGATCGGGCAACTGGGCGGCGAGGATGCGCTGCTGATGCGCGATTTCCTGGCCACGGCCAAGCGCGGGATCGTCCGCTGATGAAACTGGGCCTGGTCGCTGGCGAGGCGTCCGGCGATCTGCTCGGCGGATTGCTGCTCGCGGGGCTGCGCACGCGCTGGCCCGAGCTGCAGAGCCACGGCATCGGCGGCCCGAAGATGATCGCCCAGGGCTTCCAGACCTGGTGGCCGCACAGCAAGCTGTCGATCTTCGGCTACGTGGATGCGCTCCTGAACATCCGCGAGCTGCTGGCGATCCGCAGGCAGTTGGGCGACCGGCTGCTGGTCGACCGGCCCGCGGCCTTCATCGGCATCGACGCGCCGGACTTCAACTTCGGCCTCGAGGAACGGCTCAAGCAGGACGGCGTGAAGACGATCCATTTCGTCTGCCCGTCGATCTGGGCCTGGCGCGCCGAGCGGGTCGAGAAGATCAGGCGCTCGGCCGACCATGTGCTGTGCCTGTTCCCCTTCGAGCCCGAGCTGCTGCAGGCGCATGGCATCGGCGCGAGCTATGTGGGCCATCCGCTGGCCGACGCGATCCCGCTGGAGCCGCCGCGTGCCGCGGCCCGTCGAGCCTTGGCGTTAGGCGACGAAGAGACCGTCGTCGCCCTGCTGCCCGGCAGCCGCCGCAGCGAGGTGAAGTACATCGCCGGCCCGCTGCTCGAGGCCGCCGCGCTGATGCACAAGGCCCGCCCGAACCTGCGCTTCATCGTGCCGGTGGCCCCGGGCCTGCGCGAACTGATCGAGCCGCTGGTGCCCGCGAGCCTGCCCGTGACGCTGCTCGACGGCCATTCCCACGAAGCGCTCGCCGCCTGCGACATCACGCTGGTCGCCAGCGGCACCGCCACGCTGGAAGCCGCGCTGTTCAAGCGGCCGATGGTCATCGCCTACCGGATGAATGCGCTGAACTGGTGGCGGATGAAGGGCAGGAACTACCAGCCCTGGGTCGGCCTGCCGAACGTGCTGGCGCGCGAATTCATCGTGCCGGAGTTGATCCAGCACGAGTGCACGCCGGAGAATCTGGCGCGCGAAGGCCTGGCCTGGCTGGACGACCCGGCGCGCTGCGCCGCCGTCCGGGCCCGCTTCCAGGAACAACACCAGCTGCTGCGCTGCAATACCGCGCAAAGGGCCAGCGATGCGATCGCGCAAGTCATTGGCAAAGCCTGAGCAGTTGGGCCTCAGCTGGGACGGCATCGGCCTGATGGCCGGCGTCGACGAGGCCGGCCGTGGCCCGCTGGCCGGCCCGGTCGTGGCCGCGGCGGTGATCCTCGACGACGAGAACCCGATCAAGGGCCTCGACGACTCCAAGGTCCTGACCGAGAAGAAACGCGAGCGCCTGTTCGACGAGATCCACGCCAAGGCCCTGTGCTTCTGCATCGCCGAGGCCAGCGTCGAGGAGATCGACCGGCTCAACATCCTGCACGCGACGATGCTGGCGATGCGCCGCGCCGTCGAGGGCCTGCGCCTGAAGCCGATCAAGGTGCTGGTGGACGGCAACCGCATCCCGGTGCTGCGCATCCCGGCCGAGGCGATCGTCGGTGGCGATGCCAAGGTGCAGGCGATCTCGGCGGCGTCCATCCTGGCCAAGGTCCACCGCGACCGCCAGTGCCTGCAGATGCACGAGACGTTGCCGCACTACGGCTTTGCCGCTCACAAGGGCTATGGCACGGCCGAGCACCTGGCGGCGCTGCGCGAGCACGGGCCCTCTGCCTGGCACCGCCGCAGCTTCGCGCCGGTGCGCGAGAGTGAAAGAAGATGACGAGTTCGACGGTCCTGCACATCACGTCCAAGGACAACCCGGTCCTGCAGCGCCTGCGCAAGCTGAGCCAGGATGGCGGCGCCTACCGCAAGCTGGGCTTGATCTGGCTCGAGGGTGACCACCTGGCGCGTGCCTGCCTGCTGCGCAAGTACCCCGTGACTCAAGCGGTGCTGACCGAGGCCGCGGCCGCCGATCCGGCGCTGCGTGCGCTCGCTGAAGCAGCGCCGCGGATGCTGGTCGTGCCGACAGCCCTGTTCAAGGCCATCAGCGGCCTGGAGTCGCCGGCGCAGATCGGCTTCGAGGTGCCGCACGACGGGGGTCAGGTCTTGACGCCGGGCCTCGATTCCGTGGTGCTGGACCGGCTGCAGGACGCCGGCAACGTCGGCACCATCCTGCGCAGCGCCGCGGCGCTGGGCTTCCGCCAGATCCTCGCGCTCAAGGGCACGGCCGCGCTGTGGTCGCCCAAGGTGCTGCGCGCCGGCATGGGTGCGCATTTCGGCCTGCGCCTGATCGAGGGCCTGGCGCCGGAGGATCTCGATGCCCTGCAGGTGCCGATGATCGCGACCAGCTCCCACGCCGATGCCCAGGTCCATCGGACGGTGCTGCCCCAGCCCTGCGCCTGGGTGATGGGCCACGAAGGGCAGGGCGTGCAGCCGGGGCTGATGCAGCGCTGCGCCTTGACGGTGGGCATTCCGCAGCCGGGCGGCGAGGAGTCGCTGAACGTCGGGGCGGCCGCTGCGATCTGCCTGTACGAGAGCGCGCGCCAGCGCGACTCCGCTCATAGCCGCTGATCGGCCGAATTCAAGGAACTGTTACTTGCCAGGCTCCGTCGGCGTGCTGATGACTCTCAGCGTTATTTTCCTGACCATCGGCTGACCGGCTCGGGCGCTCATTCATCTCGATGCGCTGCTGTCGTGCCGGCTGGAGGAGAGTTCCCCATGGTCACGAAAGTCGATGTCGCCGCCCGTACTGCCACGCTGCGCCTGGTGCCCAGCGCGGACATGCCCGTCCTGCGGGCCTCGATGCCGCCGGATTCCGGCCGTGCCGATTTCGGCAAGGTCACCGCCCATGCCTTCGACCTGATCTCCAAGCTGACCGGCCACCCCTGCCTGTCGGGCCGCTTCCGCTTCGAGTTCGAGGACCTGTTCGTCAATCGCGCGATGGCGGTGGACCTCGTCGCCGACAAGCTGATCACCGGCTGAAGCCGCCATGCGACCTGCCGTCGGCCTGCTCTACAACCCGAGCACGCCGGCCCTGCTGGCCCATGCGCCCGGCCTGGTCGAGCACCTCTCGGCCATGCCGGACCGCATGTGGTTCGACTTCGGCGACGAGCCGGTCGGCCAGCGCTTTCGCCATGCGCACGGCGCCATCGCCGAACTGGCCGGCCATGCGCGCGGGCGCAGCCTCGCCGGTCATGGGCTCGGGCTCTCGCTGCCCAGCGCGATGCCGCTGGACGGCGCGATGCTGGGTGCGGTGGTGCAGGTGGCGGAGGGCGTCGGCGGCTTCGAGTGGTACAGCGAGCACCTGAGCGTGTTCGTCACGCCGGGCGGTGCCGCGGTGCCTAACGCGCAGGCGGGCCTGGGGCTGCCGGTCGTCTATGGCGACGAAAGCTTCGCGCTGCTGGCGCCGAAGCTGCGCCGCTTGAAAGACGCGTTAGGCTGCCGCGTGCTGCTGGAGAACCCGGCGCAGTTCTCGCCGCTGACCGATCTCGACTGCAGCGAGCCGGAGTTCCTGAACCGGCTGTACCGGGCCGGCCTGTCGGGCACGCTGCTGGACCTGCACAACCTCTATGTCTGCCAGCGCAACGGCGTGACGGATCCGCTCGCCTACCTCGAGGCCCTGGACCCGGACAGCGTGGAGGAGGTGCACCTCGCCGGCGGCGACGAGTTCGGCGGCTTCTACATGGACAGCCATGCCACCGTCACGCCGCAGCCGGTCTGGGAGCTGGCGCGCGAGTTCCTGCCGCGCTGCCGGCGGCTGCGCGCGATCACGCTGGAGTACCAGGAGAGCTACTTCGAGCAGATCGGCCTGGCGGCGCTGGCCCGCGAACTGGAGCTGATGCACGAGCTGGCCGAGCACTGCGCCTCGACGGCGCCCGCGCCATCATGCTGAGCGACTTCCAGCAGGCCATGGCCGACATCGTGGCCTCGCCCGCCTGGTGCAATGCGGTGCGCGAGGACGAGGCCGTCCTGTCTGGCCGTTATGTGCTGGACGAGCGCGAGCGCCGCCGCCTCGTCGCGCTGGCCCGCCACAGCGGCATGCAGGCCGCCTGCAGCGTGTACCGGATGAACCGCATCACGCCGCTGGCGATCAACCTGCGCGCCACGCTGCATGCGCTGGGCGAGCGGCTGCCGGGCCTGGTGACGCTGTACTGGCAGGCCCAACCGCGTGGCCATACCCATTTCTACATCGAGGCCGACCGCTTCTGCCGCTGGCTGGGCGAGCGGCCCGAGGGGCGCGACGATGCGCGGGTGGCCGTGGCCCTGGCCGGCGAATGGCCGGCGGTGCGCGAGGCGCTGGCGACGAGTCTCAGGGAAGAACGCTCAGACGACCGATAGAGCGATCACGCCGCCGGCGATCAGCGCGGCGCCGACCAGCCGCCATCCGCGCTCGCCTTCGCCCAGCAACTTGCCCCCGGCCAGCGCCGCCACCAGCATCGAGAGTTCCCGCGCCGGCGCCACCCGCGACAGCGGCGCCAGCTGCAGCGCGTACAGCACCAGCACATAGGCCAGCGGGCTCAGCACCGCCATCATCAGCACATAGGGCCACTGCCTGCGCAGCGCGGGCAGGAAGCCGGCGCGTTCGCGCAGCACCGCGGGCAGGCCGAAGGGCACGAGCAGCAGGTTGCTCATGTAGTACAGCAGCAGCGGCGAGAGCTGCAGCACCTTGACCGAGTAGCCGTCGGCCACGGTATAGCCGGCAATGGTGAGGCCGGTGGCTGAGCCCCAGAGGATGCCGAGCCAGCGGCGGCGTTTCGCGGCGGCATCGCCGGGCTTCCACAGCGCGGGACCGGCGGCCATCAGCACGATGCCGGCGATCACCGCGGCCAGGCCGAGCCCCCCGGCCAGCCCCAGCTGCTCGTCCAGCAGCGCCAGCGCGGCCAGCGCGGAGATGGCCGGGCCGCTGCCGCGGGCGACCGGGTAGACGATGTTCAGGTCCGAGACCCGGTAGCCCAGCAGCAGCGTGCGGAAATAGACCAGGTGCAGCAGCGCGCTGGCCAGCGCCATCGTCCAGGCCAGCGCGCTCCAGCGCGGCAGCATCTCCCATGCCGCCGGCGCGACGAGCGGCAGCCACAGCAGCGCGGCGGCGAGCGCGCCGGCCAGCACGAAGTGATGGTCGCCACCGGCCTTCTTGGCGCCGAGGTTCCAGGCGGCATGGAGCAGGGCGGCGAGCAGGACGAGGGCGAGGGCGTGCAGCGGCATCTACTGTTTTTGCAGGCGCAGCAGCAGGCGGTTGCGGTCGTCGGTGAACCAGAGGCGGCCCTGCTCGTCCTCGGCCAGGTCCACCGGCGCGCCGCTGTGGCGCTGGCCCTTGTCGTCCTGCCAGACGAGATCCAGCAGCAGCTCGGGCCGGCCGCGCGGCGTGCCGTCGGCGTTGACGGCGTAGCGGACGATGCGATGGCCGCTGTCGCGGTAGCCATGCAAGCCGATCAGCAGCGCCTCGGCCTGGCTGGGCCCGGCCCAACGCCTGGTGTAACGCATCGCCAGCGGGGCGGCATGGGCCGGCATCGTCAGCAGCGCCGGCGCGGTCTTCGCGCACTGCGCGGCGGTGGCGCCGAGCAGCGGCTGGCTCTTTCCCACGCAGAAGGGCCAGCCGTAGTCCAGCCCGCCCTTGAGCACATTGATCTCCTCGGGCGGCTGGTCCGCGTCGGGCAGGTCGATGCCGTTGTCGGCTTCCAGCACCGTGCCCGAGGCGTGGACCGCCAGCGCCATCGAGTTGCGCAGGCCGGTGGCCCAGGGCTGGGCCGCCGGAGCACCGCGGGCCAGCCGGTAGACCGCGCCGAGCGGCCGCGCGCCGCCGGCTTCGTCGCAATGCGGCGGCGAGGGCGGCTGGCCGTTCGGTCCGTCGCAGCGGTCGGTGGCGGAGCCGACGTTGATCAGCAGCGCGCCGTCGCGGTCGAAGACGATCTGCTTGAGCAGGTGGCGGCCGCGGCCGGGCAGGCCGTCGACCACGACTTCAGTTTTCAAGGGCCCGGGTGAGGGCCAGGCGAAGCGCTGGATGCGATTGGTCTCGGCGATGACGACGGCGCCGTCCGGGCTGCGCGTTATGCCGTGCGGCCGGTCCAGGCCCTTCAGCAGTTCGACCGGCTTCGCGCCGGCCTTCACCCACCACAGCCGGCCCCGCCGGGGCTCCCAGCCGCCGGGATCGGTCAGCAGCACCTCGTCGTCGCCCACCACCAGCAGGCCGCGCGGGAAGCGCAGGCCGGACTTCGCGTCCGCGATCACGGCCACGCAGGTGCCGGGCGGGGCTTGACGGGGAGGGCAGGGAAGCCGCCGCAGGTCGTGGCGGCCGCCGCTGCCAGCAGCGCCGCCAGCATCAGTAGACGAGGCGGTCCGGCCGGATGTCGTTGAGGATGGTCGTCGCGATCTCCTCGATCGACTTGTGGGTGGAGGAGAGCCAGTTGATGCCGTCGCGCTTCATCATCTTCTCGGCCTCGTTGACCTCGTAGCGGCAGTTGATCAGGTCGGCGTACTTGCTGCCGGGGCGGCGTTCGTTGCGGATCTGGCTGAGGCGGTCGGGGTCGATCGTCAGGCCGAAGCACTTGCGCTTGTGCGGCGCCAGCGAGGCGGGCAGCTTGCCGCGCTCGAAGTCCTCGGGGATCAGCGGGTAGTTGGCGGCCTTGATCCCGTGCTGCATGGCGAGATACAGCGAGGTGGGCGTCTTGCCGCTGCGCGATACGCCGACCAGGATCACGTCGGCCACGTCCAGGTTCTTGGCCGACTGGCCGTCGTCGTGGGCCAGCGAGAAATTGATCGCCTCGATGCGGTCGTGGTACTCCTGGCTGCGCGCCACGTCGGAGAAGCGGCCGACCCGGTGGTTCGATTTGACCTCGAACTCTTCCTCCAGCGGCTCGATGAAGGTGCCGAACATGTCCATGATGCGGCCCTTGCAGTGGTCGCGGACGATCTTCAGCACCTCGCGGTCCACCAGCGTCAGGAAGACGATCGGGCGCTTGCCCTCGCGCTCGCCCATGTCGTTGATCTCGCGCACCACGGCGTAGGCCTTCTCCGAGGTGTCGATGAAGGGGCGGCGGACGTGGCGCGGCTTGATCGGGAACTGCGCCAGGATCGAGTTGCCGAAGGTTTCGGCGGTGATCCCGGTGCCATCGGAGACGAAATAGACGGTGCGATCGGTCATGTCCGGACTTCTTGAGTGTTTTTCGATCATAGGCTCTAGAATCGCGCGCAACATCTCGCCAGCAGCCATGACGACGCCCCACCCACAACTCGAATCCACAAGCGTGGTTGTGTCGTTCTGCGCGGGAGCCCGGAATTCACAACCTTACGGAGCTTTCCCATGTCTGCACGCTATGAGTCGACCGCCCTGGTCGTACCGTTTGAGAACCTGAGAATGGACGACGTCGAGGTCGTTGGCGGTAAGAACGCCAGCCTCGGCGAGATGATCTCCCAGCTCAGCGCCACCGGGGTCCGCGTGCCCGGCGGCTTCGCCACCACGGCCCATGCCTTTCGCCAGTTCCTCAAGCACGAGGGTCTGGACCAGCGCATCGCTGCCCGCCTGGAAACGCTGAACACCGACGACGTGCGCGCGCTGGCCGAGGCCGGCGCCGAGATCCGCGGCTGGCTGGAGGCGCAGCCCTTCCCGGCCGACCTGGAAAAGGAGATTCGTAACTCCTTCGCCAAGCTGACCGCCGAGAACCCCGGCGTGTCCTTCGCCGTGCGCTCCTCGGCCACCGCCGAGGACCTGCCCGACGCCTCCTTCGCCGGCCAGCAGGAGACCTTCCTGAACGTCGTCGGCATCGAGGAAGTGCTGCACAAGATGAAGGAGGTCTTCGCCTCCCTCTACAACGACCGCGCGATCAGCTACCGCGTGCACAAGGGCTTCGCGCACGCTGACGTGGCGCTCTCCGCCGGCGTGCAGCGCATGGTGCGCTCCGACCTCGGCTCTGCCGGCGTGATGTTCACGATCGACACCGAGAGCGGCTTCAAGGACGTCGTCTTCATCACGTCCAGCTACGGCCTGGGCGAAACGGTGGTGCAGGGCGCGGTGAACCCGGACGAGTTCTATGTCCACAAGCCCGCGCTGCGTGCCGGCAAGCTGCCGATCATCCGCCGCAACCTGGGCTCCAAGCTGATCCGCATGGAGTTCGCCACGCCCGAAGAGAAGGCCGCCAGCGGCAAGCTGGTGAAGACCATCGACACCGCGCCCGAGACCCGCAACCGCTATTCGCTGCTGGACGCCGAGGTGATCGAGCTGGCCAAGTACGCGCTGATCATCGAGCAGCACTACGGCCGCGCGATGGACATCGAGTGGGGCCGCGACGGCGTCGACGGCAAGCTCTACATCCTGCAGGCCCGCCCGGAGACGGTGAAGAGCCAGGCCGAAGGCCAGGTCGAGATGGCCTACAAGCTGAAGGGCCAGGGCACGGTGCTGGCCGAAGGCCGCGCGATCGGCCAGAAGATCGGCACCGGCCCGGTCCGCCTGGTCTCCAGCGTGGCCGAGATGGAACGCGTGCAGCCCGGCGACGTGCTGGTCACCGACATGACCGACCCGAACTGGGAGCCGGTGATGAAGCGCGCCGCGGCGATCGTGACGAACCGCGGCGGCCGCACCTGCCACGCGGCCATCATCGCCCGCGAGCTGGGCATCCCGGCCGTGGTCGGCTGCGGCGACGCGACCGAGACGCTGAAGGACGGCCAGCTGGTGACGGTGGCCTGCTCCGAAGGCGACACCGGCTACATCTACGACGGCCTGCTGGAAGCCGAGGTCAGCGAGGTGCATCGCGGCGAGCTGCCCTACTGCCCGATCAAGATCATGATGAACATCGGCAACCCGCAGCTGGCGTTCAACTTCGCGCAGATGCCCGGCGGCGGCGTGGGCCTGGCCCGCCTCGAGTTCATCATCAACAACAATATCGGCGTCCACCCGAAGGCGATCCTGGACTATCCGAACATCGATGCGGACCTGAAGAAGGCGGTCGAGTCGGTGGCCCGCGGCCATGCCTCGCCGCGCGCCTTCTACGTGGACAAGCTGGTCGAGGGCATCGCGACGATCGCGGCGGCCTTCTTCCCGCGCCCGGTGATCGTTCGTCTCTCGGACTTCAAGAGCAACGAGTACCGCAAGCTGATCGGCGGCTCGCGCTACGAGCCGGACGAAGAGAACCCGATGCTGGGCTTCCGCGGCGCCTCGCGCTACATCAGCGGCGAGTTCAGCGATGCCTTCGCGATGGAGTGCGAGGCGCTCAAGCGCGTGCGCAGCGAGATGGGCCTGACCAACGTCGAGATCATGGTGCCCTTCGTGCGCACGGTGAAGCAGGCGGCCCGCGTCGTCGAGATGATGGCCGAGAAGGGCCTCAAGCGCGGCGAGAACCAGCTGCGCGTGATCATGATGTGCGAGGTGCCCAGCAACGCCATCCTGGCCGAGCAGTTCCTTGAGCACTTCGACGGCATGTCCATCGGCTCCAATGACCTGACCCAGCTCACGCTGGGCCTGGACCGCGACTCCGGCCTGGAGCAACTGGCCGGCGACTTCGACGAACGCGATCCGGCCGTCAAGGCGATGATCTCGCGCGCCATCGCCGCCTGCCGCGCCACCGGCAAGTACGTGGGCATCTGCGGCCAGGGCCCCAGCGACCATCCGGACTTCGCCGACTGGCTGGCGGCCGAGGGCATCGAGTCGATGTCGCTGAACCCGGACACGGTCATTGATACCTGGCAGCGCCTGGCTGCTCGCCGCTGATCGGTTCCGGGCGGGTTCGCCTGAATCGACGGCTCACGCCGCGGTCGCGATGATCGCGGCGTGACACAGGATTCCTCCTTCGCGCGGCGCCTCACGCGCGCCTACGTTCGCTACACCGTGGGCTTCCTGCTCTTCGTGCTGGCGCTGGCCCTGCTGGAGCGGGCCGGCCTGTCCAAGAGCTGGATCGGCTTCAGCTTCCTGGCGGCCACGGTGGGCGTCTATGCGGTGATCGGCATCGTCAGTCGCACGACCGACTCGGCCGAGTACTACGTCGCCGGCCGCCGCGTGCCGGCCATCTTCAACGGCATGGCCGCCGGCGCCGACTGGATGAGCGCCGCCTCCTTCATCGGCATGGCCGGCACGCTGTACCTGAGCGGCTACGGCGGCCTGGCCTTCGTGCTCGGCTGGACCGGCGGCTTCTGCCTGGTGGCGCTGTGCCTGGCGCCCTACCTGCGGCGCTTCGGGCAGTACACGGTGCCGGACTTCATCGGCGCCCGCTACGGCAGCGGCGCGCTGCGCCTGCTGGCGGCCGGCATGGCGATCGGCGTCTCCTTCCTCTATCTCGTCGCACAGATCTATGGCGTCGGCCTGATCACGACCCGGCTCACCGGCATGAGCTTCGAGGTGGGCGTGTTCGTGGGCCTGGGCGGCGTGCTGGTGTGCTCCTTCCTCGGCGGCATGCGGGCCGTGACCTGGACACAGGTGGCGCAGTACATCGTGCTGATCGTGGCCTACCTGCTGCCGGTCGTCTGGATGGGCCTGCAGCAGGGCGGCACGCCGGTGCCGCAGGCGGTGTACGGCTGGCAGCTGGAGCAGATCGGCCGCCGCGAGCAGGAGCTGCTCGCCGACCCGCGCGAGCAGCAGGTGAGGGCGCTCTACCGGCAGCGCGCGGAAGCGCTGGGCCGCCGCCTGGCCGACGTGCCCGCGGCGCTGGCGGCCGAGCGGCTCGAGGCCGAGCGGACCGTGCTCACACTGAAGTCCGGCGAGGCGCCGCTGTCGCAGATCCAGGCGGCCGAGAAGCGCCTGGCCGCCTTGCCCCACACGCCCGCCGAGGCCGCGGAACGCTGGCGCCGGCAACAGGCCGACAACGAGGCGCGCGCCCTGCCGCTGGCCGGCATGCCGCCGCATGCGCAGGCCTTCGCCGGCGACCCGGCAGGCACGCCCGAGCAGCGCCGGCAGTTCGACGAATCGCGCCGCAACTTCCTGGCCCTGGTGTTCTGCCTCGTTGTCGGCACGGCCGGCCTGCCGCACCTGCTGGCCCGCTACTACACGACGCCGACGGTGCGCGAGGCGCGCAGCTCGGTCGCCTGGTCGCTGTTCTTCATTGGCCTGCTGTACCTGAGCGCGCCGGCGCTGGCGGTGATGGTCAAGTACGAGGTCTTCAACCACCTGGTGGGCATGCGCTTCGACCAGCTGCCGGGCTGGATCGGCCAGTGGGCCCGGGTCGATCCTTCGCTGCTGTCGGTGGCCGACGTGAACGGCGATGGCGTGCTGCAGCTGGCCGAACTGCGCATCAACGGGGACATCATCACGCTGATCGCGCCGGAGCTGGCCGGGCTGCCCTTCGTCGTCTCGGGCATGGTGGCGGCAGGCGGGCTGGCGGCGGCGCTGTCCACCGCCGACGGCCTGCTGCTGACGATCTCGGCCGCGCTGTCGCACGACATCTACTTCCGCGTCGTCAACCCGGGCGCCTCGCCGACGCGGCGGGTCACGCTGTCCAAGGCGCTGCTGCTGGCGGCCGCGCTGGCGGCCGGTGCGATCGCCACCCAGAAGCCCGCCGACATCCTCTTCATGGTGGCCGCCGCCTTCTCCTTCGCGGGCGCAGGCTTCGTGCCGCCACTGGTGCTGGGCGTGTTCTGGAAGCGCGCCAACGCGGCCGGCGCGCTGGCCGGCATGCTGCTGGGGATCGGTGTGACGGCCTGGTACCTGGCCTGCGCCCACGGGCCGCTGCGCGCGGCCCTGGGCATCCCCGGCGCGGCCACGCTGTGGTGGGGCATCCAGCCGATCTCGGCCGGGTTGTTCGGCATCCCGGCGGGCTTCGCCGCGACCCTGGCGGTGAGCCTGCTGACCCCGGCGCCGCGCGCCGAGCAGGCCGACTTCGTGCGCCTGCTGCGCAGCCCGCCTGCCGTCTGATTAGGCAGTTAGGGAATTTCGTACTAGAATCGCGGGTTCCCCCTTGCCGTGCTCACAAGTTTTGACGCTGTGACACGGCTTCCACAGAGCCCGCGCCATCCTGGCGCAGGCGCTGGAATCCACAAGGAGCATCAATGCGTCACTATGAAATCATTCTGCTGATCCATCCGGATCAAAGCGAGCAGGTTCCGGCCATGCTGGAGCGCTACAAGGGCCTCGTCACCACCGGTGGCGGCGTGGTTCACCGCGTCGAGGACTGGGGCCGTCGCCAGATGGCTTACCTGATCCAGAAGCTGGCCAAGGCGCACTACCTGTGCCTGAACATCGAGTGCAGCAAGGAAACCCTGGCTGAAATCGAGACCGGCTTCCGCTTCAACGACGCCGTGCTGCGTCACCTGACCGTGGTCAAGGCCAAGGCCGAGACGACCCCGTCGGTCATGATGAAGAGCGTCGAGCGCGAAGAAGCCCGCAAGGCTCCTGCGCAGCAAGAAGCGGCCTGATAAAGCCTGGTGAATCAGCTCACCCTGCAAGCGTCACTGCTTGAAGTGGGGCAGATCAGATACACGCCGGCCGGACTGATGGCGCTGGACCTCGGCTTGAAGCACGAGGGCGAGGCGCAGGAAGCTGGCAAGCCACGCAAGGTCTCGATGGAGATCAAGGCGGTGGCGATCGGCGAGATCTGCAAGCGATTGCTGGCGCTGGGCGCAGGAGGCCAGGCCCGATTCACGGGCTTCCTCAGCAACCAGCGCAACGGACGGGGAATCGTCTTCCACGTCACGGCACTCGCCGAAGAGCCGCTCTGATTCACCGTTATGTTCGTTCCGGATAGAAATTAAACGAGGTCCAAAATGGCACCACCCCGCGGAAAAGGTCGCTTCTCGAAAGACAAGAAGCCCAAGCGCAACCAACAATCCCTGCTGTTCCGTCGCAAGCGCTTCTGCCGCTTCACGGTCGCCGGCGTTGAGTCGATCGACTACAAGGACATCGACACGCTGCGCGACTTCGTCGGCGAAAACGGCAAGATCACGCCGGCTCGCCTGACGGGCACCCGCGCGTTCTTCCAGCGTCAACTGACGGTCGCCATCAAGCGCGCGCGCTTCCTGGCCATGCTGCCGTACAGCGACCAGCACAAGGTCTAAGGAGCCACCACCATGCAAATCATCCTGCTGGAAAAGGTCGCTAACCTGGGCAACCTGGGCGACGTCGTCAAGGTCAAGGACGGCTACGCACGCAACTTCCTGATCCCGACCCGCCAGGCACGCCGTGCCACGGCCGCCGCGATCCAGGAATTCGAAGCCAAGCGCGCCGAACTGGAAAAGGCTGCCGCCGAGAAGCTGGCCGCCGCTCAAGCCCTGGGCGAGAGCCTGAATGGCAAGACCGTTCGCATCGAGCAGAAGGCCGGCGTCGACGGTCGCCTGTTCGGCTCGGTCACCAATGCCGACATCGCCGAAGCGCTGACCAAGATGGGCTTCGCCGTGGCCAAGGCTCAGGTCCGCCTGCCGCTGGGCCCGCTGAAGACCGTCGGTGAGTTCACCGTCGGCGTCGCGCCGCACCACGACGTGGTCGTCGACGTGACGGTGCAGGTCGTCGCCGAAACCGAGAAGTAAAAAACTCGATTTCGTTCGCACCTGAACGACAAGAGCCGATGGCCGCGAGGCCATCGGCTCTTTCACTTTCGTGGACGAGTTTTCCCGCGCAGTTCACCGCTTTTCCCCAGACCTGTCCACAGGTCGGAATTGGGGTCGCGGCTTATAGTTCCTCCCCATGTCCTCGCTCACGATCAACAACGCTTCCCAGGATCCCGAAGTCGCCCGCCTGCGCATCCCGCCGCACTCGGTCGAGGCCGAGCAGAGCGTGCTCGGCGGCCTGCTGATCGACAACTCCGCCTGGGACCGCGCCGGCGACATGCTCGCCGAGTCGGACTTCTACCGCTACGAGCACAAGCAGATCTATCTCGCCACCGGCAAGCTGATCAACGCCGGCAAGCCAGCCGACGTGGTGACCGTGTTCGAGGAACTGACCTCGCTGGGCCGCGCCGAGGATTGCGGCGGCCTGGCCTACCTGAACGCGCTCGCGCAGAGCGTCCCGAGTGCCGCCAATCTTGTGCGTTATGCCGAGATCGTGCGCGAGCGTTCGGTGCTGCGCAAGCTGGTCACCGCCTGCGACGAGATCGCCAGCGCCGCGATGAGCCCGCAGGGCCGCGTGGCCAAGGACATCGTCGACGAGGCCGAGGGCAAGATCTTCAAGATCAACGAGGACGGCGGCAAGAGCCAGCAGGGCTTCCACAGCATGGACCGGCTGGTGGTGGACCTGATCGACCGCGTCAACGAACTGGCAGAAAACGGCGCCGAGGACGTCACCGGCGTGCGCACCGGCTTCTACGACCTCGACAACATGACCGCCGGCTTCCAGCCCGGCGACCTGATCATCCTGGCGGCCCGGCCCTCGATGGGCAAGGCTCAGCCGATGGACGCCCAGGTGCGCACCCGTACCGGCTGGAAGCGCATGGGCGATCTGGAGGTAGGCGATGCGCTGGCCTCGGTCGACGGCCGGCCATCGATCGTGCAGGGCATCTTCCCGCAGGGCGTCAAGGACGTCTGGCGCGTCCATTTTTCCGATGGGCGGTCGGCCGAATGCTGCGATGAGCACCTGTGGCAGGTGATGTACCGAGAGTGGTCGGCGCCGCGGGTCGTGAGCACGGCGGAACTGCGGCGTCTGCTGGCCTTCAAGCGCTATCAGGGCCGCCTGTGGATCGAGCGGGCCAGCGGGGACTTCGGCCACGATGAACCGTTGCCGGTCGACCCCTGGCTGCTCGGTTGCCTGCTGGGCGACGGCAACCTGACGGGGACCGGGTCGGTGCGCTTTTCCACGGCCTCGACGCAAGTGCTTGAAGAAGTGGGCGCGCGTGCCGGCGTTGGGATGATGGTGACGGCCGCGGGCGGCTACGACTACCGCATCGTGCGCCAGGACCGGGACCATCCCACAGGATTCTTCGGCGCCCAGGGCAATCCGCTGCGCGTCGCGCTGGAGGCGCTGGAACTCTCGGGCCTGTCCAGCGACCAGAAATTCATTCCGCGCCTGTACCTGACGGCCAGCCGCGAACGCCGGCTGGAACTGCTGCGCGGCCTGCTGGATACCGATGGCTGGATCGAGCGCTGGGGCAGCGTGCGCTTCTCGACGAGCAGCGCAAGGCTGGCAGCCGACATGGCCGAACTGGTGCGCTCGCTGGGCGGCTGGTGCAGCACCAGCGTCAAGCAGCCGCACTACCGTGATGTGGCCGGCCTGCGTGTCGCCGGGCTGCCGGCCCATGTGCTGCACATCTCGCATCCCGAGCCGCGGTCCTTGTTCCTGCTGTCGGAGAAGCAGGCCCGGGCGCCGCAGCGCTGGCAGCGCGAGAAGCGGCTGACCGTCTCGTGCATCGAGCCGAGCCGCCGGGCCGATTGCCAGTGCATTGCGGTCAGCCACCCCTCGCACCTGTACATCACGGACCAGGACGTGGTGACGCACAACACCGCCTTCGTCGTCAACATCGGCGAGAACGTCGCCATCAACGAAGGCCTGCCCGTCGTCATCTACTCGATGGAAATGGGCGCGGCGCAGCTCGCCTTGCGGATGGTCGGCTCGGTCGGCCGCATCGACCAGAGCCGCCTGCGCCTGGGCCGCCTGGCCGACGACGAATGGAGCCGCCTCTCCGAGGCCGTGGACAAGCTCGGCAAGGCCGCGATCTACATCGACGAGAGCCCCGGCCTGAGCCCGTCCGAAGTGCGCGCGCGTGCGCGCCGGCAGGCCCGCATCTCGGGCCAGCTGGGCCTGATCATCATCGACTACCTGCAGCTGATGAGCGGCAACGGCGGCAACGAGGAAAACCGCGCCACGGTGATCGGCGAGATCTCGCGCGGCCTGAAGGCGCTGGCCAAGGAGCTGAAGTGCCCGGTGATCGCGCTGTCGCAGCTGAACCGCTCGGTGGAGACCCGGCCCGACAAGCGTCCGATGATGTCCGACCTGCGCGAATCCGGCGCCATCGAGCAGGACGCGGACATCATCATGTTCATCTACCGCGACGAGTACTACACGAAGACCGAGTGCAAGGAACCGGGCGTGGCGGAGATCATTATTGCGAAACAGCGTAACGGCCCGGTGGGCACGGTGAAGCTGGCCTTCCAGAAGATGCACACCAAGTTCGAGAACCTGGCGCCCGGCTATGTGAGCCCGGGCGGCGACGAGTACTGATCACGGGCATCGAAGCGGCCGGTGTCGATTGCCGGCCGGCTCGTTCGTCGTGGGGATGAAGCGGCGGAAGCGTTCCGTCGCGCCACCTTCCTGCGGGAGCGACGAGCATGCGATTCCTTTCGATGATCCGGATCGACGAGAGCCGGGGCCAGGCGCCCAGCGAGACCCTGATGGCCGACATGGGCCGGCTGATCGACGAACTCACCCGCAGCGGGCAGCTGGTGAGCACCGCCGGCCTGCGGCCGAGCGCCGAAGGCGTGCGGGTGCGCCTGCAGCGCGGCGGCCGCCTGGCGACGACGGACGGTCCCTTCACCGAGGCCAAGGAGGTGATCGGCGGCTATGCGATCCTGGAGGCCGCGTCGATGGCCGAGGCGGTCGAGCTGACCCGGCGCTTCCTGCGCGTGCACGGCGACGACTGGGACCTCGAGTGCGAGGTGCGCCAGCTTGACGGCCCCGAGTTCGGCTGCCAGCCCTGAACGGCGCCGGCGATGAGCACCCCGACGAAGCACTACCGCTGGATCATCGTCGCCGCCGGCGGCCTGCTGGGCTGCCTGGCGATCGGCGGCCTGTTCTCGCTGCCGGTGTTCCTGCGGCCGATCGCGCAGGACACCGGCTGGTCCACCACCGGGATCTCCGCCGCGATGACGCTGGCCTTCCTGGCGCTGGCGCTGGGCAGCATCGTCTGGGGCACGCTGTCGGACCGGCTGGGGCCGCGGCCGGTGGTGCTGGCCGGTTCGGTGCTGCTGGCCGGCGGCCTCGCGCTGGCCAGCCTGGCCACCTCGCTGGCGGCCTTCCAGCTGCTGTTCGGCGTGGTCGTCGGCCTCAGCGCGGCCGCCATCTTCGCGCCGATGATGGCCTGCGTCACCGGCTGGTTCGACACGCAGCGCAGCCTGGCCGTGTCGCTGGTCTCGGCGGGCATGGGCATGGCACCGATGACCATGTCCCCGCTGGCCGCCTGGCTGGTGCAGACGCACTACTGGCGCAGCGCGCTGCAGATCATCGCGGCGCTGGTGGCGGCCCTGATGCTGCCGGTGGCCCTGCTGGTGCGCAGGCCGCCAGGGCTGGCCGCCCCGGCGCCCGGTGGTGGCGCGGCGCCGGCGCTTGAGCCCGCCCTGTCCGTCGCCCAGGCCATGCGCTCCGCGCCCTTCCTGATCCTGGTGCTCACCAGCTTCCTGAGCTGCGCCACCCATTCGGGGCCGATCTTCCACACGGTGAACTACGCCGTGGCCTGTGGCATTCCGCTGATGGCGGCGGTGTCGATCTACAGCCTGGAAGGGCTGGCGGGCATGGGCGGGCGCCTGGTGTTCGGCCTGCTGGGCGACCGCTTCGGCGCCGCGCGCGTGCTGGTGCTGGCGCTGCTGGCGCAGGCGCTGGTGGTGCTGGGCTATGTGGCGGCGGCCCAGCTGGCGGGCTTCTATGCGGTGGCCGGCCTGTTCGGCTTCACCTATGCGGGGGTGATGCCGCTGTTCGCCGTGATCGCGCGCGACAACTTTCCGCTGCGCATGATGGGCACGGTGATCGGCAGCTGCACGATGGCCAGCAGCCTGGGCATGGCGCTCGGGCCGGTGCTGGGCGGGCTGATCTACGACAGCACGTCCAGCTACGCCTGGCTCTTCATCGGCGCGTTCGCGCTGGGCCTGGGCGCCTGCCTCTCCGCCCTGGCCTTCACGCGGCTGCCTCGGCGGGCGCAGGTGGCCCTGGCGACCTGAATCGGCGGCGGCCTGTTTCCTCGCCGGCGCTGGCCCACAATGGCCGGCACCGACAAGGACAAGGAGACATGCCGATGACCGCCGCCGCCTTCCTGCAGGCCCGCGATTTCCTGCAGCGCCACCGCAGCGACTACGCTACCGCCTATCGCGACTACCCGCGGCCCGAGCTGGCCGAGTTCAACTGGGCGCTCGACTACTTCGACCCGATGGCGCGCGGCAACGCGGCCGATGCGATCGTCATCGTCGGCGAGGACGGCAGCGAGTTGCGCCGCAGCTTCGACGACATGGCGCGCCGCTCCGATCAGGTAGCGAGTTATCTGCGCGGGCTCGGCGTGAAGCGCGGCGAGCGCGTGCTGCTGATGATGGGCAACGAGATCGCGCTGTGGGAGCTGATGCTGGCCTGCATCAAGCTCGGCGCGGTGATGATCCCGGCCACCTCGCTGCTGACGGTCGACGACCTGCGCGACCGGCTCGACCGCGGCGCGGTGCGCCATGTGGTGGCGGCCACGGGGCAGACGGCCAAGTTCGACGGACTGGCCGGCGACTACACGCGCGTCGCCGTGGGCGACGGGGCCGCCCCCGGCTGGCATGACTTCGCCGACTCGAGGGCAGCCGATGCGCGCTTCGAGCCCGACGGCGTCACCCAGGCGGACGACCCGCTGCTGCTGTACTTCACCTCCGGCACCACGTCCAAGCCCAAGCTGGTGCTGCACACCCAGCAGAGCTATCCGGTCGGCCATCTCAGCACCATGTACTGGCTGGGCCTGCAGCGCGGCGACCGGCACCTCAACATCTCCTCGCCGGGCTGGGCCAAGCACGCCTGGAGCTGCTTCTTCGCGCCCTGGAACGCGCAGGCCTGCGTGTTCATCTACAACTACACCCGCTTCCACGCGCCGACGATGCTGGAGGTGCTGGCCACGCATGAAGTGACCAGCCTGTGCGCGCCGCCGACCGTCTGGCGCATGCTGATCCAGGCGGACCTCGCGGCCTATCGCGACAGGCTGAAGCTGCGCGAGGTGATCGGCGCCGGCGAGCCGCTAAACCCGGAAATCATCAGCCAGGTGCGCGAGGCCTGGGGCCTGGACCTGCGCGACGGCTACGGCCAGACCGAGACCTGCGCCCAGGTCGGCAACAGCCCTGGCCAGCCGCTGAAGCCCGGCTCGATGGGGCGGCCGCTGCCCGGCTACCGCATCGCGCTGCTGGACCTGGACGAGCACGAGGCGCAGGAAGGCGAGGTGGCCATCGTCCTCGCCGACCGCCCCATCGGCCTGATGACCGCCTACGAGGACAGTCCCGAGAAGACCGCCGAGGTGATGCGCAACGGGCACTACCGCACCGGCGATACGGCGATGCGCGACGAGGACGGCTACATCACCTTCGTCGGCCGCGCCGACGACGTCTTCAAGGCCAGCGACTATCGCATCAGCCCCTTCGAGCTGGAGAGCGTGCTGATCGAGCACGAGGCGGTGATGGAGGCGGCGGTGATCCCCAGCCCCGATCCGCTGCGCCTGGCCGTGCCCAAGGCCTGCGTGATGCTGCGGCCGGGGCGCGAGCCGGCGCCGGAGCTGGCGCAGGCGATCTTCGCCTTCTCGCGGGAGCGCCTGGCGCCCTACAAGCGGCTGCGCCGGCTGGAGTTTGTCGGCGAGCTGCCCAAGACCATCTCGGGCAAGATCCGCCGCGTGCAGCTGCGGGCGCAGGAAGTGAAGCTGCGCGGCAGCGACGGCGCGCGCGGCGAGCAGGAGTACTTCGAGGACGACTTTCCCGCGCTGCGCGGGGAGTGATCGACTGATCGGCGATCAGGCCGCGACGCGGCCGGCGCGAAAGGCGTCCAGCTGGGCGCGCACCTCGGCCAGTTCGGCCGCCAGGTTGTCGCGCGCCGTGGTGGCCCCGACCAGCTCCATCTCGGCCGCCAGGCAAGCATCCGACTGCGCGGCCGAGGCGGCGACCTGCTGCTCCAACTGGCGGCGCAGATCGGCGAGCTGGCGGTCCTTGCCCTCGATGGCCAGTTGATCCTTGGCCTTGCCGACCAGCGCGTTGGAGGCGATGTCGCGGGCATTGCGCAGCTCGATCGTCAGCCGCTCGATGGTGGCCTCGCGCTCGGCCGTGGCCACGGCCAGTTGCTCGCGCAGCGGGGCGGCGGCGCTTTTCGCGAGCCCGCCGGCCCATTCGGCCAGCGCCTGCGCGAGGGATTCTGGGAGGGTGCTGCTGATGTCCTGCTCTGCCATGGAACGTGAAGGCGACCGGGCCGTGCATTTTCTTAAATACTGTATAAAAATACAGTTATGTCAGCGAAGAAGTTCCACCCGGTCGACAAGACCCGCCCCGTCTACATCCAGCCCGAGGCGCTGAAGGGCCGCGGCAGCGGCTGGGCGATCGCGCATCGCTTCGCCGGCGAGGCCCGTGAGCAGTACGACGACGGCTGGGGTTCGCTGGACCAGGAGGCCAGCGAGGAACACCTGGCGCCGGCCACGCAGATCATCGAGGAACGGGCCAAGACCATCCTCTCCAGCAACCAGTCGCCGGACATCAGCTTCGAGCAGTCGATCAACCCGTATCGCGGCTGCGAGCACGGCTGCATCTACTGCTTCGCGCGGCCCACGCACAGCTACCTGAACATGTCGCCGGGCCTGGACTTCGAGACCAAGATCATCGCCAAGGTCAATGCGCCCGAGCGCCTGCGCGCCGCGCTGGCCCACCCGCGCTATGAACCGCGCTCGCTGTGCATCGGCACCGCCACCGATGCCTACCAGCCGGTCGAGCGCAAGCTGGGCATCACGCGAGGGCTCGTGGAGGTGTTGAGCGAGGCGTCGCACCCGTTCTCGGTCGTCACCAAGTCCTCCGGCATCGAGCGCGACCTGGACCTGATCGCGCCGATGGCGGCGCAGGGGATGATCTCGGTCTACGTCTCGATCACCACGCTGGACGGCGAGCTGGCCCGCATCCTCGAGCCGCGCGCGGCGGCGCCGCACCGGCGCCTGCGCACGCTGAAGACCCTGGCCGAGGCGGGCGTGCGCTGCGGCGTCAGCGTCTCGCCGATCATTCCCTTCATCAACGAGCCGGAGCTGGAACGCATCCTCGAAGCCGCGGCGGAAGCGGGCGCGCGCTCGGCGTTCAGCATCGTGCTGAGGCTGCCCTGGGAGGTCGATCCATTGTTCCAGGACTGGCTGCAGCTGCACTTCCCGGACCGGGCCGCGCGCGTGATGGCGCGGCTGCGCGACATGCGCGGCGGCAAGGACTACGACGCCCGCTTCGGCGCGCGGATGACCGGGGAGGGGCTGTGGGCCGAGCTGCTGGCGCAGCGGATGAAGAAGGCCTGCGCGCGGCTGGGGCTGAACCGGGTGCGGCAGCCGCTGGACCTGACGCGCTTCAGGCGGCCCGCGGCACCGCCATCGCCGCCACCGCCGCCATCGCCCCAGGGGGAACTGTTCTGACCGCTTACTTGCGGCAGGGCGTGAGCAGGTCCCAGTCGGCGCGGTACAGGCTCGTCTGCACGCCCATGAAACCCAGCACCGTGTGGAACAGGTTGTCGTGCGAGGCCGGCTCCGCGAGCCGCTGCTTCAGGCACTCGCCCACCGGGGCCAGGTCTTGCCCCAGCCACAGGATCAGCGGCACGTGCTTCTGCTCGTCGGGCGCCACGGCATAGGGCACGCCGTGCAGGTAGAGGTTGTTCTCGCCCAGCGACTCGCCGTGGTCGGAAACATAGAACATGCGCGTGTCGAACTGCGCCTGCTTCTTGTCGAGCCAGCCGATCGCGCTGGCTAGCACATGGTCGGTGTAGGCGATCGAGTTGTCGTAGCCGTTGACGACCTGCTCGCGCGGGCACTGCTGCAGCGCGTTGGTCGTGCACTCGGGCATGAAGGGCTTGCGGTCGGCCGGCGCGCGCTTGAAGTAGGCCGGGCCGTGGCTGCCCATCTGGTGCATGACGAGCACGACGCCGCGCTTGACGCGCTCCGGGTCCAGCGTGGCGAGGCGCTCGTCCAGCCCGTGCAGCAGCGCCATGTCCAGGCATTCCTCGCCGTCGCACAGGCCCTGCGGCAGCGGCGCGGCGCCGGCGGGCAGCTGGGCCGTCGAGGTGTTCGGCACGCGGTCGCAGACGCCCTTGCAGCCGCTCTGGTTGTCGATCCACAGGACCGCCAGGCCGGCGCGCTGCAGCACGTCCATCAGCGTCTCCTGGTTGCCCTTGGACTTGCCGTAGGCCTCGCGGCCCAGCGGCGAGAACATGCAGGGCAGGGAGGCGGCGGTGCTGGTGCCGCAGGACCAGGCGTTGCTGAAGTTCAGGATCGGCAGCTTGGCGAGTTCCGGGTTGGTTGGCCGGGCATAGCCGTCCAGCGAGAAGTTGGCCGCGCGCGCCGTCTCGCCGACGACCAGCATCAGCAGCGGCGGCTTGCTGCCTTCAGCCCGCGGCGCCAGCTTCGCGTCGGCGCCGATCACTTCGGGCGGGCCCTTGGGCTTGGCGCCGCTGCGCGCGGCCACGGTCCCTAACGAGTAAAACGCATTGACCGGGCTGATCATGTAGCGGATCGTCGGATAGGTCCGCATCGTGGCGGCGAAGTCCGCGAAGGTCGACAGGATCAGCAGCGCCGCCGCCACCAGGCCCAGCACGAAACCCAGCAGGTTGAAGCCCAGGCGCCGCGTCCAGCGCACCGATGAGTCCAGCGGCCGGCGCCACAGCCATGCGATGGGCAGGCCGCCGAGCAGCAGCAGC
Source organism: Pelomonas sp. KK5 (assembly GCF_001984095.1). Taxonomy (GTDB): domain Bacteria; phylum Pseudomonadota; class Gammaproteobacteria; order Burkholderiales; family Burkholderiaceae_C; genus KK5. Next base: position 28,550 of record NZ_LYVQ01000016.1, read on the forward strand.
GAGGCGAACAGCCGCCAGCTCAGCAGGTCGCGCGTCTCGCGCGCGTCGGTCTGCAGCGTGTTCACGACCATCGTCGGGTCCATCACGATGCCGTAGCTGGAGATGAAGTAGGCCAGCGAGGCGGCGGTCAGCAGCACGACGGCGAGCACCGGCTTGATCGCCCGCTTCCACGCGAACAGGCTCAGCAGCGCGCCCTGCAGCGCGACGACCATCGCGGCGAACACGCCGATGAACACGAGCCCGCGCGCATTGGCCAGTTCGGGCAGCGAATGCAGGCGCTGCCACAGCGGCCAGTTGGAGAGCAGCCCCATCCACAGCGCGGCCAGCCAGGCCAGGGTGAGCGGCGATTTCAGGGAAGGCAGGCGCATGGTGTCGACGGTGTCGGGAAGCGCGAGATTGTGGCGCAGTCGCAGGTCAAGCCTTGGATGGATGTAGAGAATTCACTGCCGGCTTAGGGCTTGAGACCGACAGGGGGCTGAGGCGCAATCGCCGGCATGCCTCATACCTTGTCCTTTGCCAGTCCCGCGCTGCCCGCCTTGCTGGGATCGCCGGCCCTGGTGCTCCAGGCCCTGCAAGGCTAGGAGTCGCTGGGGCAGCTGTACAGCTACCAGTTGCTGCTGGCCACGCCCGACAACCCGCTGATCCCCGAATCGCTGGCCGCCAATGTCGACGTGAAGGCGCTGGTCGGCAAGGAGGCCTGCATCACGATCGAGCTCGAAGGCCGCGGCAGCTTCGTCGCCGGCCTGCCCGGTGGCTCGCCGGCCGGCATCGGCGCCGGCGAACGCCAGGTCAACGGTCTCGTCACCGCCGCCCGCTTCCTGCGCCTGGAGAACCGCCGCGCCGTCTACGAACTGCTGCTGGAGCCCTGGCTGACCCTGGCCCAGCGCACCAGCGATCACCGCATCTTCCAGAACAAGAGCGTGGACCAGATCCTGCGCGAGGTGCTGGCCGACTACCCGTACGCGAGCGAGATACGCCTGTTCCGTCAGTACCCGCCCCGCGAGTTCCAGGTGCAGTACGGCGAGACCGACCTGGCCTTCCTCGAGCGGCTGATGCAGGAATGGGGCCTGTACTACTTCTTCGTCCATGCGGACGGCGTGCACCGGCTGACCATCGTCGACGACCCGGCCGCCCATACGCCGAATCCGAGCCTGGCCTATCAGCAGATCAGCTACTACCCGCCCGGCCACAAGATCGACGAGGAGTACTGCGATCAGTTCACCACCCACGAGGGCCTGCAGCCCGGCCGCTGGGTGACTGATGACTTCGACTTCAAGCGTCCCCGCGCGCTGCTGCAGCAGACGGTGGTGATGCCACGCAAGACCGGGCACGCCGAGCAGGAGCTGTATCGCTGGCCGGGGGACTATGCGGATGCGCAAGAGGGCCAGGAATTGGCCCGCGTTCGCATGGAACACGAAGGCGCGCCCGGCAGCCGTGCCAGCGGCGGCGGCAAGCTGCGCGGCATGGTCTGCGGCCACACCTTCGCGCTGGATCGCCACCCGCAGGCCAAGGCCAACACCGAGTACCTGCTGCTGTCGGTCTCGCTGGTAATCCAAGAAGTGGGCGGCGCGAGCGGCCAAGGCGGCTACCACTGCCACTGCAGCTTCGAGGTGCAGGCGGCGAGCCAGACCTTTCGCAGCGCGCAGACGAGGCCCAAGCCGCACACGCACGGCCCGCAGACGGCCATCGTCACCGGGCCGGAGGGGCGCGAGATCTACACGGACCAGTACGGCCGGGTGAAGCTCAGCTTCCACTGGAACCGCTATTGCACGAAGGACGAGAACAGCTCCTGCTGGGTGCGCGTGGCGAGCCTGTGGGCGGGGACGAACTTCGGCGTGATGGCGGTGCCGCGCATCGGGCAGGAGGTCGTCGTCGATTTCGAGAACGGCGATCCGGACCGGCCGATCGTGACGGGGCGGGTCTACAACGGGCTGAACATGCCGCCATGGGCGCTGCCGGCGAACATGACGCAGACGGGGATCCTGACCCGCTCCAGCGAAGGGGGCGGGCCGGCCAACGCCAATGCGCTCAGGTTCGAGGACAAGGCGGGCAGCGAGGAGGTGTGGCTGCATGCGGAGAAGGATCTGCGCACGGAGGTCGAGCACTGCGAGACCCACAGCGTCGGCGTTGACCGGAGCAAGACCATTGGCCGCCATGAGAACACGACGGTCGGGTCCAACCGCAATGAGCAAGTAGGCGGCACGCATACCGAAGTCATCAAGATGCAGCGCACGCTGGTCGTCTCCGACGCCGGCTCGACTGAGACGGTCCAGGGCGACGTCAAGATCACCTCGAAAGGTGGTGGTATCACCTTGGACTCAAAGACGCAGTCGATCCTCATCACCGCAGAACAACAGATCCGCCTGCAGGTCGGCTCCAGCTCGATCACGATCTCCGACGGAAACATCGTGATCGACGGGCCAGAACAAGTTGACATCAACCCGGATGCCAGCCCGGCACCAGTGCCGAGCGAGTCAGTCGCTCCGCCCGAGCCTCAGTTCGACGCGATGGGCAATTTCACGGGCTTCGCGTGATCGAACCGCAAGAGAAGCCTGTCGTCCACCCCCAGCCGCGAGCGAAATTCCATGTACCGCATTCCCGAAGCCGACCTGGTCCTCCCCGAACCGTTGAAGGACCGCAGCGTCAACGTGCTCAGCTTTGTCGAGCCCGACACGCAGGTGCCATTCCAGATCGTGATCAACCGCGACGAGTTGCTGGGTGACGAATCGATCGAGCAGTGCTTCGACCGCCAGATCGGTCTGCTGACCCGCCACGTCAAGCAATTCAAGCTGGTCCGTCGAAGCGTCACCGAACGTGAAGGCAGCATGCAGCCGATCCACATGATCACGACCAGCTTCGTCCAGGCGGGCAAGCTGCAGCATCAGTTGCAGACCATGCTGCAAACGACGAAGCCGCGCCAGTTGCTGGTCATCACGCTAGCCAGCGCCATTCCGATCAACGAGGGCCACCAGCGCCTCTGGTCGCAGCTGATCATGCCTCTGGATCCCCGCATTGCGTCATGAGCCTGCCAGCCGCAGCCTGCATCGACGACGACATTCGCCACACGCCACTGCTGGGGCAGATTCTCAAGGTCGCAGCGACGATTGGCGTGGGGCTGCTGGTCGGCGCGGGAGTTGGTCTGGCCGCAGCTTTCATCGTCGGCACTGGGGGCCTGGGCGCTCTTGTGCTCAGCGCGGTGGTTGGCGCGGTCATCGGCGCTGGGCTTGACGCGGCGTCCGAAGCCTTGACCGGGCATAGCCTGGAAGACTTCATCACGGCCCCGATGATGGCGCTCATCGACAAGGCCTTGCCAGGCGAGGTCAAGGGCTCCATCGCCACGGGTTCACCCAACGTCCGCATCAACAGCAGAAAGGCCGCGCGCGCCGCGGGTAAGGTCAGTGGCGACGCGCCAGCCCAGCCGCCGGAGCCCACCTGGCACGCCGTTCAGTCCTTCCTGGGCATCCTTGGCGAGACACCGGCCGACGCAGGCACCACGCCCTCCGACGACGACAAGGTTAGCTGCAAGAAGCACGCGCCTCCGCAGTACATCGCCCAAGGCTCGGCTACCGTCTTCATCAACAGCCAGCCCGCCGCACGCGCCGGTGACAGGACCACCTGTGACGCAGTACTCAGCGTCAAGCCGGGCCGCCGCGGCAATGTCGGCATCGGTGGCGGCACGGTCACCGTCCGCACGATCATGTCGGAGACACCCGGCTGGCTGGGGTTCGTTTCCAAGTGGGCCGGATTCGCGCTCGCTGTCTGCCAGGCCCTGCGCGGCCGTGGCCCCTTGCTGCAGAAGGTCCTGTGCTTCGGCACGAACATGGGCCTCGGCATGGTTGCAGGCGCGGCCCTCGCCCGCACCGTATCGGCCGTCAAGGGCTATCCGGTCCACCTGCCCAGCGGCAACAAGATCCTGGATGGCGAACACGACCTCGACTTCGAGGTCGCCGCGCGCCTTCCGCTGCTGCTGGTTCGCCGCTACAACGCTGCCAATGTCCATGAGGGCATGTTCGGGCGCGGCTGGACAACGCGATGGGACACGCGCCTGCTTCTGAATCATCCGGACGCGCTGGGCATTGGCGACCATGCGGCTGCCCATGCGCTGCTGGACGAGCAGGGGCGCTTGCTGCCGCTGCCAGCGCTCGCGCCCGGCGAGAAGTTCGCGCTCGTGCAGGAAGGCCTGACCTTCGCCCGCATGGCCGTGGACGGGCCCGGCCGATACGTCGTGATGAACAACGAGGGCCTGGTCTTCGATTTCGATGAGGCCGCCGGCGGTGGTCACAAGCAGACCTTGTGCCTGCGCGTGATCGAAGACACCAACGCCAACCGCCATTTCCTGTTTCATGACGATGCCGGCCGGCTCATTCGTGTGAGCACCAGCTGCGGTCAGGCATTGCGATTGGACTACGCCGATGGCGAGCGCCAACCCAGCGTCATCACGCTGAACCCGGCCGACGGGAGCGCATCGCGCCTTCTCTCGCGCTACCGCTACAGCTGCGCTGGTCAGCTCATCGAAGTCATCGATGCGATCCCTCACATCACCCGTCGCTTCGCCTACAACGCACAATGCCTGATGCATCACCAGCGTCTGCCGACGGGCCTGGAGATCGACTACCAGTGGCAGCGCTTCGACGTGCCAGCACAGCCCATGCAGGTCAGCGCTGAGAGTGGTGGCCACTGGCGTGTCACGGCGTGGCAGACCAGCCTGGGCGAACGCACCGATATCGACTATGACTTGCCGCTGCGTCGGGCCCGGGCTCGCACCCGAGCACCTAGCGTGGACCGCAGCGAATCGTGGCTGTGGGACGAACTGCTGCGTGTGACCCGCTACACCGATCCACTGGGCCACAGCCATCTGTGCAGTTGGCATCCTGAGCGACGCGTGTTGCTCGCCTATCAATCACCAAATGGCGCGCGCTTCGAGTTGGCGTACGACGAGCGCGGCAATATCAGGGCCTTGCAGGACCCGCAGGGCCAAACGACCCGCACCCGCTGGCATCCCGAGCTCTCCCTGCCTCTTGAGCGCGAGCATGCCGACGGCCATGGCGAACGCTGGGCTTACGACGACTTCGGCAATCTATGCAGCTACAAGCGCCTGGCCAGCGATGCCGGCAGTGCTTCTCTGAATGAGCATTGGGCATTGGATGAGTACGGTCAGACCGTTGCTCATACCGATACTGCTGGCGGCCTGCGCTACTACGCCTATACCTCGCAAGGCCTGCTACGCCAGCATCGAGATTGCTCCGGCCAGGCCACCCGCTGGCATTGGAACCCGTACGGCGAGCTGCTGCAGGAGACCGATGCACTGGGCCAGGTGACCCACTGGGAGCGCGATGCCAAGGGTCAGCCGCTGGTCGAGCGCGCCGCCGACGGATCGATCCAGCGCTGGCGATGGGGATGGGCCGGGCTGCTGCTGGAACACCTGGACGCGGCGGGGCACCGCCGGGCTTGGCAGTACCAGGTCCAGGGCCTGCCTCGACTCCAGATCGACCCGCTGGGAGAGACCACGCGTTGGCACTACAACGCGCTGGGCGAGTTGCAGGAACTGGTTGATCCGGCCGGCAACCGCACCCGCTTCGAGCTTGACGAGGCCGGCCGGGTGTCTGCCCAGATCGCCGGAGACGGGCTCCGCACCGAGCTGACACTGGACACGGAAGGTTTGCCGGTTGAGATTCTCGAGGCAGCAGGGACGGCGCAGGCGCAGCGAACGGCCTTTCAGCGCGACCTCCTCGGTCGCCTGACCGTCAAGCGCACCAGCGGGACGCTGACCCGCTACACCTATGGGGGTGAGCAACTTGTCGCGATCAAACGCTGGGCCGCGGCGACCGATGGCGACGATGACGCGGCAGGCCCCTTGTGGGACGAGCATCGCTTCGTTCATGACGGTCACGGCCGCCTGACCCAGGAGCACGCCTGCCATTGGCCGCAGACGCGTGAGGTCTCGCCGGGTTCATCGCCGCGCGTGACGGCTCTTGTCCACCATCATGACCCACTGGGCGTGCGCACCGCGACCAGGCTGCCGCAAGGCGAGGTGCTGAACTTCTTGCACTATGGCGCGGGGCACTTGCATCAGGTGAATCTGGACGGGCGGGTGATCTGCGATGTGGAGCGCGACGCGCTGCATCGCGAGCAACAGCGCAGCCAGGGCCGGCTGCGGACGCGGTGGCAGCGCGATCCGCTGGGCCGCGTGCAAGCGCAACTGGTCAGCGAGGCGAACCGGCCTGTGCCTGGACGGGCCGAACAGCAGCGCTGGGCCGAGATGCTGCGCCCCGCTGGCGAGACCTCGCTGACGGGCCAGAGCAAGGCCTGGCGCTGGAGCCCGGATGGCGAACTGGTCGCGCGGCGCGATGACCTGCTGGGCGAGCAGCAACTGAGTTATGACGCCAGTGGCCGGATCATTCGCTGTCAGACTTGGCCTGTACGCTCCGATCCGCTACGGCCCGAACCGCCGGAGGAGGAGCGCTTCGACTGGGACGCCGCCTCCAACCCGCTGCCTCGCGGCGTTGAGGCTCGAGGTCGCGTCGAGCACAACCGGTTGCGTGTGTTCGAGGACAAGCGCTACGACTACGACACGCTGGGGCGGCTCATCCTCAAGCGCAGCGGCAGTCATACGAAGCAGCGCTTCGAGTGGAATGCCGAACACCAACTGGTCGCCGTGCACAGCGAGCGCCACGGGATTCGACAATCGGTGAGCTTCAGCTACGACGCGCTCGGGCGACGTATCGAGAAGCGCAGCGGGGCCTTCGGCGCCACGCAGTTCGTGTGGGACGGGCTTCGCCTGTTGCAGGAACAGCAAGGTTCACGGATCACGACGCTGGTCTACGAGAGTTCGGACAGCTACGCGCCGATGGCACGGGTGGACAGCCTGGCACCGCAAGCACGGGCCTCGCGCGAGGACGTCGATGGCAGCATCAAGCCGCGGATGTACTGGTTTCATACGAACACCGCCGGCGCGCCGGAAGAACTAACCGACGAGGACGGCCACGTGGCCTGGCGAGGGCGCTACCAAACCTGGGGCAACCTGGCCTTGCAGGAACAGCCCGAGGCGCAGGATGATCGCTTCGCGCAGCCGAAGCTGGAACACCAGCCGATCCGCTTCCAGGGGCAGTATGCGGATGAGGAAGTCGGGCTGCACTACAACACGTTCAGGTATTACGACCCGGATTGTGGGAGGTTTGTCAGCCAGGATCCGATTGGGTTGCTCGGTGGGCTCAATCTATACGCTTACGCACCAAACAGCCTAGGATGGATTGATCCCTGGGGTCTAAGTTGCATCTTAAATAAGACGAACGGAACTGCGAGAGAGACACGCGTAAGGAGGCGACTCGAAGTTCGATTCGGGAAGGATAACGTGGTGAGTGAGAGATACTTGAGGGATTCCAAAGGGAATGTCGTTCAGGACAAAGGCGCATCGGGCGACGGGACAGCTAGGCGTCCAGACTTTCATGTGCGCTTGGCCGACGGTCAATGGCATCCAGTTGAAGTTACGAGTAGAACTGCCCCCAAGACAGAGCAGCTTGCAAAGGAACTCAGAATACGAAGTGCCGGCGGGATATTCATTCGCTTGCCAGGCTCCCAGACACTTGCTCCCACGACGGGGTTGTCGAGAATTATCAGAGTTAAATGAAGGTCTTATGGAAAATATTAATCACGATGAAAGTGTTGTATTTGATATTGCCGCAATTCTCGGGGCCTCAAAAAGTTTATCCTACAAGGCGCAGGTTGAGGCTCAATTTGCCGCCTTGCTTCAATTCTATGTGGAAAATGAATTGATCTCGGTGGCTTGCTTTGATGAGTGTGGGAGGTTGGATAAGAATTTATTGATTAGGGTGCGTGACTTGACTTCTGGTGGCGTGTGGTTGGCGTCAAAATTCGTTCCGGGTTGGTTTCGCGCTAGGGATAGGGATAATAACTATTCGAATGTTGGGATTCTGAAAAATGGTTTGAATGAATGGAAGAGTAAGTCTCTAACGCCGCCCTCTGCCTGATCTGTCCAAATGTTGGCTCTGCAAATCCGTTTCCCACTGATTCAGATGTCAACGAAAAAGCGCCACGGCCGGCAGGCTCGTGGCGCTCATAAATGACGTTGACGGTACCGGAGTACCGATTCAGCAACCGTCTTGTGAGTCCCCGCGGCTCACTTAAACAAATCCTTCACCTTATCCGTCCAACTCTTGGCATTCGGTGAATGCTTGTCCCCCGCTTCGCGCAGGCTCTTGTCCAGGTCCTTCAGCAGCTTGCGCTGGTACTCGGTCAGCTTGACCGGGGTCTCGAGCGCGATGTGGCAGTACAGGTCGCCCGGGTAGCTCGAGCGCACGCCCTTGATCCCCTTGCCCCGCAGGCGGAAGGTCTTGCCGTGCTGCGTGCCCTCGGGCAGGTCGATCTCGGCCTTGCCGCCCAGCGTGGGCACCTCGATGCTGCCGCCCAGCGCCGCGGTGGTCATGCTCACCGGCATCGTGCAGTGCAGGTCGTCGCCGTCGCGCTCGAAGATCTCGTGCTGCTTGATGCGGATCTCGATGTAGAGATCGCCGGCCGGGCCGCCGTTGACGCCCGGCTCGCCGTTGCCGGCCGAGCGGATGCGCATGCCCTCGTTGATGCCGGCCGGGATCTTGACTTCCAGCGTCTTGCTCTTCTTGACCTTGCCCTGGCCGTTGCAGGTGGTGCAGGGCTCGGGAATGATCTTGCCGGTGCCGTGGCAGTGCGGGCAGGTTTGCTGGATGCTGAAGAAGCCCTGGCGCATGTGCACCGTGCCCGAACCCTGGCAGGAGCCGCAGGTCTTGGCGCTGGTGCCGGGCTTGGCGCCGCTGCCCTTGCAGGTCTCGCAGCCTTCCCAGCTCGGGATGCGGATCTGGGTTTCCTTGCCGCGGGCGGCTTCCTCCAGCGTGATCTCCATCGCATAGGACAGGTCGCTGCCGCGGTAGACCTGCTGGCCCCCGCCGCCGCGTCGCCCGCCGCCCTGCTGGCCGAAGATGTCGCCGAAGATGTCGCCGAAAGCCTCGGCGAAGCCGCCGAAGCCTTCCCCGCCCGGGCCGCCGCGCCCGCCGCCCATGTTGGGGTCGACGCCGGCATGGCCGTATTGGTCGTAGGCCGCGCGCTTCTGCGCGTCGGAGAGCATCTCGTAGGCCTCCTTGGCCTCCTTGAACTTCTCTTCGGCTGCCTTCGCCCCGTCACCCTGGTTGCGGTCAGGGTGGAACTTCATGGCCAGCTTGCGGTAGGCCTTCTTGATGTCGTCCTCGGCGGCGTTCTTGGCGACGCCGAGCACTTCGTAATAGTCACGCTTTGCCATGGTCTTCCTAGCAAGAGCGCCGCGCCGGACTCCTGGAGCCTCGGCGCGGCGTTCTGACGTCCAGGTAACGAGTTACTTGGTGTCCTTGACTTCCTTGAACTCGGCATCCACGACGTTGTCGTCCTGGGCGGGCTTGCCGGCTTGCGGCTGGGCTTCGGCATGCGTAGCACCTTCCGCGCCAGCGCCTGCTCCAGCAGCCCCGGCAGCGGCCTGGGCTTCGGCGTAGACCTTCTCGCCGAGCTTCTGGCTGGCCGTCATCAGCGCTTCGGTCTTGGCCTCGATGTCGGCCTTGTCCTCGCCCTTGATGGACTCTTCGGCATCCTTCAGCGCGGTCTCGATCTTTTCCTTCTCGCCGGCTTCCAGCTTGTCGCCATGCTCGCCCAGCGACTTGCGCACGCTGTGGACCATCGCGTCAGCCTGGTTGCGGGCCTGCACCAGCTCGACCTTCTTCTTGTCCTCGGCGGCATTGGCCTCGGCGTCCTTCACCATCTTCTCGATCTCGGCTTCCGACAGGCCCGAGTTCGCCTTGATGGTGATCTTGTTTTCCTTGCCGGTGCCCTTGTCCTTGGCGCCGACGTGCAGGATGCCGTTGGCGTCGATGTCGAAGCTCACCTCGATCTGCGGCGTGCCGCGCGGGGCCGGCGGGATGCCTTCGAGGTTGAACTCGCCCAGCGACTTGTTCGCCTGGGCCAGCTCGCGCTCGCCCTGGTAGACCTTGATGGTCACGGCCGGCTGGTTGTCGTCGGCGGTGGAGAAGGTCTGCGCGAACTTGGTCGGGATGGTCGTGTTCTTGGCGATCATCTTGGTCATCACGCCGCCCAGCGTCTCGATGCCCAGGCTCAGCGGGGTCACGTCCAGCAGCAGCACGTCCTTGCGCTCGCCGCCCAGCACCTGGCCCTGGATCGCGGCGCCGACGGCCACGGCCTCGTCAGGGTTGACGTCCTTGCGCGGCTCCTTGCCGAAGAACTCCTTGACCTTCTCCTGCACCTTGGGCATGCGGGTCATGCCGCCGACCAGGATCACGTCGTCGATGGCCGAGACCGACACGCCGGCGTCCTTGATGGCGGTGCGGCAGGGAGCGATGGTGCGCTCGATCAGCTCGTCCACCAGCGACTCCAGCTTGGCGCGGGTCAGCTTGACGTTCAGGTGCTTCGGGCCGGTCGCGTCGGCGGTGATGTAGGGCAGGTTGACGTCGGTCTGCGAGGAGTTCGACAGCTCGATCTTGGCCTTCTCCGCCGCTTCCTTCAGGCGCTGCAGCGCGAGCACGTCCTTGGTCAGGTCGACGCCCTGGTCCTTTTTGAACTCGCCGATGATGTAGTCGATGATGCGCTGGTCGAAGTCCTCGCCACCCAGGAAGGTGTCGCCGTTGGTGGACAGCACTTCGAACTGCTTCTCGCCGTCGACGTCGGCGATCTCGATGATCGACACGTCGAAGGTGCCGCCGCCGAGGTCATACACGGCGATCTTGCGGTCGCCCTTGCCGTGCTTGTCCAGGCCGAAGGCCAGGGCCGCGGCGGTGGGCTCGTTGATGATGCGCTTGACGTCCAGGCCCGCGATGCGGCCGGCGTCCTTGGTGGCCTGGCGCTGGGCGTCGTTGAAGTAGGCCGGCACCGTGATGACGGCTTCGGTCACTTCCTCGCCGAGGTAGTCCTCGGCGGTCTTCTTCATCTTGCGCAGCACTTCGGCGCTGACCTGCGGGGGCGCCAGCTTCTTGCCGCGCACTTCCACCCAGGCGTCGCCGTTGTCGGCGGCGGCGATCGTGTAGGGCATCAGGTCGATGTCCTTCTGCACTTCCTTCTCGGTGAACTTGCGGCCGATCAGGCGCTTCACCGCGTACAGCGTGTTGCGCGGGTTGGTGACGGCCTGGCGCTTGGCCGAGGCGCCAACCAGCACTTCGCCGTCTTCCTGGTAGGCGACGATGGACGGCGTGGTGCGGGCACCCTCGGCGTTCTCGATGACGCGGGTGGTGTTGCCTTCCATGACGGACACGCACGAGTTCGTGGTGCCGAGGTCAATGCCGATGATCTTTCCCATTTTTCTTGCTCCGTGAATTTGAAGAATTCGATGCTTCTAAGCTGTGGATAACTCGCGCTGTTTCAAGGCTTCACGAGCATCCAGATAACGCGTTATTTCGGCGCAGCCACCGTGACCAGGGCCGGGCGCAGCGTGCGCTCGGCGATCGAGTAGCCCTTCTGCAGCACGGCCACGACGGTGTTGGCCTCCTGTTCGGCGGGCACCATCGAGATGGCCTGGTGCTTGTGGGCATCGAACTTGGTGCCGGCGGCCGGGTTGATCTCCAGCACCTTGTTGCGCTCCAGGGCGGCGGCCAGCTGGCGCTTGGTGGCATGCACGCCTTCCAGCACCGTCTCGACCTTGGCGTCCGGCGTGGCGATGGCCGCTTCCATCGAGTCCATCACCGGCAGCAGCGCCTCGGCGAAGGATTCGACGGCGAACTTGCGGGCCTTGCTCATGTCCTCGTCGGCGCGGCGGCGGGTGTTCTCGGCCTCGGCCTTGGCGCGCAGGTAGGCGTCGGACATCTCGGCCAGGCGGGCTTCCAGCGTGGCGATCTGGGCTTCGGGGGACGAGGTGGCTGCGGCGGCTTCCGGGGCGACGCTGGCGTCGTCGGCGGTCTCGGGTGCGGGGTTGGTGTTGTCGGTCGTCATGTCTCGAAGAGGAAAAGGCAATGCCGCACGGGGCGATCGAGCCCAACTGGGCCCGATGTCCCGCTTTTCAAGAGGGGGAATTGCGAATTATCGCCGCGGGATTTCCCGGGGTGCTAGGCAGCCCTCAGTCCGGGTCGATCCCGGCGCTCCACCGGTCGCCCCAGTCGGCAAGGCGCCGCCGGTCCTGCTTGGTCGGGCGGCCCTGGGTGATGGTCTGGGCCGGCTCGGGCGCCAGGCGTCGCTGCTCGGCCGCCTGCTCGCGCGCTGCGGTGCTTTCGGCCGTTTCCTCGTACAGCGCCTGAGCCTGCGGGGCCGGGCCACGGATGTGCGACAGGCCGCGCACGATCACCTCGCGCTGGATCACGCCCTGGCGCAGCTGCACCCGGTCGCCCGGCTTCATGTCGCGCGAGGCCTTGGCCGCCTGGCCGTTGATCAGCACCCGGCCCTTGCCGATTTCCTCGACGGCCAGCGCGCGGGTCTTGTAGAAGCGCGCCGCCCATAACCATTTGTCCAGACGGACTCCGCCCGGTTCCTTCTCTTTCATGGGCGGATTCTAAGGAGGGACCGGACCGGCGGCTCAGCCGGGGTCGCGCGGCACGGTCTCGGTGGCGTCGTCGTCGCCGCTGTCCGGCTGGGTGCGCGGGCCGGAGGCGGCCGGCGTGCGCGGCAGCGGCGTCAGGCGCAGCGGGTCGTAGGCCGGGGCCCGGTCCAGCGCGGCCAGGTCCACCTGGTAGGGCACGCCGCTGAGCCGGTCGGCCGCGTAGAAGCGCAGGCCCTCGCCGATCCGGCGCGGCGGGACGATGGCGGCGAAGTCCGGTACGCCGTAGTCGCCCAGGCGCTCGACGCCCTCGCGCCAGGGCTCGTTCGGATCCTCCGCGGCCAGGCGCGCACGGCTGGCGGCCTCATAGGCGGCGGGGTCCAGGATCACCTCGTACTCGATGCCGTGGGCCAGCTGGTTCACCGCCAGGGCCAACTGGCCGGCCTGGGCCGGTTCCAGCAGGCTAGGCACCGCGGCCAGCAGCGGGGCGAGTTCGGCGAACGCGCTGCCGTCCGGCAGCAGCACGACCGACCGGCCGTCGTTGATGCCGAGGATGATGTTCGAGGCGGGGCTGCTGCTGCTCATGCGGTGACTCCTGCGCTACGCGTTGCGTTGTCGTGTTCTTGCTGTCGTTGCCTGCTCATTCGACCATGCTCCAGGCCTTGTCCGTCCATTCGCGGCCCAGCGGCGAGAGCTTGCCGGGCGGCAGGGTCTTCTTGAACAACAGGGGCTCGCCGGTGCGCGGATCGGGAGCGATGACGAACTGGATGAAGTTGGTGCCGTCGCCCCAGTTGGAGTCGGCGATGGCGAACTCCGGCGCCCCGGTCGCCTTGACCAGCAGGTCCTGGTTGTCGCCGGCCTGCCATTTCTTCAGGTTGGCCAGGCGCTCGACCGCGTACTTGTCCTTGGCCACCGTGTCGACGGTCTTGCCGGCGGTGGTCTGCTGTGTGACCCAGGCCTCGGTGTCCAGCGCGGACTTGCGCGCCTGGTAGGGCGCCAGCGCATCGGTGAGCGCCTTGTCCAGCTGGGCCGGCGTCATCGCCTTGGTGGGTTTGGCGGCCAGCGCGGTCTTCAGCAGCTCCTTGAGCTCGTCCACCTTCTCGGCGGCCAGCTTGCCCTTGAGCTGCTGCTCGTAGAGGAAGACAGCGCGCTCGGTGGACAGCGCGGTCTCGCTGATGCGCTTACCCGGATCGACCAGCTTGTCCTTGAGCTTCTGGGCCGTCTCGGTCGGGTTGCTGCCCTTCAGCGGAGCCAGCGAGGGATCGTTGGGCAGGGCGTTGAAGGTGTGCTGGGTCTCGGTCTTGATGATGGCCATCTTGTCGCCGCGGCCCTGGAAGCTGCCGAGCAGGTTGCCGAGGATGGCCGTGGTGCGCTCGCCCTCGCTCTGCGTGCCGTTGCCGACGCCCAGCATCGGCTTGACGTTGACCGTGCCGCCGCCCATGGCCTGCATGATCTCCTTGTCGTAGCCGCCGCTGCTGAGCTCCCAGGGCTTGTAGTTGCCGGCGCAGACCTGGTCGAGGAAGGCGGGGGCGCTGACCTTGGCCTCGATGGCCGAGCGCTCCAGGCTCGGGTCGTCCTTCTGCAGCTCGGCCAGCACGATGTCGGTGATGACGGAGATGAAGGCCTCCTTGGTCGAGATCTCCTTGCCGTCGGAGACGCGGCGCACCACGTAGCGGCCCTGGCTGGAGGAGCCGTCGCTGGACGGCGCGGTCTTGATCAGCGGGTCGTAGACCCAGGTCAGCGCCTTGGTGACGTCCTGGATCAGCTTGCCCTTGCGCGCGTTCCAGGCGGTGCCGCCGGCGGTGCCCTCGGGGCGCAGCGCGTCCACGCCGCTCTGCAGCGCACGGCTGAACTTGCCGCCGCGGTCGCTGCCCGGCGCGCGCGCCGCGGCGCTGGCCAGCGTGTACTCCAGCGAGCGCATCAGCGGGTTCTCGTGGTCCGGCAGGCGCGTGACGGCCGGCACCGGCGGCACGCCGTTGGACGGCGTCAGCTTGCCCTTGGTGGCCAGCTCGGTGTAGCTCTTCATCGTGGCCAGCGGGTCGATCTCGCGCTGGCGCCGGCACGGCGCGGTGGAGAAGCAGGAACCCACCGGGCCTTGGGTCAGCGGCGCGAACATGGCGCTGACGATGGCGTGCTTGACGTCCTTGTCGCCGACCACGTCGCTCGTGCCCATGCCCAGCGCGCCCTTCACCAGCTGATTGGCGGACGGATCGTTGGCCGAGGCATTGGCGCCGTCCAGCACCTGCTGGACGCCGGCCTTGGTGCCGGGGTCGGTGAAGAGCTTGAGCGTCTGCACCGCGTTGCGGGCGAGCTCAGGCGTCGGGTTGCCGAGCACCTTGGGATGGAACAGCAGGTGCTGCACGGCGAGCTTGCCGGCGGTGGGGTTGATCTGGCCGTCGTCGCCGACCATGCCCTTGGCGAGCGAGCGGGTGCGCACCTGGGTCAGCTCGCCGAAGGTGCCCGGCACCGGGTTCTCCAGCGGGTTGGGCTTGAACTGCTCGCCGGCGCGGACGTAGTCGTCCAGCCCGCTGAAGGCCTCCTCGCCGATGCTGCCGCCCTGCTTGAGGATGTTGGCGGCGTAGCTGCGCGCGTAGTCGGGGTTGGTGAAGGCG
Organism: Pelomonas sp. KK5; assembly: GCF_001984095.1. Classification (GTDB taxonomy): domain Bacteria; phylum Pseudomonadota; class Gammaproteobacteria; order Burkholderiales; family Burkholderiaceae_C; genus KK5. The sequence continues at coordinate 43,649 of NZ_LYVQ01000016.1, forward strand.
GTGCCGCCGCTGCTGGCGAAGCCGCTGGCGCTCATGTCGCAGAGCTGGTCCAGGTGGCCGGCGACTGCCTTCGGATGGCTGGCGCTGCCGATGTCGCTGACCACCTGGTCGGCCAGGCGGGCGTCCTTGCCGTAGGCGCCGACCAGCTTCTCCATGTCGTCGTCGTCCAGCGGCCCGCGGGCCTCGGACGAGAGCGGGCCGCCGGCCAGCATGTTCGGCAGCAGCTGGCGCGCGGCGATCTGGTTGCGGCGCTTGTTGGCGGCGGCGATGGCGGCATCGGCCTCCTCGCGCTTGAGCCGGTTGGCCTCGCGGTCGCGCAGCATCTGCTGCTGCTGCTGCGGGTTGGTGACGGTGCGCTTGTTGATCTCGTCGAGCGCGTCCAGCGCCTGCTGGCGCTTCTGCTTGGCCTCGGCGATCGCGGTGTCGGCCTGCGAGACCAGCTCGGGCGTGACCTCGGTGTCGCCCAGGGCGCCGCCAACCTGCTCCAGCAGCAGCTGCGCCTTCGCGGCCGTCTTCACGCGGCCGCTGCTCTTGAGCGCATCCACCGAGTCGCTGTCGCGCACGGCGATGCCCTTGCCCAGGTCGGTGGTGAGCCGCTTGAGCCGCTCCAGCGCGGCATTGGCGGCGGCCTGTTCCTCGCGGGAGGGTCGGGTCTTGCCCTGCAGGCTGGTGATCTGCTCGCGCAGCTTCGCCAGCGTGTCCTTGTCGGGGCCGCTGCCCTTGGTCGGGACGGCGAGGTTCTTCAGCGCCTCGGCGCCGGCTTCCTTCCAGGCCTTCAGCGACTTGTCGATCAGCTGCTGCAGCTCGTCGAGCTTGGTGCCGGCCTCGCCGGCGGCGGCCTTGCTCGGCAGCGCCGGCACCAGCAGCTCCAGGATCTTCACGCGCAGCTGGCCCATCTGCGTCAGTTCCGGGTCCACGGCATTGGTCGGTTCGACCAGTTGCTCCAGCCGCGCGCGCAGCTGCTTGCGCTGCTCGGCCACGCGCAGCTTCAGCGCCTCGGCGTCGCGCACCAGCGGCTTGAAGCCCTCGGTCGCCTCGGCAAAGCGGCCGGCGTTCTTGTGCGCCAGCACCGGCGTGAGCCCGCTGATCAGTGCCGGCATCGGATCCTGGTCGCGCGGGATCTCGGCGGCCAGCACCTTGAAGCGCGACTCCAGATCGGCATAGGCCTCGAAGGCGCCGAGGATCTTCTCGTTCTTCGACTTGGCGCGGAAGCCGACCTTGAGGAATTGCGAGACGAAGGCCCGTTGGTGTTCGGTGAGCGGCATGATGGTCGCTTCTTAGAGCTGTTGGAGCAGGGCGTTCAGCGTGCGCTGGGCCTCGGCGCGGATCGAGGTCGGGAAGAAGCCGTTGTCGTCGATGTCGGCGATGCGGGGATCGCTGGCAACGAGACGCTGGTACTCCTGCACCAGCGCGGCGGCCTCGGCCTGGTGGGCCTGGCGGGCCGCGCCCTCGGCGTTCAGCGCCTCGTCGAGCTTGTCGATCAGGCGGGTGTCGAGCAGGTCCAGCACGGTGTAGACCTCGCGCACGGCGGTGGTGACCTCGGCCTCGTCGAGCAGGTCGGGCGCATCGGGGTCGGCGTTGTGGGCGCGCACGTCGGCGAGCAGCTGCTTCTCCAGGCCCTGGAGCTGGCCCTGCAAGGCCTTGCGCAGGCCGTCCCAGGATAGGCGCGCCTGCTGCAGCGCGACCACGCTGCCGCGGGCCGGGCCGCCTTGCGGCGCATTGGCCAGCGCGGTCTCGACCTTGCCGATCAGCTCCAGCGCGGCATCGAACAGGCGGTCCCGCGCGGCGGCGCCGGCCTCGGCCAGCGACTGGCGCAGGCCGTCCAGCCCGGGCAGGCCCGGGGCGCCGCGCAGGCCGGCGATGGCGGCTTCGAGGCGGCGCTTGATCTCGTCCATCGGCGACGGGGCTGCCGCCAGCGCGTCGATCATGCCGGCCAGCCGCTGCAGCGCCTGGATCGCGGCGCCGTACTGGCTGGCCTCGGCCTTGCCCTGGGCGAAGTCGGAGACCGCGCGCAGCTTCGAGGCATCGGCGCCGGGCTGCTTCAGCGCGGCCTGCAGGCGGGGGTCGAGCTCGGCGAGCAGTTGCGTGTAGCGGGCGGCGTCGGGGTCGGGTGTCGTGCCGGGTGTCGTGCCGGTGGCCGAGACCTCCTCGCCCTCGGCCTGCCGGCCTTCTTCTTCCTCGTCGCCGGCGTCCTCGACGTCGGCCGGATCCTGGCCGCGCACCCGCACCTTCCAGCGCAGCCCGGTCTGGTCCAGCAGCGCCTTCTTCAGCAGCTTGGCCACGCCGGACGGACGGGCCTCCATCACGAAGGTGTGCATGCCGGCCTCGAAGATGCAGCTGGCATCGAAGTACTTGAGGCCGCCGACACCGAGGTACTCGGCCATCACCGCCTTGGAGCCGCCGGTCAGCGGCTTGCGCGAGACCAGCACGCCCAGTACCTTGCCGGCCACGGCGATGCGGGCGAAGGCCTCGCCGCCCTTGGCCACCTCGCGCAGGATCGGCACCATCTTGGTGGTCAGCACCGCGGGGCCGGATTCGTCGTCGTCCGACGCCGCCGAGGCCTTGGCGGCGGCCGCGGCCTTCTTCGCCTCGTCCTCTGCCGCGCGGCGCTCCTTGTCCAGCGCCTTGCGCAGGTCGCCGAGGTAGGCGGCGAGTTCCTTGTCGGCCTTGTTGGCCTTGAGCAGCAGCTCGGACTGGCTTTCCAGTTCGTCCAGCGCCTGCAGCCGCTTCTCGCCTTCGGCGGCATCCAGCCGCGCAAAGGCCTTCAGCAGCGCCGCGTCCTTGTAGTCCTTCTTCTTGGCAAAGGCCTTCCAGGCCCCGTCGGTGAGCAGTTTGTCGGCCATCTCGTCCCCCGGCAGATTCTTCGGGGGGAGTGTAGAGGCGCCGTCGAAGTTGGGGCTTAGGACCAGCCCTGGAGATGCCGCTCAGCTAACGCGTTAAGTGCGCGCATGCCCGGCGCGCTGTCGTTCAGGCAGGGGATGTAGTGGAAGGCCTGGCCACCGGCGGTGAGGAAGGCCTTGCGGGCCTCCTGGTCGATCTCTTCCAGCGTCTCCAGGCAGTCCGCCGAGAAGCCCGGGCATATCACGTCCACGCTGCGGATGCCGTCGCGCGCCAGCTGCACCAGGCTCGGCTCGGTGTAGGGCTCCAGCCACTTGGCCTTGCCGAAGCGGCTCTGGAAGGTGACCAGGCACTGCTCGGCCTTCAGGTTCAGCGCCTGGGCCAGGCGCAGGCCGGTCTCCAGGCATTCGGCGTGGTACGGGTCGCCGAGGGCGGTGGTGCGCGCCGGCATGCCGTGGAAGCTCATCACCAGGCGCTCGGACTGGCCGTTGGCCTGCCAGTGCCGGCGCACGCTGTCGGCCAGCGCGTTGATGTAGTCGCCGTCCTGGTGATAGCGGTTGACGAAGCGCAGCTCGGGCAGCTTGCGGGTCTTCAGCGCCCAGCGCGAGACGGCGTCGACGACGCTGCCGGTGGTGGCCGCGCAGTACTGCGGATAGGCCGGCAGCACCAGCACCCGCTCGATGCCCTGGGCCATCAGCTCGTCCAGCGTGGTGGCGATGGCCGGGCTGCCGTAGCGCATCGCGTAGCGCACCGTGAGGCGGTGGCCGCGCTCGCCCAGGATGCCCTGCATCAGCTTGGCCTGGCGCTCGGTCCAGACCTTCAGGGGCGAGCCCTCGGTCATCCACACCGAGGCGTACTTGGCGGCCGACTTCTTCGGCCGGGTGCGCAGGATGATGCCGTGCAGGATGGCCAGCCACAGGAGGCGCGGGATCTCGACGACGCGCGGGTCGGCGAGGAACTCGGCCAGGTAGCGGCGGGTGGCCTCGGGCGTGGGCGCGTCGGGCGTGCCGAGGTTGCACAGCAGCACCGCCGTCTTGATGGGCGGCAGGGATTCGGGAACAGGATTCATCGGCGGGTGGTGCGCGGCTGAGGGAGGCTCAGCGGCTCGGTATCGGCGAAGTGCAGCACCTCGAAGCGCAC